>CAMCRO010000093.1 GCA_945877265.1 Rickettsia typhi | reverse complement strand
AAATCATCGATACCAGATGGCTCCATGTGCTGAAACCCTTGCTGTGTTTGTCGCTATCGTGCTTTTGAATAGATTCCGTTACAATCTTTCTATCTAATAGTTTTAGTATTTCATTAAATGTGTTATGTTTGTACATAGCATAAGTCTTTTTTAAGTTGTTCGAACAGGTATTATACCTGAACTCAAAGACTTATGCTACCTTCAAAATAACCCCATAAATTTATCCCGGACACTAGTGTGACTTCTTCAGGGATCTTGTCAATAAAACACAAGTCATACCGAATTTATTTCATCGTCCCAGCAAACCTCATGAGATGGCGGATCAAGTCCGCCATGACCAAAAGGATCGTCACCCTGAATTTATTTCAGTGCCTTTTACCCTCGTCTATATCCATCATTATCAAATTATTGACAATTTTTGTTAACCTATTATCATTCTGCTAAGCAACAGATTTTATTATTTATCTTGATCATACAAGTCTTTATTCAATTCACGAATCTATATCGTTATGTGGGTGGTGATGCTATAGCTAAAATGTTCGACACAACAAAAATAAATGGTCATATTTCTGCTAATGATATATTAAAACATGCTAGTTCTCCTGATATTGAGTTTGGCTACCATATTTCTGCTATTAATATATTAAAACAGGCTAGTTCTCCTGATATTAGCTACAAATTTATTTTAGGATTTTTGTTCGATTTAATCGAAAAAAGACTAGTGTTTGAATTAAGTGAAAAACCTAGCAAATTTATTCCAGATTTTTTTCGATCTATTCCACCTTCTTATAAGAGCAAGTTATTCCTAAATGACATAAAGCATAAAATTCAAGATTTATTAGCTCTTTTTCCACCATCAATGGGATCAGGAGATGGATATTTAGGAAGTTATAGCGAGATATTTGGCATAAAAGGCCCTGAATATATTAATCATGAAATAGCTGGAGTAATATTAAAAACTTTAGGAGGATATATCGAATCTGATAGCGCCTAGAATTTATTTAAATTTAGATATAATAGAAAATGCTTATTCTCTTGTTTATTAGGATTGTGATATTTATTTGCAAATAATAAACTTCAATGTTAATAACAAGTCATTAACTATAAAGAATCACTAAAATGTGAAGCAAATTTATAATTTTACTAAGATCTTTATTAGCACTAATGCTAATTGCAACAGGAAAATCAGCCTTAGCAAAAGAAAAAGATACAGAGCTAAGGATTGGAGCTTTTTCCGAACTATATCACAAATCCTCTTATAAGAAAATGAGGATCGAAAAAATTTCTACTCTTAATATCCAATATTTATTTCCAAATCTAATGGATGATAATAGTGCAATATTTAAGGATCTGAGGCCGCATATTGGTTCCATGCTTAATTTAAATGGAGGGACAAGCCAATATTATGCCGGATTAACTTGGAATATTCCTATTAACAATTATTTTGTAGAATTAAGTTTTGGCGGGGAAATACATAATGGTCCTTTAAAAAAACCTACAACTAAAAAACCTAGGCCTTTAGGTTCTAGATTATTGTTTAGGGAAAGTATAGCCTTTGGAGTAAATTTAAAGGAAAATGCAACATTATCTTTTGTAATAGACCACGCATCAAACGCACATTTAGCAAATCCTAACAGCGGATTAACAGATATAGGCTTGCAACTAGGTTATAAATTCTAAGATTATTCAATAAAATCTATCTAAAATAAAGAAAGGAGCTCAAAAGCTCCTTTTGATATTTATTTAATTATAATATCTAGTATTTCAGCACGCTAATTAATTCTCTCACATTTCCGGCTGATTTATCAAATTCAGCTTTTTCGCTTGCATTTAATTCAATTTCCACAATTCTTTCAACGCCTCCAGCGCCAATCACAACAGGCACACCAACATATAAATCTTTAATTCCATATTCACCGTTTAAATGCGCAGCACATGGCAGAATTCTTTTCTTATCTTTCAGATAGCTTTCAGCCATAGTAATTGCAGAAGCAGCAGGGGCATAAAAGGCAGAGCCAGTTTTTAATAAATTCACAATCTCTCCGCCTCCATTTCTTGTTCTTTCAACAATTTTTTCTATTTTTTCATTTGTGCTCCAGCCCATTTTAACTAAATCTGGAACAGGCACACCAGCAACTGTGGAATATCTAACAAGTGGCACCATGGAATCCCCATGTCCCCCAAGAACAAAGCTTGTTACATCTTCAATTGAAACTTTAAATTCTTCTGCTAAAAAGTGAGAAAATCTTGATGAATCAAGCACACCTGCCATGCCCACAACTTTTTTCGGATTAAAGCCAGTTTCCTTTTGCATAACATAAACCATAGCGTCCAGTGGATTTGTCACCACTATAACAAAACTATTTGGCGCATGTTTTTTAATTCCTTCTGCAACTTGCTTAATCACGCCTGCATTTGTGTTGAGTAAGTCATCGCGGCTCATGCCTGGCTTGCGGGGGAAGCCAGCTGTCACAATCACAACATCACTTCCTGCAATATCTGCGTAATTGCTTGTCCCTAGAATATGGGAATCTCTGCCTTCAACTTTAGCGCTTTGTGCAATATCAAGCCCTTTACCTTGTGGGATTCCATCACCGATATCAAATAAAACAATATCTCCAAGCTCTTTCATCATGATTAAATGAGCGAGTGTTCCGCCTATATTTCCACTACCAATAAGTGCAATTTTTGGTCTTTTATGCATATTTCATCCTTTGTTTTTTAACTTTTATATCTTGATATTAAAAAGCTCTTAGAGCAAGAAAAAGCTTTGAATTTAAGGAATTAAAGCCAAATATTTTTAGAAAACTATAAAAATATTCTCATTTTCATGGTCGTTGCGGGGAGAGCAAACAGGCGATAATCGTAATCGCAAGACATGGTCGAAGCAAGCCATAGCCAGGTAAGAGTCATTATGAGAAGCGCACGCAACGCGGCAATCCATTAAAAATGTCATTCTGAACTTGATTCACAATCTCTCCTTTGTCATCCCTTGCTTGACCCCACTAGTGTCCGGGATAAATTTATCATTAGAAAGCTCCGAAGCAAATTTGGTATTTTTCATTCAAGCTTGTGTGCTTAGTGGGAGGTTTTAATGGCGTGTGGCTTGAGAAGATAGCAATCTTTATCCAAGATAATAAATCAATTTTT
>CAMCRO010000092.1 GCA_945877265.1 Rickettsia typhi | reverse complement strand
ACATTCCCAATATACAGTTAATAGTTCTCCTAGAACATTAAATCAACATAAAAATCTTATTCAATGACAACAGATAATATACCAAATTCAGAAGTTTCAGAAGAAATTCAAACCCAAGCTGTTCAAGAAAAGCCAAAAAGCAGTGAAGTAGTATATTTAAAAATACTAAAAAGAAAATCACCAGAAGAATTGCAGGCCAAAGCAGAAAGCCTTGGAATAGAAAATGTAAGCTCAATGCTAAAACAAGAGCTTGTGTTTAGCATCTTGAAAAAAATAGTGGAACAAGGTGGTTCTATTAATGGCGAAGGAGTTCTTGAGGTTTTACCTGATGGATTTGGATTCCTCCGGTCTCCTGTAGCAAATTATTTAGCAGGGCCTGACGATATATATGTTTCTCCTAGCCAAATTAGAAGATTTGGACTCAGAACTGGAGATACTGTTGACGGCCAAGTGAGGGCGCCTAAACAAGGAGAACGTTATTTTGCTCTTCTTAAAGTTAACACCATTAATTATGAAGATGTTCCAAAAGCCTTACATAGAGTGAATTTTGATAATTTGACTCCTTTATATCCAAATGAAAAGCTTAATCTTGAAGTTGAAGATCCTACAAACAAGGATTTGAGCAATAGAATCATAGAGCTTGTTGCTCCGATGGGTAAGGGACAAAGAGCATTAATTGTTGCGCCTCCAAGAAGCGGAAAAACAAGCTTGATGCAAAATATTGCCCATGCTATTACAACAAACCATCCAGAAGTTTTCTTAATTGTGCTTCTGATTGATGAGAGGCCTGAAGAAGTGACAGATATGAGCAGATCCGTTAAAGGAGAGGTTGTAAGCTCCACATTTGATGAGCCAGCAGTGAGACACGTGCAACTTGCCGAAATGGTTATTGAAAAAGCAAAAAGACTTGTTGAGCATAAAAAAGATGTTGTGATATTGCTTGATAATATAACAAGACTTGCAAGGGCTTATAACACTGTTGTGCCTTCTTCTGGAAAGGTTTTAACTGGCGGAGTTGATGCGAATGCACTGCAAAGACCAAAAAGATTTTTTGGCGCTGCAAGAAATATTGAAAATGGTGGATCTTTAACTATTATCTCAACAGCTCTTATCGAGACAGGATCAAGAATGGATGAGGTGATCTTTGAAGAATTTAAAGGAACTGGTAACTCTGAAATTATTTTAGATAGAAAAATTTCAGATAAAAGAATATATCCTGCGATTGATATTACTAAATCTGGAACGAGAAAAGAAGATTTACTTGTTTCTAAAGCTGTCTTACAAAAAATGTGGGTAGTGAGAAGAATTGTGAATCCTATGGGCACTGTTGATGCTATAGAATTCTTAATTGATAAGTTAAAAGATACTAAAAATAATGCTGATTTTTTTGATTCAATGAATCAGAAATAATATATAGTTTTATTTTTAAATGATCCATAGTCATTCCGGGCTAGACCCGGAATCTCTAGATATTTAACAAGATGCTGAATCAAGCTCAGCATGACGGGATTTAAAAATCGGTATAATATAGTTTTCTAATGGGGTCATAGCTCAGTTGGTAGAGCGTTTGAATGGCATTCAAAAGGTCGGCGGTTCGATTCCGCCTGGCTCCACCATTTATCAATTCAATACATCAAATAATTTTCAGTAGTTCTGCAACCCTATTGAGAGAAGCTATATGGTAAGAAATTGAGCCAGATAGTATCAACACCAATAAGATTCTAGACTTTAGTGAGTTTTGCAAGATTCATGCTTAGGATGTGCGTTACATCTCTAAGCTATGAATGAAAAAAGACGCTATAAATGCTAAGGAGTCTAGTTTAAAAAATCTTATCAGTCTGATGCTTCTCCTATGACATGAGCTATATCACCAAAAGCTAGTTCAACTGCATGTTCAGGATCAGAATCAGAAGCAAGAGGTTTGTAGCCTACTACTCCTAAAGGATGGTATTCTAGAGAAAATTTAGCGCAATATTTCCCTATTGAATTATAGAGTTGGCTTGTTAATTCAACCTTAGTTGATGTGCCAGCACCAGCAGCACTGCTAGCCTCCTCCTCTGTATGATCTAGATGAGGTGAATATTTAGTGTATAATGCCTTTAATAAGAATGAAGCATTATCGCTGCCCTCGTAATTATCCAGAATTAAAGCTATATGGGCTTGATCGCCTGACTCTATCACTTTTTGAATGAATAGTTCGCCTAAATCATCATGAGAAATAACAGTATGAAGAGTTTTGCATCTTGCAAGAATAGTTGCGACTTCTAATCTAGAGTCTTCTGTATGATTGTAAGACAAATTTAGACTTTGGAGATTTTTGTGTCCAGAAAGAGCGCGAGCAACTTCGATTAGCTCAGCTCCTGATATATCATTGTAAGATAAATCTAGACCTTTCATATCATTATAATCTGAAAATATGCCTGCAACGTGTATGGCATTGCTAGCTAACTTATTGTTAGATAAATTCAAAATCTCTAGATGCAAAGATTCGGAAGATTTTAGAATTCTTACCACGTCTATTGCATGCTCTGTTAGATTCGTGCCGGATAAATCAAGACTTTTTAGAGTCGAAGATTTAGAAAGTTTTTCTGCAACTTTTATAGAATTCTTTCCTAGATGATTACGTGATAAATTAAGTGTCTCTAGTGGAAGAGATGGTGAGGAAATAAGCAGTTTTACTACTTCTGCAGCATTCTCATCTAAGTTATTGTTAGACAAATCGAGATCCTTTATCGAAGAAGAGGCGGCAAGCGCAGATGCGACATTTTTCCCTATTTCTTTGAACAAACAATTTCCTGAAAAATTAAGCTTCGTTATTGGCAGTGAAGCAATAGAACGCGCAATATTTTCAGCATTTGCGCATAAGAAATTACCGGATAAATTAAGGAAACATATTGTAGTGGTGCTTGGAATAGCCTCTATTGCAGCCTTGAGCTTGTTAATCTGATGGGCTTCTCCATAATTACTACCCTGAATAAATGATAAATTAAGAGTATGAAGACATGTGGATTTGCTAATAATAGGAATAATGATTCTCTGCAGTTGTTCTATATTTACGCAACTAGCATCGATTTCTTTATGTTGCAATAAATCTTCGAGAGTGTAAAAATTGCCTCGTTCTCCATATATGAATCTTTCTCCTGATATTATAAAACTACGGAATAACATAATAAACTCTATTTAAAAGCTGAAATTTAAATATAATATTACTTAATTTATCCATCAATTAATATAAGATTATTAAGTATTTTCTTCAATTTTTATGGAATTTGAAGTTAAGGTTTTTTCTCGATTTGGATGGTATGAAACCTGTGATGATAGTTATCATTCTAGTGTTGAGGCAAAATATTCGTAGGTTTGACGAGATCCCGGGTCAAGCCCCACTAGTGTCCGGGATAAATTAAACATTATAAGGCTCCGAGACGAAGTTGATATTTTTGATTCAAGCTATGTTGTATAATGGGGGGTTTTATTGGTGTATGGCTCGAGTAAATTGCAATTTTTATCCAAGATA
>CAMCRO010000091.1 GCA_945877265.1 Rickettsia typhi | reverse complement strand
TTCCCTCTAATGGATCTAAAGCTATATCAATGTGAGGCCCGCGTCCAGTACCTACTTTTTCACCTATATACAGCATCGGAGCATCGTCTCTCTCTCCCTCGCCTATAACTACAGTCCCATTTATATCCAGATTATTCAGAGAGTTTCTCATCGCCTGAACTGCCATAAAATCTGCCTGCTTTTCATCCCCTCGCCCCATAAGGCTATATGCTGCAATTGCTGCAGCTTCTGTTACCCTTACCATTTCTAGCGGAAGATTACGATCTAAAATCACATAACCTTTTTTATTCATTTTAACCTTCACTTTTTTATTACCTTAAGCAATAGAACAAAGGATAGCAAGAATATTATTTGTAAAAAAGCAGAACTATCCAACTTATATATATACTTCGAACCCTTATATCTTTGACAAAATTGAAAAGTAATTTCACACTAACAAATAAAAAATTTATCAAAAATGAAACTCTTTTCATCAAGTTGGTTCACCAATAAAACAAAGACAACAGGTAAAAGCCCAAGCAGCCGCGGAGAAATAGATGGAATAAAACATCAGATTAAAAGGTCTAATTCCACAAAAAATTGGAGGAGATGGTTTGGTTATGATCCTGATCCCTCTGATCTCATAGGAGAATATGTAGCATCAAAAATTGCAGAAGAAATTGCTCCTTCGGTTTTTGAAAATTCAGGATTATCTACTGGGGCCGAGCTTTCTCCTAAAGTAGAGCTTATTTTGGATGAAAAAATGAGAGAATTAAAGCTAGCATCAAAATATCTTAACGATGGGCAGCCTAATTTTGTAGGATGTACCTTAGATGAAGTATGGAAGGGTAGTCTTTCTGATGGACAAAAAGTAGAAGGGCACTGCGTCATATATCCAGAAAGTGGACAGCGCACACTCCCAAAAGACTTAGATAGAGCTATAAAATGCGGAGAAGAAATTACCACAAAAATGGGAAGAGAAGAAGTTAAATTGACCTTAGAAAAAAATCAGATATTTCAAGCTTTAAAGCTTTCTTTCTTATTAGGAGATCACGATGTTAACCCTGGTAATATATATGTTATATATGATAAAACATCAAAGAAATCTCAGATATGCAGAATTGATTATGGCCATGCCTTTGGAGATTTAATAAAAAAATGGGGAAGAGGCAGAGATCATTCTCCTAATATTTCTGAAGGGCGTGGATGTGTTTTGGATGCCTTAAATAGAGAAAAAATCAATGGCGGAAAAAGTAAGCTTTCTCGCGATTATAGAAATTTAATACCTGATCACGAATTTGCCGCTATTCTCAGAAAAGAAATTGATGAAAATTCTCTCTCTAGTTCTATAACACATTGTAGAAAAGAATTATCTGAATTTTATTCGCATCAAGGAAACAAATTAGGTGGACTGAAAAATAAAATAACAAAATGCTTCTCTACTCTATGTTCAAAAATGGGATTTGGAAAAGAAAGAGGGATAGACATAGCACTACAAAGAACAGAAACGTATGTCAAAAAAAATGCAGAAGAAATGAAATCTATAGCCAATTTGGTTGATATTCAGGCTTATGTAAAAGATGCTGCTAACTCCAAAATCTCTCCAATGGACGCATTAAAAAAAATAGATTCTTTATACAAAGCAGACAGTCTCTACCTACAAGACAAATCTTTTCATGATGAAATAGAATGGGTGAAAACTGATCAAGATAAAAAGCCTGCAAAATGTTCATTGTTTGAATATATCCAGCAAAAAATCCAAACTGCTCCAAGCCAAGAGTACAAAGCAAACTTAGAAAATCTAGCCAAAGCTATAGCTGCTATCCAACCACATCAGAAAAAAGAAGTTTTGGGTAAATTTACTTCTAAAGAATCTACAAAACATAAAATAGTAAGTAGTTCCGCATTTGCATTGCATTCTTCTCAATCCTAAGTTAAGATAAATTATAATTACTATCCTATTAGTTATATGAACGAGAATACTGCAGTTTCCTCAAAGCTTATAAATGAAAGCCAAAGAATTAGACCATACCATATATTATCTCTACTTTTTGTTTTAATTTTTATGTTATCTAATATTGCCTCGGTGAAAATGGCAGAAATTGCAGGAAAAAACATATTCTCAGGAATAATATATTTCCCTTTAATCTATATAATTAATGATATAATTACTGAGGTATATGGCTTTAATGCCTCCAGGAAAACCATCTGGGCTGCGGCTATCATAAACATTGCATGCGCTATACTATTATATTTCGCTGTATTGCTACCAAATGCCCCTGGAATAGAGAATAATTTTCATTTTAATCAAATTTTCGAATTATCGACAAAAATTCTTATTGCCTCAATCACTAGCTTTGTTCTTGGTGAATATGTAAATTCGATAATTCTTGCAAAACTCAAGCTTAAATTTACCGGCAGGTTTTTTGCATTTAGAGCTATATTAAGCACATTATTAGCTTGCATATGTGAAACATTAATATTTGTGACTATTGTATTTTATCACACTCACTTCGACGAATCTATTTTAGAGCTTTCTATAACATTGATAGCCATAAAAATTATCTATGAGATAGCATTCATTCCTATTACTTCTGTAGTAGTAAGATATCTAAAAGATACAGAACATATAGATTTTTATGATTATAAAACTAAATTTAATTTATTTCCCTTCTAACGATCCTGCTTTTAAAAAATATAATTTATCGGATTTTTTAGCTATATCGGGGTTATGAGTTACTATAATTGCAGAAGTATTCTGAGATTTAGCAAGCTCTATAAACATATTGAACACGTTATCACCTGTTTCTGGGTCTAAGTTTCCTGTTGGCTCGTCCGCTAAAATAATTTCTGGGTTATTAAACATGCTTCTTGCTATTGCAACTCTTTGTTGCTCACCACCAGAAAGCTGCCCAGGAAAATGGAATCTTCGTGCTTCCATACCTAACCTATCAAGATACTCATCAGCTTTAATTAACGCTTTGTCATAATTCTCGCCAGCAACTAATGCGGGCATCGCAACATTTTCACGCGCGCTAAAATCTCTAAGCAAATGATATGATTGATAAATAAAACCAATTTTTTTAAGTCTAATTTTAGCTCTATCATTAGCCTTTAATATTGTGGTATCAATACCTGCAATAAAAATTTTGCCAGATCTTGGCATATCTAAAAGGCCGGCAATTTGAAGCAACGTAGATTTACCGCTACCAGACTGCCCTACTATGGCCGCTATCTCTCCTTTTTTTATGCTAAAATTTATATTTTTTAGCACCTCTATGCAAATTGAACCTTGCATATATTCTTTTGAGATATCATTTAAACTTAAGCTTATATTAGTCATTTCTAAAAGCCTCGACAGGATCGATGGAAGCAGCTTTTACAGCTGGATAAATAGTAGCAAGAATACATA
Source organism: Rickettsia typhi (assembly GCA_945877265.1). Classification (GTDB taxonomy): domain Bacteria; phylum Pseudomonadota; class Alphaproteobacteria; order Rickettsiales; family Rickettsiaceae; genus JABDAD01. The sequence goes on along the minus strand of CAMCRO010000091.1, from coordinate 172 downwards.
ATGCCATACTCATTACAGCTATATAAATAATATTAGCCGGAACTAATTTAGCAGGTAAATAGTTTAAAAAATAAATTGCAGCGTCAAAAAGATTTGTTCCAGAAATTTTTTCTAAAAATTTTCGTATAGATTCTATATTTGAAGCAAAACTTACACCAAGCATAACTCCCAA
>CAMCRO010000090.1 GCA_945877265.1 Rickettsia typhi | reverse complement strand
AAGTAGCAATAACGCTTCTATTCCGTCCAAATTTCATTTATTTAGCGAGAGTTTATATAAGCTAATAACCAATATGTTAGATGAGAATATTGGGGAAAAGGGGAGAAAATTTGTCCCATTTATATTTTGCTTATTTCTTTTTATATTATTTTGCAATTTATTAGGTCTAGTGCCATATAGCTATACTGCAACGAGCCAAATAGCTGTTACATTTTTTATGGCAATGCTGGTTTTTTTAGCTATAGTAATAACAGGTTTTATAAAACAAGGGTGGCATTTTTTGGAGATATTTGCTCCCAAAGGTATGCCTCTTTGGCTTGCGCCTTTAATAATAGTGATAGAGTTATTTGCATTTCTCGCTCGTCCAGTTAGTTTATCATTAAGGCTTGCTGCAAATATGATAGCAGGGCATGTATTATTAAAAGTTCTTGCAGGATTTGCGGTTTCTCTTTCATTATTTTTGAAAGTGTTACCATTGCCAATTATTGCTATATTAATAGGATTTGAAGTTTTTGTGGCGATATTGCAAGCATATATTTTTGCAATTTTATCATGCGTATATTTAAATGATGCAATTAATGGTCATTAAATTTTTTAACAACAAAGGAGTAAAATTATGGAATTAATGTCGCTTAAATTTATAGGGGTAGGCTTTATGGCTTTTGGTATGCTTGGTGCTGCTCTTGGGGTGAGTAATATATTTAGCTCTCTTCTAAATTCAATTGCTCGCAATCCTTCTGCCGCAGATCAAATGCAAAAAATGGCGCTTATAGGGGCAGGCCTTGCTGAAGCTATGGGTCTATTTTCGTTTGTTATAGCAATGCTTTTAATTTTTTCCTAAATCAAAGCATAAAAAAGGTTTTTTGATATGCCTCAGCTAGAAGTAGCTACCTATTATTCTCAAATTTTTTGGTTAGTTATTTGTTTATTAACATTATATATTAGCCTGAGGTATATATTTATTCCTAGGATAGAATCTTCGATTTCGAAAAGGCAAAAGCGTATAGAGTCAATGCTTCTAGAAGCTGAAAAAATGCAGGCAGAAACTGAAATTCTAAATAGAAAATATTCAGAAGAAATAACCAAAGCTCATAAAAATTCAGCTTCTATGCATAAAGAAGAAATTTTAAAATTTGAAAAGGATTGTGAAAAAAAGCTGGAAAAATTATCAGCAGAATATCAAATTAAAGTTGATGAGGCTCTTGTAAATTTAGAATTATCTAAAAAAGAATTCATCGAGCAGATAGAAGCAAAATCAGATATTGTTTTAAAAGACTTTCTTTCAAAAGCTATATCCGAAAAGAAAAAAGGCAACTAAAATGGATGAATATTTTTGGCTGACTATATGTTTTTTTATATTTTTATTACTAGCCGGTAAGCATATCTATAAAGCTCTATTCTCTTTCCTTCAAGCCCAGCAAGATTTAATAAAAGATGAAATAACAAAAGCAACGAATATTTTATCAGAAGCTTCAGGAAATTTAAAAGAAGCAGAGGCATTATATAATGAGTTAGAATCTAGCTTAAAGTTAATAAAAGAAAATGCTTCTAAAGCTTTGGAATACGATCTGAGCACAAGAAAAGCGAATTTCAAAAAGCATGTGGCTATAAAAGAAAAACAATTTGAAACAATTTTAGTCAATCTTGAGAATAACTTCAAAAAGGATATGATAGAGCTTCTAATTGACAATCTTCATTCAAAGTTTATTTTATACTTTAAAAAAAATAAGGAAGCTTTAGATAAATTCACTGAGCTTGCTATAAAAACCTCTGCAAAATAGCTGGTTTTTACCTATAAATCCTGTTTTTGCATACTGAGTAATCAAACATAAATATATAATCATGATTATAATAAATAATCTCTCAATGAGTTATGGAGCAAAGCTGCTCTTTACAGATGCGAGTCTAAATTTAAATGCCGGCTTTCGTTATGCATTAGTTGGTGCAAATGGTGCAGGCAAATCCACTTTGCTTAAATTAATTATAGGCGAGGAAACACCTTCTTTAGGCGAAATAATAATTTCGAAGAATGCAAGAGTTGGTTGCATGAAGCAAGACCAATATTTATATGAAAACGAGCTTATAATAAATTGTGTAATAGCTGGCAATCAGGAATTATGGTCTGCAATTAAAGAAAAAGAAGCGCTGCTTCAAAAAGAAGAATGTAGTGAAGAAGATGGTTATAGGCTTGCAGAGCTTGAGCAGGTAATTTTTGATAATGATGGTTATGTTGCAGAAATAAAGGCAGCTGAGCTTCTAGTTGGTCTTGGTATAAAGGAGGCGCAGCATTATGAGCCTCTCTCTTCCCTCTCAGGTGGTTATAAGCTCAGAGTTTTATTAGCTCAAAGTTTATTTAATAACCCAGAAATATTAGTTTTAGATGAGCCAACAAACCATTTAGATATCATATCTATTTATTGGTTAGAAAATTATCTCAAAGAGAGTTTTAAAGGGGTTTTGTGTTTTATATCCCATGATATAGCTTTTATAAATAACCTTGCAACACATGTTTTAGATATTGATTATGGCGAGATCAGGCAATATACAGGGAATTACGATAAATTTGCGGAGCAAAAAACTCAAATAGTGGAATTAAAGCTTCATGAGCTTCAATATGTTCAGAAAAAGATAGATAGGCTGCAAAGCATAGCCGATAAATTCAGAGCGGGCACAAGGGCAACACAAAGTAAATCCATTGAAAAGAGAATAGATAAAATAGATCTACCAGACATCCAAAAAACTTCGCGTATAGCTCCGAATTTTAATTTTCGCCTAAACAGGCCGTCAGGTAAAACTGTTTTAAAGCTAGAGAATATTTCCAAAAGTTTCGCTGATAAAATAGTGCTTAAAGATGTCTCTTTCTCCATCTCGAGAGGGGAAAAGGTTATTATTCTTGGAGCAAATGGAATTGGAAAATCCACATTATTAAAAATATTGCTAGATAAGCTAAAGCAAGATAATGGGGAGTTTGAATGGGGGCATGAAGCACAAATCTCTTATTTCGCGCAGGATCATCACGAATCCCTCAATCAATCAATTTCGATATATGATTGGCTAGTATCACAGGCGCCCGAAGAGACTAATGAGAAAATCAGAGCAATACTTGGCCAGGTTTTATTCCGTCAGGATGAAGTGGGAAAAAATATTTTAAATATTAGTGGGGGTGAAGCAGCAAGGCTATTGCTTGCCCAAATTATGCTAGAATGTGGAAATATTCTTGTAATGGATGAGCCCACGAATCATATGGATATTGAAACTAAAAATTCTTTAAAAAAAGCCCTGCAGGAATATGAAGGCACCGTGATTTTAGTAAGCCATGATAGGGACTTTGCAAGTAATATAGCAACTAGAGTGATAGCCCTTTCAGAGAAGAAAATGATAGATTTTAAAGGTTCATATCAAGAATATCTCGATAAATATGGTAGAGATTATTTAAATGCAAGTTGGATATTGCAGCAAAATTAATAGTAACACTTCATGTTGAAGTCTCGTCTTTAGAATGTCATTCTCGCTCCATTCTCCTCTGTCATTCCAGCACTCCCTTCTGTCATTCCAGCGCAGGCGCACTAGTGTCCGGGATAAATTTATCATTAGAAAGCTCCGAAGCAAATTTGGTATTTTTCATTCAAGCTTGTGTGCTTAGTGGGAGGTTTTAATGGCGTGTGGCTTGAGAAGATAGCAATCTTTATCCA
>CAMCRO010000089.1 GCA_945877265.1 Rickettsia typhi | reverse complement strand
AGATCTATACTATATGCTTGCATTCTTTCTTCTAAATCTATCTCATACTATACGCTAACTCAACTTAATTCACTATATCAACAAAAGCAAGCTGCATAATTCCTTGCTCTTTTGCACCTAAGACAGCCTTTTTGATCTCATTTGATTTTCCGCGCAAAACAATATAAGGCATACCAGATACTTTCCAGTCATTGCAGCTAGCATCTATGTTGGATTGTAAAAAAGCTTGATCTGGTCCAAGCAAAGCCCCAACTGCAAAAGACGCGTGGGCAATGGCATTCATAGACACCCCTACATCAATATCTTTATTCACAATGATGACCAATTTATTTTCAAATGTCATTTTTCCTCCTTAGTATTTATTAAACTTCCACATGTCGCCTTCAGTAAATCTTGGCTTTTAATGCAAAACACAGCATTGGGTGTTCCAGCTGCAGCCCATACTTCATCTAGGTTTAATAGTTCTTTGTCTATGTAAATAAAGTCTATAACATTCTTATGCCCTACAGGAGGGATGCCGCCAATTGCAAATCCCGTGACTTCTCTTACAAAATCTGCATCAGCTTTGGTTATGCTTTCGCCTACGCATTTTTCTATTGTTTCAATATCTACCTGATTAGGGCCAGATGCTAATACCAGCACAGGTTTCTCTGTTCTCTTGGTTCTAAAAATCAGAGATTTCACAATTTGCCCAATATCGCACCCAATAGTGGATGCTGCATCTATTGCCGTTCTTGTACTACTTGGTAGCTCTAGAACTTTGCACTCTAATCCCAGTTTATCAAGCGCTTCTTGAACGGAACCGGCACTTTTAGGAAGTTTTGTTTGCATCATTACCTCATTTATAGAATTTTGCTATTTACATTTTATGCGTTATAGCGCACAATATCTATAATATAACATTGTACGTTATAACGCACAAGTATTTTTTGTGAGGGAAGCTTGAATCATTTAACAGCGAAAATATCATCCACCTTAAAAGAGTTCAGAAATCAAAGAGGCTGGAGTTTAGACGTTACCTCGCAAAAAACTGGCGTCAGTAAGGCTATGCTTGGACAAATCGAGAGGGAAGAGTCCAGCCCTACAATTGCAACGCTTTGGAAGATTGCAAGCGGATTTGATGTGTCATTTTCATCATTTGTAGAGGATGTCCAGCCGTATCAGCCAGGATTTATTCATAGAAAACCAGGACTAAAGCAGATACATAAACAAGATGATAAGATCAATGTTATGCCTATTTTTCCATTTGATGAGAATCTTGGGTTTGAAGTGTTTATTATAGAGCTGTTGCCAGGTTGCAGGCATCTATCGCCTCCCCATCAAAAAGGAGTGATCGAGCATGTGATTCCAGTGATTGGCTCTATTGAAGTATTGGTGCAAGAAGAGTGGCGCCAGGTTAATCAACATGAGGGATTGCGCTTTGACGCCTCTCTTCCACATGGCTACCGTAACCTTTCTGATCAATCAGTTTTGTTCCACGATATGATCCATTATACGAGATAAACTCAGCCTCATTTCATCTTACACTATAAATCAACTACTCGTAAGATAAGGAAGATTCATGAAAAATGCGCAAATGACAAAAATGATAATATAGCGCGCTTACATTCTAATAAAAAAAATGACGCTCTAACTCCAAGCGAGATAAAATCTCTTCTTAAACAAGACGGCAATTATCGTAATCATTTAAAATTCTTTGAATTGATTATTGGAACATATGATGCTAATAATCTACAAAATAATAATCTCCTGCTTGCAGGAGAAGTTGAACAAGTTGAAGGTGAATTAAATTAGTTAGCATAACTTTGCAATATTTTTGCTATCGCATTTGAGATTTATGATTAAGCCCATTGTGCATTATAGAAAGAAGAAATTGCCGCCTCAACTCCTCTATAGTAATGTAGTTTGGATTAGCAACGTTGCTGCTTGCCGCTATTAGTTATAGGCTAGGCTCCTCGCGCCTAGTATCTAATTCAACTGAAATCACTATACATAATTTCTTGAGCATATTTTTTAGTGCAAATCAAGCTTTAGAAAAAATAGCTTGCTTTTTACTAACTTTGCTAGAATTACATAAAAATGAAGAGCCAATAATATCACCATTATTTATTATAGGAAAAGAGAGCTGTCTGCTCTTTATTAAGAGCCTTGCACGGAGCAAAAACATAATGTAATTTATATGAGTTAAATTAGATTATATGAATATGGGATCAATTTCTGAATATATATATTTACTAGCTGCGATATTTTTTATCCTAGCCTTAAAAGGCCTTTCTTCCCATAAAGAAGCAAAAGGGGGAAATTTAATTGGTATGCTAGGAATGATGATGGCTCTTGGAGCTTGCATATTTGCTTATAATTTTGCAAATAAATGGCTTGCACTGACAGCTCTTATCGCAGGTGGTGGTATTGGCGCCTTTGTTGCACTTCGTATTGAAATGACAGCTCTGCCTCAACTAGTGGCCGGATTTCACTCACTTGTTGGTCTTGCAGCCGTTTTCGTAGCCCTTGCTGCTTTTTTAATGCCGGAAGCAATTAATTTAGGAGCAAAAGGAGCTATTAAAACTGCGAATTTAATTGAGATGTCAATTGGAGCCGCAATTGGCGCTGTAACTTTCACTGCATCTATTGTTGCTTTTGGTAAATTACAGGGCTTTATACCTTCCAAAGTTATAAAATTTAAAGGCCAGCAATATGCCAATATATTGATATTAACATTAACAATATGGGCGATTTTTGCTTTCGTGCAAAACCAGAACATATTTTTATTAAATCTAATAATTATTGCCTCTTGCATATGTGGGGTGCTTTTGATTTTACCTGTCGGCGGAGCTGATATGCCTGTGGTCGTTTCTATGCTAAATTCTTATTCTGGGTGGGCTGCAGCTGGCATTGGTTTTACCTTAAGCAATAGCTTATTAATTATTACAGGCGCTCTTGTTGGAGCAAGCGGAGCTATACTTAGCTATGTTATGTGCAAGGCTATGAATAAATCTCTGATTAAAGTAATTTTTGGAGCTTTCATGAAAGCTCAGATTTCTGAGGCAGAAAATGCTGAAGATAAAGGCTCTATCAATATAAGCTCTGCAGAAGATGCAGCTTTTCGCTTAGAGAATGCTGAGAATGTGATTATTGTACCTGGTTACGGAATGGCAGTTGCGCAGGCCCAGCATGCTGTGAAAGAATTAACTAACATATTAAGTGAGAAAGGAATTGAGGTGAAATTTGCAATTCACCCTGTTGCAGGAAGAATGCCGGGGCATATGAATGTTTTGCTTGCAGAAGCGAGCATTCCTTATGAGCAGGTTTTTGAACTAGAAGATATTAATCGTGATTTCGGCTCCACAGATATTGTTATTGTGATTGGTGCAAATGACGTGACAAATCCAGCTGCGAAAAATGATAAAACTAGCCCTATTTATGGCATGCCAATTTTGGAAGTAGAAAATGCTAGAACAGTGTTTTTTATTAAAAGATCTATGGCAGCTGGCTATGCAGGGATTGAAAATGAGTTGTTTTATAGAGATAATACTATGATGCTTTTTGGCGATGCTAAAAAAGTTGTTGATGAAATTGTGAAGGCTATGAAGGAAGGGTGACATGGATTTTGTCATTCCGGGCTTGAGCCGGCGTTGTTGCATGGAAGGAGGTGTATAAATTAATGGAGGTATTTGGAGGTGGGTGTTTTAAGCTGCGATTATGAGATTAATAACTTTGCATTTAATTTTAGCTTGAGTTTCTCTAGTATTTTCCTTTTTGTTGCTCAGATAATCAGA
>CAMCRO010000088.1 GCA_945877265.1 Rickettsia typhi | reverse complement strand
CTTGGCATGGAAAATTATCTTATAAAAGCAGATTATATATTTTATAATTCTGATGAAAAATTTGCTGAAGCTATTGGCAATGTAGAAATCATCACCGGAAATAATTACATTAAAACACAAAGAGCCTTAATAGATACAAAGAATAAAAGAATTTGGGTAGACAAGGAGCTTTATGCCGAAAATCCCAGTCAGAAATTAATAGCAAAATCTTTATATTACGATCAAATTCAGCATCAAGCTATAATTTTCAAACCTGAAATCCAGCTTAAAAATTGTGAAATTCTGCGCGCTCAAAAATTAATTCAAAAAAAAGCGAATCTAGAAGAATTATATAATGCAGCTTACACTCCTTGTTCAAAATGTATAAATAATGTTCCATTATGGAGCATAGAAGCTCAGAAAACAGAGATAGACCTCACAAAACGCAAAGTAAAATACTATAATGTATTTTTTAATCTAGCAGGGTATAAGATATTATATTTACCTTATTTTTCTCACACTCTTTCAGATGCAAAAGCAGAATCTGGTATATTAAAGCCAGAAATAGATAAAGGAACTTTAAAAATTCCATTTTATTATAGAGCAAAATCAAATATAGATATAACTTATTCCCCAAGATTCAATAAAAAATATCTTATACACGAGCTAGAATATAGGCATCTTGTAGAGTCAGGTTATTATGAAGTTAATGGCTCTTATAGCAAATCAGATATCTTCATAAAAAATAATCAAAAAACTGTAGAAAAAGATAGAAAATATCATAGATATTATGTTAACAGCTTAGGCAACTTTCATTATGATAATATAACATTTGGATATGATATCGGGAAAGTTTCTGATAAATCATATTTAAAAAACTTTTATCTAGATCACAGAAATACTGTTAAATCCCATATTTACGCTGATCAAATTCAGCATAATGGATATAATCATGTTGATATAATGCATTTTCAAGGTCTGCGGACTATAGATTCAGTAACCACAGATCCGAGTGCTCTTCCTAACATACTTATTAGAAGAGATTACGATGTAAATGAAAATCTAAATCTTTCGATTCAAGAAAATGCTATTGAATATGTAGAAGGCAGCAGAAAAAATATTGCCCGCAATTCGATAGACTTAGAATTAAGAAGAGATTTTCACTTTGATTCTGGCCAGGCTATCAGTACATCTATCCACAATAAAACAGATATATATTTAATAAAGAAAGCTTATTTAGATCACAAAGCTGCAAAGAATAAAACTCTTATGAGAAATATCCCCGAAATTAAAACGGATCTAAATATACCACTTTTCACTTCCTATAATGATAATATAGTTGTTTTTGAGCCTCAAATGAGTTTAATCATAGGCCGCAATAAGCCCTATAAAATCAACAAATATGAGTTAATAGACTCGCCATATTATGATTTAAACGAAACTAATATTTTCTTAAATTCAAGATATAGCGGTAAGGATTATTATGAAGATGGCACAAGATTTAGCTATGGTCTTAATAATTATGCGATGGGGGAAAATTGGAAAGTTTCTGCCTTTTTAGGGCAATTGTTAAGATCCAGAGCAACAACTGTAAATTCAAAAAGTGATTATGTTGGCAAAATAAATTATAACTATTCTGATAACTTTGAAATTTATTATAGGTTCCAAAGAAAAAATCGTAAATTCAAACCTAATAGAGATGAAATATCCGCATGGGGGCAATATGATAAATTTGCGGTGCAAAATATATGGATTAATCTCAGAGATCTAGGGCAATATAATAATATATCTAATTTTTGGAATGAACCAGACCAGAATATTATCAAACAAAATAACACTATTTTATCTTATAAATTAACAGAAGAAGTTTCATTATTTGGCGATCTAAGATTAGATTTTTCTAATAGCAAAAAAGCGAGAGTAATTAGCGATGGCATAGGAGCATCATATAATGTAGATTGCTTAAGTCTTAGCATAAAAGTCTCGAATGACTATTCATACGACCCAACAAGAAATATCAGAAAAAACAGAACTTACGGTTTTAAAATCGGGCTCAAAACCGTAAATTTATAGATCGCTATAGTCAAATAATTTGGATGAAGTGATAGGTAAGAGGAGAGTATCATATAAATAATAGATAAAGGGCAATTGACTCCTAATATGATGTATCAGTAGAAGACACTATTGACTCAAAATAAAATTCATCTAATATATCCTCATCAAATATTAATTATTTGATGTTAATTTTATTTTTATTTAGGAGGCGCTATGTCTTATTATTATAGCTCATATAAAGAACAAATTTTATGTAATAACAGAATTAATAAATTAAAAATATGCTTAAAACAAACACAAACCATAACAAAAAACTAACCTCCCTATTCAAGCTTTCTAGCTTAACAATTCTCTCATCTTTTTTCTCATCTTCATATTATCGATATTAATTCTCCGAACTTTTAGAAATTTTATTCAATCAATTTTTTAATTAAACTAATAGGTAACAAGATGCAAAAACAGATTGGTGCAATCGCTTTGATTGCAGGAACATGTATTGGTAGCGGCATGATAGCTCTTCCATTAATACTCGCAAAGCTAGCTTTACTGCCTAGCATTTTATTAATGCTTTTCGTTTGGGCGCTAATGTATTTTAGTGCTTTAATTAGCTTAGAATTACATATAAAAGCAAAAGGGCTTCCGATAGGACAGCTTGGCTCATATTTTAATTCAAATCTAGCAAGAATATCAGGGACGATAAGTTTGAAATTGCTGCATTTTGCATTAGTTGCAGTTTATATATATGCAGGCAGCTCAGTGTTACAAAAGCTTTCTGGCACTAGCATGGAGGTAAATTTTATAGCCATTCTCACTGCTACAGGAGCCCTTGTAACTTTGCTACTCCCAATGAAAATTCTAGATTTTTTTAATAGGATATTATGTATTTTATTCCTCTCTGTTTTTGGGATACTCCTTGCAACACTCTTATTTAAGATAGATTTTGGCAATCTGCCTTTGCTAAATGAGAGCTATAATAATATCAGCTCTTTCCCTGCTATAATCCCTGTATTATTCACATCTTTTGGTTTTCAGGGTAGCATGCATACTATTGTAAATTACTGTAATTTAGAGAGTAAAACTCTAAAAAAAGCTGTGTTTATCGGCACATTAATTCCAACTTTAGTATATATAATATGGGTAGTTTGCACGCTTGGAATTTTGCACAGCCACAGCCCTGAATTTTACGCAAAAATTATTCACAGCAATGTAGAAGTGGGAGATTTAGTTGCAGAACTTGCACATATATCAAATGCAAAGTTCACTCAACTAATTGTTTACTGGATCTCGTTTCTTGCAATAATCACATCCCTAATAGGAGTAAGCCGTGGCCTTGCTGATAGTATTTCTGCAGAATTTAAATCTTTCTCAGAAAATAGCAGAAAATTTTGTGGTGCTGTTTTAGCTATTATCCCATCTCTTATAGTAGCGCTATTAGTGCCAAACGCATTTATTAGCATTTTAGGCTTTGCAGGGATGATACTAACCATAATCGCAATTATGATACCTACTTATTTATTTAGTAAGCTAGAATCAAAAGATATCCATTACAATATTTTAAATAATAAAATTATAGTATGGGTCTGCGCAATTTTCGGTGCTTTGATAATATTATGCGAACTCAGCACTATAGTGAATTAAGTTGAGTTAGCGTATAGTATGAGATAGATTTAGAAGAAAGAATGCAAGCATATAGTATAGATCTACGTAAGAAGGTAATAGAATTTATTGAGCAAGGTAAGACG
>CAMCRO010000087.1 GCA_945877265.1 Rickettsia typhi | reverse complement strand
AATCTTGTTTTTCACTTCCAATTCAGGAACAAAATGGAATATTTCAGTGATGATAAATTCAGTTGGTTGTTGTAATAATCTGTCTAAAGCTTTTGATGATATGTCTTGATATTCTTTGACAGATAAAATGGAAGCGTATTTTCTTTCGTTACTTGAGATTACTTCTATTTTATTTGAGCCAACTGCATATCCAAAAGACCCTATTATCTTGGAAAGATCCATCTCTTCGATTTTTATTGGAGTGTCAATAAATCTTAAAATACCCCGAAATAATGAAGTGATTTCACAATAAACTTCATCGTTATTTATTGTGACAGATAGTCTTTTGACTCCAAATTCTGATAAGTCTGCGGTGATGGCAGAAACTACTTTATCTAATTTGATTTTGGCATCTTCTAAATATGCAAAATTTTCTTGTGATATTGTGTTCTTACTAAAGGAATTTAAAAATGAAGAAAGATTTGTGATTTTCAAATCTATTCCCTTATATACGAAGCTTATGAATAGTGTATTTACAAACTTATCATTCCAATAATTTTTCCTTACCCAAATATCATGAATATTTTGCGAGAACATTGTTGGGTATGTCGTGTCATCATCGAGATTTTTCTTCTTTCTAATTGTATGGATCCAGCATGCTAAGTCTGTGGTATTAATATGCTCCTTTAGAGACTTTCTTATTATGTCTCTTAGGCTCAACAAATTAGAACTTATATTTTCTTGATTGATTCCGTTAATTTGAATTGTTTGTATTAACTCACCATCTTTTGTGAGGAGAGTTTTTTCATCAAAATGGCAGCAAACAGGTATAAACTCGTGAGAGTTATTACAAAACTTACCAAGAGAAGCTTTTTTACTTTTCAAATCAAACCAATTATTTTATGACCGCTTTATTTAACACCAAGAATAGAGGAAAGAACATATTCTCCTGCTTTTCTGGTTTCACTCAGATTAGTGTAGTTGTATTCTTGCAAAAAGTCAGTTCCCTGATCTATTATTTTGGCCATGCCAAGATCTGAAAGTTGGTACACAAAGGCTAAATGTTTTTTTGAATTAAAATTTTCTGGAATATATATATAGAGAGGTTTTCCAATTGAGGCTATTTCGCTTAACATAGAAATCGAATCGCATGTGGAAATGACGAATTTGCTCTTAGACATAATATACGGATATGGGTTTGGATCTGAAGTTAATGGATCGTATATCTTATGGCCATGGTCTTTGAGTTGATTAAAAACGTCTTTCACTATTTCGGGCGTTCTTCTGCTATATGTAACAAAAAATTTACTATTATCTTGCTCTGCGATGTTTAGAACTGCATGATAAAAATCTTCAGCTGTTTTTCTAGTGAAAGAAAAAGATTTGGTGTTCCCACCGATTAAAATAGTTGTAAATGAAGTATTTATTAGATCTGCATAGTGCTGGTTTAATTCTTCTGAATAATTTTCTAATCTATTTTTTATATTATTTAAAGCTCCGATAATTTGAAAAACATTTTTATATTTGCTCGTAATGTTTTTATCATGCTGAGGCACGATAACTAAATCGAAATTTCTAAAAGAAATATCAGGCTTTAAAATATGGATAGTTTTTATATGTGGCTTTTTTGATTTTATTGTCGCTGCTACCAAAGCTGATTTGCGCGAGGCTGAAATTACTAAATCTGGCGTCTCTTTTTCTAATAAGTCTATAATATTAGGAGATGAGATTTGCATGAAACTTTTTGGCAAAAATATGCTTGGAAGCCTTGCTAAAAAATTATAAGTTAATTTAAGTTCTTTGTAAGGAATTTGAATTTCTTCAGCAAGAGCGATTGCTTGATTATTGCTGCCAATTTTCTGGTCTATTAAAACCCAAGCTTTATAGTTTTTTATCATATGATATTTTTACAACAAATATTTATTATAGATTAAAGTATAACTAATTATGTACTTTCAAAACCACTAAATATAATATATAACTAGGTTGATGTTTTTTAAAACGTTATTTTTATCACGTTTTAAACATTTTATATAAAAAAATAAAGGAGTATTACTATGTTAAATAAAATAGCTTTAGCGCTTTGTGCTTTACTTGCTTTATCTGGTTGCAGTTCTTCTAAAAAAGGCATGAATTCTGCACATTCGTCTGCAGCAGCTGACTTTGAGAAAAATGTTGGAGATAGAGTTCATTTCGGTTTTGATAAATCCGACTTAACTCATGAAGCAAAAGCTCAATTATTGCGTCAAGCTGAATGGTTAAAATCAGACAGCAGACATAACCTTAACGTTATAGTTGAGGGGCATGCTGACGAAAGAGGTACTAGAGAATATAATATTGCTTTAGGAGAAAGAAGAGCTGATTCTGTTAAAAGATTCTTAGTAGCTAATGGTGTTGCTGCAAACCGTATTGAAGTAATTTCTTACGGAAAAGAAAGACCAGCTGCTATTGGAAATACAGAAGCTGTATATAAACTAAATCGTCGTGGTGTTACAGTTATTAAATAATCTGTAATTCATTACTTTATGTATTAAAAAGGTCGCTATAAGCGGCCTTTTTTTTATCAATAATCTCGCCTTCTCTCAAAAAATACTCTTCCTAAAAAATAATTATTTATAGTTATTTTAAGATAATCTTAATGAGGAAGAAATGTCTAAAGAATGTGATGGCTCTATTGGATGGGGCACTATATTAAGCTTAACTATCAACGGGGTTTTAACTATTCTCTCAGCTGGTCTTGCATGGAAAAGCTATAAATCTAAAAGTACTGCAAGGCATGAAGTTGAAGCTGATAATATTGTTACTTTTGCAGATGGTAGAGTAGAAAAAAGGCATGTGGTAGCAAGAATTGTTGCTGAAAAAGAAACGGAAGAAATGACATTTGATTTAAAAGGTAAAGGGTCTGCGAGTGATGCTGGTGGTGGAGTTGGAGCAATTATTCACAAAGATAGTAAAGATGCTGAAATAGGCCCAAGAGGAACTCATTTGAAAGCAAGAAGTGTGAAAATAGCACTTACTAGCGCAATGACGGCCGTGGAGCATCCCGAGGAAGTCGCGCGGAAGGAGGCGCTAGTTCGTCTTGCAGTGGTAACACATAATCCGACTCACGCAGCAACGAGCGATGCTATGCAAGCGGCAGCTAAGGAGGTTTCAAGGAGAGGTTCTGTAGCTTGCGATGCGGAAGAAATAGATGATGGCAGAGGTGTGGCGCTTACAAGCGGCTCTGCTCATACCAAGTCTACGATGGCAAATGTTGCTGTACTTGCAATGTCCCAGCAGAGAGGAGTGCATGGAGCCCGGGGGAATAGTGGAGATGGAGGGATTGGAGAAGCTGCTGGAGGCGAGCATATTGATGCTTCTGGCGTTCAAGAAGGCGATATGGTTGTAACTATATTAGGAGCTGATGGAAAGTAATTTAACTTTGAGCTTAGCCTTCTAATCAATAGAGATTGCAGCCAAATTTCAGATCCGCAATGATTGAATTATTTAAGTATAAGTATTGATATTGGAACCTAATTTGTGTATAATTAAACATATATTAAATAATGAGATTATTATGTTAAGGTTCAAAGATTTGGAGAAGGCTTTTAAAAAAGCTTTTGATAACCAGCACGGTGCTGGCGCTGCTAATATCTTCGCAGGGCAATTCCTTGCTGGATTAGGTGATGAAACCAAAGGAAAAAATTTGATTCAAAAAGGCCAGGCTGAGGCTCGCGCAGCTACAGGCGCTGAATGTTCAGATCTTTTACCTGCTTCTGCCTCTGCTAGTGGTGAGGTTCGAGCTGGAGGTGGTGAAGGGGCAGCTTCTGGAGAAGTTGGTTCTGGTCTATTACCTGTTTCGGCCGCAGCTAGTGGTGAG
>CAMCRO010000086.1 GCA_945877265.1 Rickettsia typhi | reverse complement strand
CATTAGCGGGATAATCTATAGGCTCAAAAGGCATATAAATTAGTAAATCAAACCCATTTTTAATGGCTTGCTGATAATAACTTTTTAACGAAGTTGTATAAGGAGAAAAGCCTAGAGTTATTGTGCGAGGTAGAGA
Source organism: Rickettsia typhi (assembly GCA_945877265.1). Taxonomy (GTDB): domain Bacteria; phylum Pseudomonadota; class Alphaproteobacteria; order Rickettsiales; family Rickettsiaceae; genus JABDAD01. The sequence continues at coordinate 3,758 of CAMCRO010000086.1, read as the reverse complement.
CAATGCTTGCTGGGTTAAATCTTTATTGGTCCCTAAATTTGTAACAATAATAGAAATTTTAGCTTTTTGGGTACTAGCTCCTATATTCTGAGGTGTTATCTGGCTAATTTGTTTTGATAATTCTTCTGCAATTTGTTTGCTATCATCATCTTCTGAGTTTATCTCTTCTGTTGCGGGTTTGGTGATATCCACAACATGAATTTGCGCGAGCTTTTCTTCTATTCTTGTATTAATTTTTACTTCAAAAAATACTCCATAGAAAAAGATAATAATCCATATGAATAATAATACGAGGCTTGAGATTGCCAGATATTTTTTTAATAATTTTTTCTTTTCTTCTGTCATTTTCTTTTCTCAAGAATAATTATACCTTGGAGCAAATCATAGGCTCTTGCATATTGGAAATCTTTGTAATACATATCAGACAATTTTACTGGCTGTTTTTGTTTTTCTTCCGCATTTCCTTCGCTTGCTTTGCTTTGCTCATTTTTTATATGATTTTTAAAAGTTGCTTCTGAGAATTTAAATTGGTCTTCGTCTTTTTTCGGATATTCGACTTTTGCAGGCTCAGAAATTATATCAGGTGTTATACCTTCTGCTTGTATGGATTTGCCGCTTGGTGTGTAATATATCCCTGTTGTTATTTTAAATGCAGAGCGGTTATCAATTGGCATGAATGTTTGAACAGAGCCTTTTCCATATGATTTAGTTCCTAGCAAAATAGCTCGCTTATTTTCCTGCAAGGCGCCTGCAACTATTTCTGAAGCAGAAGCAGAGCCACCATTAATTAAAACTATCAGAGGAATATTAGGCGCTTTTTCTGAGTTTTCTTTCGCAGAAAATATTATCTCGCTATTTGCGGCTCTCCCTTTGGTTGAAACTATCACGCCTTTTTGCAGAAAATAATCAGCTACTAATATACCTTGCTCAAGAAGGCCACCAGGATTATTTCTTAAGTCTAAAACTATCCCTTCTAGTTTGCCTTTGCTTTGTTCTTGCAAATTCTTTATTTCCTTTTTTAAATCTTCTGGAACTTTTTCGCTGAAAGTGGAAATTCTTATATAGCCGATATTATTGTCCAGACTCGATTTTACAGCCTTAATTTTTACAATTTCTCTCGTTAATTCAAATTCTAAAGGCTTGCCTTCGCCTTCTCTTATCACTGTGACTTTAACTTTAGTGCCAGGCTCACCTCTAAGCTCTATTAACGCCTTATTAAATCCAAGATTACTTATAAGCTCATTATTAACTCTGACAATATAATCGCCCGCTTTGATCCCGGCTTTAAACGCAGCAAGATCATCAATAGGAGAAATAACTTTAATTGCGCCGTTTTCATATATTATTTCAACGCCAATACCACCAAATTCGCCTTTAGTATTGCTAACGAAATATTCTAAGTCGTCATCTGCGAAATAGCCAGAATGGGGATCTAATGCTGAAAGCATTCCTTCAATTGCGGAATCTAATAATTTTTGCTTTTCAGGTTCCTTAACATATTCTTTTTCAACTCGCTCAAATACTTCTTGAAATTTTTTATAATATTTACTGTTCGATTCCTTCTGCGCTGAAGCCTGAGAGGTTAGCGAAATAAATATTAAAAAAGCAAAAAAGCTATATTTTATTGATGATCTCATGTTATCCATAAAACTATTTACGCAAACTATCCTAGCTAAATTTAGCTATATATCAAGGTTATTTACTATTTTGTCCATTTTGGTCAAGGCCTGTTCATTAATGAACTCAAAACGTTTATGAGGCTTTTTCCCCATTAAATTTTCAACAATTTCTGCAATTTCTTCTTCGTTTTCTATCTTGAGTTTTATTAGTTTGCGTCTCTTCGGACACATTGTTGTTTCTTTTAATTGAGGGGGTGTCATTTCACCTAACCCTTTAAATCTTCCTAATTCAATTTTCGCTTTGCTTTTTTTGGCAAGTTCTTCAATTAGCTTATTTTTATCTTCTTCAGAAGCGGCATAATAGTTATTTGCGCCTTGTGTTATCCTATATAAAGGTGGTTGGGCGATATATAAATGGCCATCTGAAATTAATTTTGGCATTCTTCTGTAAAAAAATGTCATAAGTAGGGAAGCGATATGTGCGCCGTCCACGTCCGCATCTGTCATTATTATTATTTTTTCGTATCGCAAAGCTTCTTTTTTGTAATTTTTCATACTGCCGCAAGCAAGAGCAATTTCAAGATCTATCAGCTCTTGATTTTGCAATATCTTATCATTTGTAGCTGTTGCAACATTCAGAATTTTCCCGCGAAGTGGAAGTATTGCCTGCGTTTCTCTGTTTCGTGCTTGTTTTGCAGAGCCGCCAGCAGAATCTCCCTCTACTATAAAAAGCTCTGTCCCCTGCATTACATCTCTTGTGCAATCTGCAAGCTTGCCTGGGAGGCGGAGCTTATGAACAGCAGTTTTCCTGTTAACAGAACGATCTTGCTTTCTGCTTAGCCTTTCTTCTGAGGTTTCTATTATTCTTTCAAAAATAATATTTGCATATTGCTTGTTTGAAATGAGCCAATGATCTAGCCTGTCTTTAATAGTATTTTCAACAATCTTAGCAATATTTGCTGACAATAATTTATCTTTTGTTTGGCCTTGGAAAATAGGGTCGTGGATAAAAACAGAAAGAACTAAACTACAGTTAAGCAATATGTCATCAATTATTATATTAGCTATTTTTTTGTTGTTACCTGAAAGTTCCGCAAAAGTTTTAAAGCTTTTAATTAAGGCAGCTCTTATTCCTTGCTCATGTGTGCCGCCCAGAGGCGTCGGGATTGTGTTACAATAAGTTTGAACGAAAGGCTCGTTATCTGACCAAGCTATAACCCATTCTAATTTTGTGCCTTCATTATCTACTTTTATATCCCCTGCAAAAAGCTCTGAGACTAGCAAATCTTTTTCTGATAGCTTGCTTCTTAAATAATCACTAATCCCATTTGGGAAATGAATTTCTTCCTTAGTTGGTATATTGCTATTTTCTGCAAGACCGGCTTCGCATTGCCATTTTATTACCACTCCCTTGAATAAATAAGCCTTAGTTTTGAGAAGGTTATATATTCTTGCAGGATCAAATTTATTTTTCTCTCCAAAAATTTCTGAATCTGGGCGGAAAGTTATGGAAGTTCCTCTCTTCCAGCTTGATCGTTTTTCAAATTCTACAATCTCAGATAGAGGAGCGCCTTGCTTATATTCCTGCGCGAAATATTTTCCGCCTCGTGCAACTTCAACTGATAAATATTCTGAAAGTGCATTTACCACAGAAATACCAACGCCGTGAAGACCACCTGCTGTTTGATATGATTTATTAGAAAATTTTCCGCCTGAGTGAAGAGTTGTTAATATAACTTCTAATGCAGATTTGCTTGGAAATTTTGGGTGAGGATCAATTGGAATACCTCGGCCATTATCTAAGATAGTAATTTCTTCATAAGATGATAAATTTACCTCAATATAGGTTGCGTGCCCTGCAACTGCTTCATCCATAGAATTATCTAAAACTTCTGAAACAAGATGATGGAGAGCATTCTCATCCACCCCTCCAATATACATGCCAGGCCTTCTTCTAACAGGCTCTAGGCCTTCTAGAACTTCTATGTCCTGTGCATTATAACTTGTTTCTTTTGTGTTTTTTTTCTCTAAATTAAATAAATCAGACATCTTTCAAATTTACTAGCATGTTTTTTTTTGTTATAAAGGAAGTCGTCTTAAGCAGATAACCTATTTGCTTATATACATTCACAATATACA
>CAMCRO010000085.1 GCA_945877265.1 Rickettsia typhi | reverse complement strand
TAAGTTGAATATTTGAGTCGCTAATTTTTGCGTCTTACCTTGCTCAATAAATTCTATTACCTTCTTACGTAGATCTATACTATATGCTTGCATTCTTTCTTCTAAATCTATCTCATACTATACGCTAACTCAACTTAATTCACTATAATAGCAAAAGGACAAAATAATTAATTTTTTTATTGAAACATATAGTAAATAGTAATTTTTTCTTGAATTCTTGTTAAGATCAGTGATACTAGAAAAGTTATAAATTATTTTTTTAGTTAGAATGGCAGAAATAATCACTTATTCAGCAGCTTCAGGCATGAAAGCTGCAATGATGGAAATTACTAATAGAACCAATAATCTTGCAAACGTAAATTCACTTGGTTATAAAGCTCTTGAAATTGAAACTAAAGATACTTTTTATAACCATATTGCAAAAGCAGGAGTGCAAGGAGCCCAAGATGTTGGTGAAAAGCCTGTTGGAGTCCAGCTAGGCACTGGCGTGAAAGTTACAGGAACCTATAGAAATCTTGAGCAAGGCACAATGAAGCAAACTAATAATCCGCTTGATATAGCAATTATTGGGAGTGGATATTTTGCAGTGACTCTGCCTAATAACCAGAGAGCTTATACAAGATCTGGAGCTTTTCAAATTAATAATCAAAGACAAATCGTTACATCAGACGGGTATCTTCTTGTCGATGATATAACTATTCCTGCGAATATTCAAACTTCTACTGTTAATATTTCTCCAGGAGGAAATGTTACTGCAAGTGATAATGCAGGCGGAGAAATTCAGCTTGGACAAATCCAAGTTTATGGTTTTGTGAATGAAAGAGGACTTGATCAAATAGGCGGCGGATATCTTATAGAAAATGCTACCTCAGGCGAAGGGCAAGCTAACACTCCAGGAGATTTAGGTTTTGGGAAATTAGGACAACGCCAGCTTGAACTTTCAAATGTTGAAATTGCAACCGAATTCGCAGCTTTTATGGCAGCCCAGCAAGCTTATAGTATGAGCAGCAAGATGCTAAAAGCGATTGATGATATGCTTAAAGAGCTCAACAAATAATACCAAGCTTCATTTTTAAATAATCCAAACGGTTTTTGCAGATCTCAGCGTGCTCACCTATTATATATAGGCTCCGCGCTCTTCAATTTTAAAACCATTAGTCTTCTTTAATCTGAAGCTTGGTCTTCTTGCATCATTTTTAAATAATCCAAACGGTTTTTGCAGATCTCAGCGTGCTCACCTATTATATATAGGCTCCGCGCTCTTCAATTTTAAAACCAATTGCCAGATTTAATCTGAAATTTGTTATTACTCTCTAGACATTTCAGACATAATTCACGTTATCGCGAGAGGCGAAGCTGAGCGTGGTGATCCTGTATGGTATGGTTTTTACTGGATTTCATAGGCGCCATAAAGGCTTCCCGCAATGACAATGTTTGTGTCATTCTGTGCTGGATCCGGAATTTTTTTAAATTTGATGAGATGCTGAATCGAGTTCAGCATGACAGTGTGTTTGATGAGATGCTGAAAACGTTTTGGATGGTATGATACTGAAATAATTTGTGCATTATATTAAGTAAATTCATATGACCAATATAGATTTCCTTTTATCTTTATAAATATTCAGGTATAAAATAATACCAAGTTTCATTTTTAAATATTCGCATGAATTTCGCAAGCACCTGATCTTCTGACGTATTATATATAAGCTCCGGTGCCATGCTATAAAATTCAAGCTCCTATTTTGTTTGAAACTTCGTATATGCTAGTTAGGCTCAAATTTTAAATTTAAGAAAAATTGTGAAATTATTTTTGTATTTTCTATTTTGTATTTCTCTTTCTCTCAACACCTTTGCTAGTGATTTTGAGAGCTCAGTGAATGAATTAATCAAAGAAAAAATTGGCGATCAATTTAGCTTGCAGACAAAATTTGATTCTAAAGCGAAGATTGATAAAATTACAGAGAATAATGAGAAAATTAAATCTATTTCTCTTATATATTTTTCCCCAGAAACCAAAAGTTTTAAGGTGTTGGTTCTGCTAGAAAATGAAGAAAAAATAGAAGTATTTGGAAAATTTGAAGCTTTTTTCGAAGTAGCAGCAGCAAGCCATTATATCAAATTTGGAGAAGAAATTAGTGCATCCGATTATAAAATTTTGAAAGTTAAAAGTTTGAAATCTGGCCAAATACATTTAAAAGATCCAGATCAACTTGTTGGAATGCAGGCTAAATATAACATTCCAGCAGGACATATACTCAAAATGTCTGATTTGAAAAAACCTCCTATAATAAAGGAGAATGATCCGGTGACATTATTATATACCGGGCATGATATTAGCCTTAAAACTATAGGCATTGCTCTTTCTTCTGGAGCTGCTGGTGAAAAAATTAGAGTAAAAAACGAAAAAACTGGTATAGTGGTTTTTGGTGAAATTATAGATAGAAATATTGTTAAGGTAGGCACAAATGATGACAAATAAATTTAAGCTAACCTTATTTATATTGCTTGCAGTTATGTTAAATAGCTGCGGTGATACTGTTGAGCGATTAAAAAGAGTTGGCAAAGCGCCAGAACTTGCAAAACTAGAAATCCCTGAAACTGAAGAAGATCAAGTGGATCAAGAACAAGTTGCTGCTATGTATGAGCATCGTAAAAAACGAACTAATTCATTATGGCGCCCGGGTTCTACTACATTCTTTAGAGATAATAGAGCTTGGAGAGTTGGCGATATCGTGAAAGTTGTAGTGAGAATAAGTGATAGTGCGCAGCTTGATAACTCAAGCAAACAAGGTAGGGCAGGATCTGATTCTGTTGGAGTACCTTCTCTTTTTGGGAAGGAAAAAGCAGTTTCTACTTTCTTATCAAGCAAAGGAAATGCGGCTAATTTGCTCTCTACCAAAACTAACCATAGCCATACGGGAGCGGGAAATATCTCCAGAAAAGAAGCAATACAAACAGTTATTGCAGCAGTTGTAACGCAAATTATGAATAATGGCAATTTAGTGATTCAAGGCAAGCAAGAAGTGCGTGTGAATCATGAACTCAGAGAAGTGAAAGTTACAGGCCTTATCAGACCAAGAGATATAAGCGCTGATAATTCCGTCAGTTCTGACCAAATTGCAGAAGCCAGGATTTCTTATGGCGGACGTGGTGTCGTGAGTGATGTGCAGCAGCCGAGGGTTGGATCGCAAGTAGTGGATATTTTATCCCCATTTTAATACAAAACTTCATTTTCAAATTATCTAGGCGAATTTAGCAACACTCGCCTTTGCGCGCGTATTAATTATACGTTTACGCAGGCTTGGTTTAAAATTCACCTATCTAATTTAATCTGAAGCTTTTGTATTGGTATTAATATACGCTGTGCTGCTCGCCTACAATTTTCCTAAAAATTCCTACAAAAAACAAAAAGGCTTTTGTTACTAAATTGAGTTACGCAGGCTCGGTTTAAAATTAATTTGAAACTTGTTATTGCACTATAGACATTTCAGACATAGTTCAAGTCATCATAAACGAAACTAAGTGGAGTGTGGCGATCCAGAATGTTATGTATTTTGACTTGATTCCTACAAACTTGATATTGATTCTTACAGATTCGCTCCATCCGAAAGATACTCAAAACCTTTAATAAATCTTTTTACAGCTATTAAACCTGGGATGGATAAAGATTATACTGAATCATTTAGGCTTGAAACCATAATAAAAGCATGTGCCGGTGAAGGCTCTACTATAGTGGGTGCGCCACCGGTGGAACAAGTCGCTGAAAAGTCGCCTGATGCTCCATTGTTAGGTTCTACTGATTTCGATACAGCAGAATAATATACTTCTTCTATACAAGAATTTTGTTATAGATTATATGTTATCTTTATAGCTCAAACAAGCTTTAGAATGTTTTTTTGAGCTATGTCCTCCCGGACCCGATCCCACTAGTGTCCGGGATAAATTAAGAAGGCAGGTATGAAGGTAGCATAAGTCTTTGAGTTCAGGTATAATACCTGTTTGAACAACTTAAAAAAGACTTATGCTATGTACAAACATAACACATTTGGTGAGATACTGA
>CAMCRO010000084.1 GCA_945877265.1 Rickettsia typhi | reverse complement strand
AAAGGAAAATACTAGAGAAACTCAAGCTAAAATTAAATGCAAAGTTATTAATCTCATAATCGCAGCTTAAAACACCTACCTCCAAATACCTCCATTAATTTATACACCTCCTTCCATGCAACAACGCCATGGCCTCCTCGCAATGACTTCATCGGTTTCGCTGTGCTATGGATTTGCGGCTGTTGCTGCGAATGACAAAGAGAGAGATCCCGGATCGAGCTAGGCATGACAAGCTGAGTTAACTGTTATTGCACAGACTCCATGATATTCACAAGCCTTGCGCTGAAGCTGCTTGCATCCATTACAGGCTCTCCTTCTATAATACAAGCTTGATCGAAAAGCAGCCACACAAGATCTCCGCTCTGCTCTAAATTAGTATTTTTTGCAATAGAACTCGCGATTTTTTTCAATATCGTGTGGTCAGGATTTATCTCTAAGATTTTCGAGCTTGATTTATTAAGCTGCTTTTGCTCTATTAAAAACCTCTCCATCCTAATATCCATATCTCCCTCGCCAACGCTAATACAAGAAGGGCTAGATGTGAGTTTTTTGGAGATTATCACATCCTTTACTGAAGTGCCTAAGACTGACTTGCAAAATTCTAAAAGTTTTTCATTTTCTTCTCTTTTATCTTCTTTCTTTTCCTTCTCTTTTTCTGCTGGTGTTTCGATATCTGTGCTTGCGCGAGTTACAGATTTTATATCATATTCTTTATATTTATTTGCAACATTCACCCAGAAATCATCAACAGGATCTGTGAAGATTAAAACATCAAGATTTTTTGCTAAGAAGCCTTCTATTTGAGGGCTATTTTTTAACTTTTCAGGATTTTCGCCGCTTAGGTAATATATGCTTTTGTTATTCTCAGCTGGAAGCGATGCAATATATTCATCTAGAGAAATAAATTTATCATGTTTGCAGCTATAAAATATACAAATTTCTAGTAGTTTTTCAGCATCTTGAGTTACTTCGCACAGCCCTTCTTTTATCGCTGCGCCAAAATTCTTCCAAAATACTTCATATTCAGCTCTTGCATCTTCTTTTTTCTTGACGAGTTCTGATAGAACACGTTTTGTTATGGAAGCGCGAATTTTATCTATTGTTGCATTATGCTGCAAATTCTCCCTGCTGATATTTAATGGCAAATCTTCTGAATCCACAACGCCGCGCAAAAAACGCATATAATGAGGGACAAGATCAACGCCTTCATCTGTGATAAAGACCTTTTTAATATAAAGCTTTACTCTTCTTTTTCTATCAGGATGAAAAAGATCGAAAGTTTTATTAGTTGGGATAAATAATAAATTCGTATATTCTACCAGACCTTCATTTTTATTATGCATGGTAAGCCACGGAGTATCTGCAGAATAAGAAACGCTTTTATAAAATTCCTGATATTGCTCTTCTGTGATGTCGCTTTTTGAGCGAGTCCATAAAGCTGAGCTTGAATTTAATTTGGTTTTATTGGCAGCTTCATCCACAAAATAAATAGGAACTGCTATATGGTCCGAGTATGTTTTAACAATATGTTTTACTCTGAAGTGATCTAGATAATCATCCAGGCCATCTTTAATATGAACTATGATTCGAGTGCCGCGCTTTATTTCAGAATTTTCTACTTTTTCTATGGTATATTCCCCTTCTCCTGCGGAATACCATTTGTTAGTTTCATTTGTTCCTGCTTTAGTGGAAATGACAGTGACGCTATCTGCCACCATAAAAGAAGAATAAAAACCCACACCAAATTGGCCTATAAGATTGCTGTCTTTTTTGGAATCGCCTGTAAGATGTTCTAAAAATTGCTGGGTTCCAGACTTTGCAATAGTGCCGAGATTTTCGATTAAATCATCGTGGCTCATGCCAATTCCATTATCTTCTATTATGACATTTCTTGCATCTTTATCTACTGAAAGCAAAATCTTAAGCTCGGTATCTTCGGCTGATATAAGCTCACTATTTGTTTGAGAAAGATATCTTAATTTATCGCATGCATCTGAAGCATTTGAGACGAGTTCCCGAAGGAATATATCTTTATTTGTATATAAAGAATGAATCATAAGGTGGAGGACTTTTCCAACTTCTGCGGTAAATTTTTTTGTTTCTTGGCTCATAATATTATCCTGGTTGTTTTTAATTATAATTTTTTCTAGTTATGCAATGTTATTGCGAGTAAAACGAAACAATCCAGAATAGAATAATCAATTTGTAATTTTCTTGGATTGCCGCGTCGGTTTTGCAAACCTCCTCGCAATGACGCATAAAGCAACTTCATGTTGAAACTTCTTCATTTACTATTTATATAGGGCGCAAAAATATCTTTTAAAGCTTCTTCTGAAATATTTTTTATAGAAAGAATTTTATTATTTGATGTAAGGCCTGAGGTTATCTCTAAATTTTTGGCTGGGATTTTCCAGCTTTTAGAAAGTAACTTTAAAATAGCCTTATTTGCTTTGCCATTTTCAGGAATTGCTTTTGTGAAAATTTTTAAATAATTCTCTCCTTCTATATCAACAAATTTATCAATAGAATCTATCTTGCTTGCTGCTTTTACTTTAAGCAAGATAGACGCAGAATTATTCTGGATTTTATAAAGCATTTATCCGTTATGATATGCCAATGCCACTATCTCGGCCTTTATGTTTTGGTGGCGCACCTGCTGCCCCGGTATATAGTGTTATAGGCTTGCCCTGCTGGGCTTTTAATGCCTCTGCGGGAGAGGATTTCTTGCCTATTCCTAAAGCAGCTTTTATTCGGCTCAATCTTCCAGGCGGCTTTATTTTATTGGTATTCGCAGTAGGTTCCATTATGTTTTTTAATTCTTCTTTTAGGGATTTAGGTATCCCTGCTGCATTTTCAGTTTTTGTTCCAAAGGCTCCTATTGTGGCACCACCTGCTGATATACTGCCTGCTTGGTTTGCTGTGTGTCCACCACGTAATATTGCTGTATGTAATTCCTTATCCTCTACTTGTACGCCTTTAAAACCTAGATGCTCTTTTACAGCTTCTTCTGTTTGCATGTGCATTGCAAGGCCTGTTCTATCCTTACCACTTTTACACATTACCAGAACTTTACCAAAAGTACTTTTTGCTGCATGCGCTGCTCTTCCAAGAGCTGTAGAAATTTTTAGCGAACGATTTTCACTACTTCTCTTATTTGTTGCTAAGGCTTCTGTAATATGATCAGCACCTGCTGCTGATTTTTCTAAGTCTTTAGTATCATATCCACCAAATTTTCTAAAACCATTAAAAGGTGTGGCTGTGGCTTGTTCGCCAGTGCCTTTTGCAGCATCTATAGCTCTTTTTGCAATCTTGCCATCATCGGTGAAAATATTATTTTTAGAGTTTAGAACATTAACATGTAGCTTCTCTGCACCAGCCCATTCTTTAGCTTGGCGTACATTTCCTTGGCCAACTGCCTTTGCTACCTTCTTATCCTTGCAAAGAGATGCTACTGTCCCAGAATGCATTACTGAATGGGATTCCTCTAAAGGACCGTTTTCAACTTTTACTGAGGTTGTTTTCTCAAAAGCATTGCGAAGACCTGCGATCTTAAGAAGTTGAGTTGGAATTGTGTGGCTTCCATCTAAAATTTTTGGAGTACTTTCCTTGCATAATTTTTGTTCGTCTGGTTTGAGCTTAATAAACCATTTTGGCAGGTCTGGTGCTTCAGTTTTTTTGCCTCCAATCTTGGCTAGAATACCTGTTTTTTTGAGTGGTAGATCGCCTGTGTAAGCCTGAATTTTTTGATATTCAGCTCTCTGAGTGTCGGTTAACTTTCTGTAACCAACTTCGGCTTCGACGATATCAACATTTACAGATGTTTCTTGTTCAGTTGTTCCTTGCGTACGAGTTATTGTAACTACGTCTCTGTGTGTATCTTTAAAATTTTGATAATCTTTTGCGGTATCAAGTTTCTTGTGAGGGTCTTTAATACCATCTTCCTTCAAGACTGCTGCAAGTTTATTTATATTTTTGGTGTGAGATTTTTTGTCTAATGCTGTATCTTCTCGTGCCATAAAGTCTTTGGCCATCTTAGAAAATTGAGCAGTTAATTCTGGCTTTCCTTCATTTTTTGCAACATCCATTGCAGCTCTTACTGCATTTAGATATTGCATCTCAAAGCCTTCGGGCCCGAGCT
>CAMCRO010000083.1 GCA_945877265.1 Rickettsia typhi | reverse complement strand
AAGTTGAATATTTGAGTCGCTAATTTTTGCGTCTTACCTTGCTCAATAAATTCTATTACCTTCTTACGTAGATCTATACTATATGCTTGCATTCTTTCTTCTAAATCTATCTCATACTATACGCTAACTCAACTTAATTCACTATATCAAATACTTGAACATGATGAATTTCGTGTATCAAAATATTATGAACATACGGCAAAAGAACTTACTGATGCACTAGAAACCTAAGAAATTGTGGGTTTATCATTCTTAGGACCAAAGGATCTGGATTTTTTAGATAAATTAAAAGACTATACATCTGTTACAAGAATTTATTACGGTGGAGATCTTGAAGTTGCATTTGCACGAAAGTTAGCTAAATTGACATCTATTAGTTTTGTTAGGATGTGGAACAAAGATTTAGGTGATCATGCTGTTGAATTTATAAAAGAGTTAGGTAAATCAGAATCTATTAAAATATTAGTTTTTGAAGCTGAGCCAACCACAGATATTTTAAAAGCTTTAGCTGGGTGCAAAAATATTGATCTATTAATTCATGATTACTGTCCCTATGAAGGATTTATCAGTGCACTCATTGCAGAAGGGGATTTAGATCATATAACTAGAGCGGTAGAGTCTGTTGCGACTATTGATGGCTTTAATTTGTTGTATAATAGTGATATAACAAAACTTCATAAGTTTATCAGTACTAATTATCATAGTACTCCAATTGATAGTGATGATGCGAGTAAAATAGCAAAATTGATTTCTTTTATGCGTGCCTCAAATCCTACATTAATGAACCACCTGGATGCTACAGCTTCAGAAGCCTCAGAATCTGAAGGCGGTGGAGAGGGAGCTGCTGCATCTGCTCCTGCGGACTTACTTAATGATATGCCTGCGCTAGAAGAACTAGCACTAGCTGGAGATACTGAACAAGTGCCTGATGCATGACAAACTGGAGAATGATAGCTCTAAAGAGTCTAAAATTCACTAAGTAAAATTCTATCAGAGTGAGAATAATAAGTTTCACTCTGATAATCTTTAGGCAGTGCCGACGTATTGTAATCGAAAGTAAATTCTAGCTAGAAAACCAATTGCATCAGAGGCATCTTGCAGCTAAGATATTGAAGATCATATGCCAAACCACAGATTTAGACCATTCGCATGAACCTTTTATGTAATGGCTACCCAAGGTGTTTTCCATAACCCCTTGGCAAAACTCTCCAGCGCGCAGCAATTCTGGCACAATCCACGTTTCTAAAGCGGACGCATTGTATAACCTAAATTTTTGAAGCTGAAATACACCAAATATATAATAGTTTTCTCTGATATTATTAAAAGAATCAAATAAAAGAATTATAAAAGATATAAAGAGAAGTAACACGACAAATCATTAAATTACTTTCCATAATATATATTATATAATTATTATTCTAGTATTTATCCTTCCACTCTTTTTATTATTTGCTCTAACTTTTATTAGCTCATCTGATAGCCTAACATTTGAAATTCTATATATTACGTGATTGTTATAATCTCTCTATGTTACTTCCTGTAAAAATAAAATCAAAGCACACTGATCTTGCATATTTTTTATATTTGTAATTCATAAAAATCTGATCCCAATTTTTTTATAATATTCATATTCAATTTGTGAAAATAATTACAGGTATTTCCCTCCTCCACTCGCTTGTGATATGTTTATTTACTTTTTATCAATAATAACTCTAATTACTTCAGTATTTTTTTTAATTATTTTAATAATTAATAATTAATATAAATATTCTTGACTTAAAATATTCTGAATACTACCATGAACTTAGAAACCTAATATTTAGTGCTTTATAAATAGTTAATGTGGGAGAAGCATTATGAAAAAGAATAGTCCGATTATTTTTTTATTATTAACTTTATCGTTATGTAGTAGTGCCTGTTCAGCAAAAATCCACTCTTTTAGGGGTAATCAAGAATTTAGTAATAGGAATTTTGAGCAAATAGCCGTTAATGGCAACGCTGGATTTAAAAATGTTAAATTGTCCTCTGCAACTGTAAGTGGTGATGTTGTATTTGATGAATTAGTTGTTGGCAGAACTTTAGATGTAAAAGGAAATGTCTCTGGAGTAAATGGTAGTTTCTATAGACTACATGCTATTGGCAATACAAATTTGGCTGATGCCAGTTTACAGTATCTTGATATCACAGGACCTACAATAATAAAAAACTCAGTAGTAGAGATAGTTGAGATTATAGGATCTTTAGAAGCAACTAAAAGTACTCTTGGCACAATAAGAGCTAACACCACTTCTATAACTCTAATTGATTCAAAAGCTGGAACTATTAGAATTAATAAGGATAACAATTTACAACAAAAACTTATTCTGAATAATTCTTCAGCTAAGGAAGTTATCTTTGAATCTGGCAACGGTCAGATATATGTACTAGGTAATGCTGAAATTACCGGAAGAATTATAGGAGCTACGATAATTAAAGAGTAACCTACTTATTAAAACTGCGATAAGAGCTGGTATGTACTAGCTCTTATGTAGTATAGAAATTGTTAAAAACAGCACTTAATCTAATGCAAAGTTATCAAACTCCCGTAGTTCTAATAACATAGCTCTAACAAAATTTTTATTTTTTTATTATTAATTTTAAATTCAATAAAGCATTTTATATTATTTATTTTTTATAATTAAAAAATAGCTCTTGATATACTAAACCAGAAGGAGTACCATTAAATATGGGCATAGGCTCAAAGCTAACCGTATGAGGCTTTCACAAAAATTGTCTTAATACTCTCTTTAAGAAAATAAAGATCAGACCATGGAGGCATATTATATTAATAATAAAATCCTACCTAATAACATCTCTAACTTTATGAGGAGTAAAAAAGCTTGCACAAATAGAAGCAAGTAAGCTCTCTTATAATCATTATAATAACTATAAAGATTAAATAAGTTCAGTTGATAGTAAATCGATAACTTTACTAGCTGATAAAATAATAAAAATAAATGAGGAATATATGGCTGACTTTAATCAAGCAATTAAAAAAGCAGTTGAAGACAATACTAATGGAATATTAACCGCCGAAAATATCGACAAATTAGCCAATAGCTTAGGAAAAGCTTTAAAAACTTTCATAGATCAAAGCCAGGATAAAATCTCAAATGCAAAAGATAATTACGAAGGAACTGTAAAAGATCACCCTCTTTCAAGCGTAGCTACAGCATTTACTGCAGGAATTATTTTAGGATTGTTATTTAGGAGGAGCTGATGTCATCTCTTATCTCAATCATAGTAAATGGTTTAATTAAAGCTATATTTCCACAATCTATAGCAGAGCCTAAATTGTTATATAAGGCATATAATAACTTAGCACATGTTGTTACCTTGCTAATGGTCACTGGGATATTGCTATCATCTATCTTTTTAGTAGCAGGCTTTGTTACTTGCTATTATTTTTTTGAGCAAGGCTATTCTGTTTACCAACTATTTGGGATTGCTCTATCTGTAATGGTGACTTTATTATTAGCTCTGGTTGGCTTCTTGTGGAATGATATGAATAAAATCAAACAATTAATATCACCTTCCCTAGAAAAAACTGAACAAAGACATTATACTATAATAAGTTCCTTTATGGATGGGTTTAATTCAAAGTAAAATTTTATAATAAAAGAGATATATAATGAGAGGTAAGAATGAATAATTATATTGAGTATATTGGTTTTTTTGCTGGCTTTTGCTCGACCGTATCCTTCTTACCTCAAATTATAAAGATTTGGGTATCAAAATCTGCGAAAGATATCTCTCTCCTTATGTATATTGTTCTTTCAACTGGCCAGCTTGCTTGGATAGTATACGGTGTTCTTACAAATGCATTGCCAATTATCTATGCTAACTCAGTAACTCTAACTTTAACTCTTATTATTTTAGTGCTTAAGCTGATATGGAAAGATTGATCACTTTCCTTGATATTTAACAAAATTCAATTGATTAGGTAGCTATAGTTTGTAGCTTGCTATAGTGAATTAAGTTGAGGTAGCGTATTTAAAGAAGAAAGCTATTGAATCAAATAAGGAGTCAAACTTCTCGATTTTTTGCTTAACCCATCGTTTCATATTAGCCCAGAATTTTTCTATTGGATTAAGATCTGGTGAATATGGTG
>CAMCRO010000082.1 GCA_945877265.1 Rickettsia typhi | reverse complement strand
AAAATTAATTTAAACCCAACATCATTTTTCTTTCTAATGATCTGAGCAGGAATTATTGGATAATTATATTGTAAAGCGATAGACGCTATTGCTTTACTCGTCATAGCATTTTTTCCAAGAAAAGGCACTTTGATTCCATCATTCATTTTCTGATCCACAAGCATCACAAAGCTTCTTTTTTCTCTAATAGATCTAACAAGATTTTTAACTCCATCACTTCCTTTGGATATTAACCTCGCATTATTTATAGAACGGCTTTTTCTAACATATACATCAATATATTTATTATTAATTTTTCTATAAATAACAGCTATGTTTTCAAGTAGCTCAGCGACTCCAAAAAGGGCCATATCCCAATTAGCCATATGACCACTAAAAATCATAACAGGAGTATTTTGAGCAAAAATTTTTTTCGTTTTCTCGTTAACTTCAATATCAATATAAGATTTATTTTTCTCCAAGAATTTTTCATCTATGAATGCAAATTCTCCAATATACCTGCCAAAATTTCTCCATATAGAGTCCTGCAATTCTTTGATTTTTTCTTCTGAGATAGCCCCATATATATATCTCAAATTATTTTTAAGAATTTTATTAGTTTTTACAAATGGGCCTATGTAACAAAAAAGCTTCGCACAAAAATTGCTGGCATTTTTTATACCCACAATCCTCATCATGCATATAAAAATACGGAATAAAAAATATACAAAAAGCTCGGACGCTTCTTTAAAACTTAAGCTTTTCATCTATTGCTCTAATAATTTTTTGAAGAGAATTATCTTTATATTTTATTTTTATCACCTCTAATTCGATATCTGTTACGAAGTGCTTTAATTTTACATAATCTTTTTCTGTAACTAAAATTTTCTCCGCCTCATTTTTCTTTGCCGAAGATATTATTTTCTCAATATCATCCTCTGTATATCTATGATGATCAGGAAAATATAAATGCCCACCTATTATAAAATTTTTCTCCGCTTTTACGCTATTCATAAATTTTTCTGGGTTCCCTATCCCGCAAACTAAAAATACTTTTGTCTTTTCTTCAAAGTCACCGTCTATATATTGCTCTATTTTTATATATTTTTCCTGAGCATATTGTTTTAGCTCTTCATCAATAAAATCTGTAGGATTAGAGCAAATTACAATATCACTTTCAATAATTGCATCTAAAAAATTTTGCCTCATTGGGCCTGCTGGAATTAGCATTTGATTTCCAAAACCCCTAACACCATCTACTACAAGCAAAATAAAATCTTTATAAAAGCCCGGGTTCTGCATCCCATCATCCACCAAGATGAGGTCGGGCTTAATTTGATTGACAAGTTTCTGGCTATCTCTAATTTTCTTTGCAATTAAAACGCTCACATCTCCCTTATTATGAAGAGATTCAACAAGTTCAATTGCCTCATCTCCTGCAAAACA
Source organism: Rickettsia typhi (assembly GCA_945877265.1). GTDB lineage: Bacteria > Pseudomonadota > Alphaproteobacteria > Rickettsiales > Rickettsiaceae > JABDAD01. Next base: position 2,819 of record CAMCRO010000082.1, on the reverse strand, counting down.
TGCAGTAAAATTTGGCTCTACTATACTTGGGTTGATATAATTTCCGCCATAACCTTTAGTTATAACTACAATCTTTTTCTTTCTTTTTTCTGCAAAAAAACCAGCTAAGGCCTTTATCATAGGTGTTTTACCGGCCCCTCCAACGCTAGCGTTACCTATGCATATAACAGGTGAATGAAATTTAATTTGGCTAACACAAAGCTTGCGAACAAAACCAAAAAACCTAAATATAAAAGTTAATGGGTAGAGTAAAAATGCAATAGGCCCTTTGCTATTCCAAAAAGCAGGATAATTAAGTTTAAGCATTTGAAATAAATAAAATTTTCAAGATATATAAAATAGGATAATTGCTCTTATATCAAGAAAGATTTGTAGAAATTGAGCTATTTACTGCCAGCAAGTCGTTATTATCTAGAATTTTAATAAACCCACCAGCTTCTTTCGTAAAAATTTCAGCGAGCATTTTATTAAACTTATCCTCTGCTTCAATAATAATCGCATCTAACTTACCAGAAGCCAAAGCTACAATCTCATATTCGCACGAACCAAAATCTCTAGACAATTGAGCATTATTGTTAAAATTTGAATAGGCACGAGATGTCATAGCTTCTTCAATTTTTTTAATTCCACTTACTCTTAAGCGCCGGCCTTTTGCTGTTCCATTATCTTGATATTTCTCCATCCATGCACCCTGCCCTTTTTCTGCGTAAAAAACCTGCCCCAGAGCAGGAAAGGAGATTACTGCTGCAACAGAATTTGCTTGTTCATTGCTATATTTAACTTGAATTATGCAAGTTGCAAAGAAATGGATTCCTCTTTGCAAATTTTGCAAAGATGTAATTGGCGCAATAATAATATGGTTTCCTTCTGTTGCTATTGGCTTATAGCTATCAGCAAACTGCATAGAAGCAAAAGAAGATGTGCTAAGCTCTTGAGAATATATCTCTTTAGCTCTAGCAAATGAGCGAGCAACAAAATTTTCTGCTGCTTTATTTGCGCTATTAAGTAGCTCCAGCTCATTAAAATCTCTAATGAGGTTACGGGCAACTTTCCAAACAGCTTTATCGGTTAAATCTTTTAAATTTGCCATTATATATTTTACTTCGCTCTTTCTACAAAAGAAATATCTTCTGTTTTTACTACTATCTTCTGACCGCTCTCAATATAAGCAGGCACCATAACCTTTGCACCATTTTCTAGGATTGCAGGTTTGTACGTAGCAGATGCTGTAGCTCCCTTTATCACAGGCTCTGTTTCAGTAATAACAAGAGCAACAGTTTGAGGCAACTGAACATTTAATGCTTCTTCTTGATAAAATTCTATTTTCACATTCATATTCTCTAATAAAAATGGCAGTTTTTCATCTAGAATATCTTTTTTAAGATAAACCTGCTCAAAATTTTCATTATCCATAAATACTAAATTATCCCCTTCAGGATATAGATATTGGCATTCTCTTTGATCTAATTGAGCTTTTTCAACTGATTCAGATGAGCTAAATCTATGATTTAATTTAGTGCCACTCTTCAAATTTTTCATTTCCACTTGAACATAGGCCCCGCCTTTACCAGGCTGAGTGTGAGATGGATTCTTTGCAACAACCCATAATTCATTATTGTGAACTAAGATATTGCCTGCCCTAATAGAATTTGCTGAAATTTTCATCACGTTTACTTTTTTATTGCAAAATATATATTAGTAGGATGCAAAAAGCAAATTTTTCTTCTAAATATCTTGCTTGGAAGATTGAGATTCTTGATTTACAAAAAAATTATGCAAAGTTCTAACAGTAATATTTTTTTTATTTTCCAAAGAAAATATATCAATTTTATTAATTACATTTTTTATGGATATATAATTTCTGGCGACTCGAGGTTTTAAATAATTAATAACCTCTTTAGTAATTGCTATAGATCTTTTAGAAAATTCAGAGGCAATAATGACTTCCATCATCTCATCATCTGGCTCTGCTATGATTTGCTCTTTCATGGAGTTAATTCTAGAGCTTAAATCTAACAGATTCGGCTTCCATTCTACATCCGCAAATAATATTAAATTAGATTGATTTTCAGAGCATAAATTTATTGAATGAAACAGGTCTTCTTCTTCCCATAAATCGCAATTATCAATTATATAAAGTTGTTTTTCTTGGTTTTTTATTTCTTGCATATCATTTGCTATAGTAGCATTTTTATAATCTCTTGCTACTTGCGCTAGGGATGTCTTACCAGAAGATTTCCCGCCCCGTATTAATAAGCAGTAAAGATATGGCATATAACCAACTGGGCTTAAAAAAACAGATTCATATGCATCTTTATTGCACATAGATATAAAGAAATCCTCTATATTATATACATCGCTTCTAGGTTCTAATTTTATCGCCTGCTGTAAAATCTTACTTTCTTCCATAAATATCAGTAAGCCTTACTATATCATCTTCCCCTAAATAAGAACCGGTTTGCACCTCAATTAAGTGTAAATCATCAGATCCAGGATTAACAAGCCTATGCTGAACTTGCATAGGGATATATATTGAATCATTTTCTTTTAGTATCGAAACCTTTCCTCCAATTTCCACCTCAGCAACACCTTTCACAACGACCCAATGCTCGGCACGATGGTTATGATATTGAAGAGATAATTTATGATTTGGCTTTACTATAATTCGTTTAACCTTGTGTAAATCTCCTTTATCAATCTCTTGATAAGATCCCCATGGCCTATAGCATATTGCAGCATTCACTGCTTCTTCTCTGCCTTGCGACTTTAAATATTGAGCAACTTCCTTAACTGTTTCTGCTTTGTTTTTACTTGCAACC
>CAMCRO010000081.1 GCA_945877265.1 Rickettsia typhi | reverse complement strand
ATTATTAGTTTCATATAATTTACGCAAAGAGCTAGATGGCGTTAGCTGATCACTTACTAATATAGGAAAATGAATATTTGCAGATAATATAAGCTCTTCAATATTCTTATCTAGCTTACTTGTTTTAATATTCATCTTAATTATTTCTTTTTTAGCAAAGAAATTTTGATTATTTAAAGCAGAAAATAACTCAGAAAAAGCTGCATTTTCTATATAGCTCACATCCCTTGCTAACTTTTTCGAAATTTTTTTTATTAGATCCGAAATCATCCCGGTATCAGGACCGTAGAATAATAAGGATAAAATTTCTCCCTTTGATATTTTGGAGATAATGTTTTCTATATTATTGGGGTAGTATTTCATAATTAATAAACTAAGGTGGGGCGAACGACCGGTCTTGAACCGGCGACCCTCAGAGCCACAATCTGATGCTCTACCAACTGAGCTACGTCCGCCATATTTTGGATAGATTATATAATAAGTTATATTAATTAAAAAATATAATCCTACTAAATTACCTATAAGAAATAATTTATAGCAGTAATATAGAGATTGTTTCTCAATTTCGCAAGTTCAAACACATATCAAGACGAATTTATTTCAGAAAACATTCTAATCCTATAGAAAGAATCATCTTCTATCATCTAAGCGCTAGCGAATCCATATATGGTTAACAGAGCTATTTCATTCTCGCAGAAACAAACTAAAAATGACCATCCGTTTCTGTATAGTCAAATAATTTGGATTAGGTAATAGGCACAAAGACGCAGAGCCTATCAAGCAACAAGGCACCTAATGCAAAGTAACTGACTATATAAAATATTTTAATTTTAGCATATTAGAGGAGCCTGAATTGTATGAATACATGAATGAGATTGATGATTAGATTATAAATCGTTAGCTATATTCTCTCTTTGTATAATTTTCTGAGTAATACACTCTTCAACTCTAGTAATATATAAGTTGCTAAATTTCATAGTAATATACTAAAATCATCCTAGATTTATTTAGGCATTCATCAAGGTAAATAAGAGTTTGAGATGTCGCCCCAGTAAAAACTCAAGTCTGGGGAAAAAATAAAAAATCTGATTTGTTTTTTAAAATGATGGGTTTTTGGCTCGGCAAGGATTTCGTCTGAACCAGACAGCAACCACAAATAACGAATTGACAGTAACCAAGTCATAAAAGTTATTATAATGATAATTATTTCTGTCGTAAAAATAAAAAACTAGCCTAGAAGGCTAGTTTCTTTAAAAGCATATAAATTAAGAAAATTATTCAGCTGCAACAGAGACAAATAATCTATTCTCAGATTTTCTAACAAATTTAACAGATCCAGTTACTAAAGAAAATATAGTATGGTCTTTTCCTATCCCAACATTCTGCCCAGGATGAACTTTAGTCCCTCTCTGTCTAACAATTATATTGCCAGGTATCACAAATTGTCCATCAGACTTTTTAACACCTAATCTTCTACCTGCGGAATCTCTACCGTTCCTGGAACTACCACCAGCTTTTTTCGTTGCCATTTTGCTTCTCTATTATTTCTTTTTGATATCTATAATTTGCACGCTAGTCAGCTCTTGGCGATGACCATTTTTACGTCTATAATTTTGACGGCGCTTTTTCTTAAATATTAAAACTTTATCATCCTTAAATTGTCCAAGGATTTTTGCTTTTACAGCAGCACCTTTTACGATAGGTGTACCAACAACTGAAGGTTTAGAAAATTCTCCAATCATTAGAACTTGATCAAATTCAATCTCGGAACCAGGTTCTCCCTCTATTTTTTCGATTTTAATAATACGATTAGGTTCAACTTTATACTGCTTGCCACCAGTTTTTATTACTGCAAACATAAATACTCAATTCTTAAGATTTAACAAAGGGAATATATATCAGATTGCTTTTTAGTCAAGATAAATTTAATCCTTAGTAAGAAGCAATCTAATATAATATCAAACAATATTAGTTATCTTTCCTAACACCTAAAAATCTCATTAGGTACAAGAAAAGGTTGATAAAATCTAAATATAAAGTGAAAGCTCCGACAATGGCCATTTTTTGACCAAGCTCTCCCCCGCCCGCACTATAATATAAAGATTTTAAACGCTGAGTATCCCAAGCGGTAAGACCCATAAATAACAACACTCCTAATATAGAAAGCGCAAAATCAACCGCAGCGCTTTGCATGAATATATTTACAACAGAAGCGATTAATATACCAATTAACCCCATCATAAAGAAAGAGCTAAAAGAAGTTAGATCTTTTTGAGTGGTGTATCCATAAATACTCATAGATCCAAAAACTGAAGCCGTTACAAAAAAGGTTTTTGCAATTGAAGCTCCCGTATAAACATATCCTAAAGTAGAGAGTGAGATTCCTGTAAGTCCAGCATAAACCCAAAATAGCATCTGAGCCGTTTGGATAGTCATAGAACCCATACCCCAAAAGAAGTAAAGCGCTATACCAACAGGAGCAAACATTGTAAGATATCCAAGGCCAGTATACCCCATTATCATTCCATTAGGAGCAATCTGATACACCAGAGAAGCAAGGCCAGGAACAGCCACAAAGCCATAAGCCACAACTCCCGAAAGCGCAAGAGCCATGCTCATTAAATTATAAATTCTTAGCATATATTCTCTAAGCCCATAATCCATCTTAGAAGATCTGCCCGCAAAGGCTGAACTAAACATATTACTCATTTCTTTCTCATTTTTTCTTTCATAATTATAATATACAACCTCACGAAGCCTTTTTCAAGCGTGGAAGAAATTTTTCTTATAAATCTTAATCTCATAAGTCCCAAATGTAGAGATTATGTGGCAATTATTTAGATACTAGGCGCAAGGAGCGGAGCCTATATGTAATAGGTGAGCACAGGCGAGTGTTGCTAAATTCATGTGAATATTTAAAAATGAAACGCTCCCATTAAGACTGAGTTTCAGATTAAAGAAGACAAATGGTTTTAAAGACGATGCGCGCGCAGCCTATAAGTAATAGGTAAGCGACGCGCAACAACGTTGCTCATTCAAAAGGGGCTGCAATAGTCTTTTATATTAGATTAGATACTAGGCGCAAGGAGCGCAGCCTATAAGTAATAGGTAAGCGACGCGCAACAACGTTGCTAATCTAATATAAAAGACTATGTTGGGTAGCAATAAGCCGGATTCTGTACTGTATTAAACAGTGATGGTGATTTATCTTGCCTTAATATTACTATTAGGGTCTTGCAACCTACCCGCATATCTCGAATTAGTATAGCTTCTAGCGATATGCCTATTTGGTCTTGCTCCTAGTGGGGTTTACCATGCCTTTTTTGTTACCAAAAAAGCGGTGCGCTCTTACCGCACCTTTTCACCCTTACCATTATATGGCGGTATATTTTCTGTGGCACTTTCCTTAAGGTTTCCCTTACTGGACGTTATCCAGCACTATTATACTATGGAGTCCGGACTTTCCTCGGAATATTTTTTGCCAGTGAAGGCAAATTTCTCCGCCACCATCTCGCTACCCATAGATATAATAGCCCAGGCTCTTGTATAGGTCAAGATTGCAATAATCTTTTATCTTTTTGGCAATTTTGGATTTTTCGAGCCTCGCAGAAGCGGTGTAGAATCCCCGTGATTTTTGCCTTCTTGTAGCAAGGTTGCTATCATCTTGTGAGATTTATCTCTAGAAGTTTCTTTAACAAATTTATGTGCTAGTTTCTGCCATAAATCAGACATTTTTTCTTTAATCGTTCTGTCAATTTTTGCTCGCGGCAATCTCTCTCTCAAATAACTCCCAATATGTTTGGCCATATCAGATTTTTCTTGAGACTGCATTTCTGCGTCATTTAATATTCTCGTCAAAGATTTTTTCAATTGAGCTTGCTCATTTCTAACGAAAGCCTTGGGAGCACCTGATGATAATCTTGTTTAAACTGAGATTCATAAGATTCGCTAGTACGCTTCATCTCAGCATCATCTAAAAACTTAGTTTCAGCCAGATAATGAATCGGAGTTTTTCCTTCATTATTTTTAGCATTAATATTATCAGGCCTTGCTACATAAAAAAGCTTGAGATTAGAGCGCACCCTATCATGGACTATATTCTGCAGAACTCTCTCAAAATTCTGGACTATGATTATAGATATGCTCTTGGAAACATTTCTCGCCGGCACTACGAGCTCATTCTCTAAAATCTTTGTGGATATTTTGCAAACATTCGATTGCATAACGTTGCAGCGAGGTTAAACCATTA
>CAMCRO010000080.1 GCA_945877265.1 Rickettsia typhi | reverse complement strand
CTTCTTTGTTAATATAACTGCTTGCTATATTGCCACCGAGAACTATCCCGGCTCCTTTATTTTTTGCATCTTTAATTAAGTTTGTAATTCTATTAGCTGAGGTTCTATTTATTAGAGGACCAACAGTAACAGCTTTATTTAAACCATCTCCTAAAATTAGTTTATTCAGTTTGTCTTCAACTAATTTTATAAAATTAGAATAAATGGATGATTGGATTATTATTCTATTAGGAGAGGTGCAGGATTGACCAGTGCTTCTAATTTTAGCATTAATTAAATCTATTGCTGCTTTTTCTAAATTGCAGTCTTCGAATACTATGAAAGGTGCATTACCACCAAGTTCTAAAGATAATCTCTTGAGTGTTGGGGCAGATTTTTCTTGTAAAATTTTTCCAACCCTCGTTGAACCTGTGAAGCTAATTTTTCTTATTCTAGCATCTTCGCAAATTATCGCTGAAAATAAAGCAGATTCGCATGTTATGATATTCAATACTCCTGCAGGAAACCCTGCTTCTTGAGCAAGCAAACCTAGAGCCAGAGCTGAAAAAGGCGTGAGTTCAGAGGGTTTTAAGATAATTGAGCACCCAGCAGCTAGCGCTTGTGAAACTTTGCGTGTAATCATGGCGCTCGGAAAATTCCATGGGGTTATTGCGCTTACGGGTCCTACTGGCTCATATTCAACAATAATTTTTTGATCATGCTTTACGCCTTGTGTAATATATCCAGAAATATCAAGAGCTTTGGCTGCAAACCAACCAATAAAATTAGCTCCATAAATAATTTCTTTTTTTGCATCGTCTAGAGGCTTTCCATGCTCTAAAGTTACTATTTCTGCTAATGAATCAATTTTTTCCATTATCAGATTTTGCCATTTAAATAAAATCGTAGATCTTTCTTTAGGAAGCATAGAAGACCAAGTTTTAAATCCTTCGCAAGTTATATTAATAACACGCTTAATTTGGATTTCATTTAAATGAGGTGCAGCTCCTATAATATCTAGGCTGCTAGGATTTATAACAGATATATTATCTGTGGTATATTCTTCTAATATACCGTTAATATAATTTTTCCTATTTAATAAATCTAAAATTTTATTCATAATAATCTAATGTTGCTATAAGTTATTTGTTGACAAATTCGGTATTAAAAACTAGGTTATCGTTCTAGCCACATTTATATATAAGGTTAGATTTAATGCCCGAAGCAGACAATAATCCAGAAAATCCATCATCTCAAAAACAAACCATAGATTCAAGCTTTTTTGCTAATATATTATTCAAAATCTTACCTATTCATAAAAATGAAATTAACAAGTTCGTAAATATTACAGCCTTAATGTTTTGCATTTTATTTATCCAAAATGTGATTCGTGCAACGAAAGACAGCGTTGTCAATACTATGATAGGTGTTGAATCTGTTTCGTTCCTAAAGGTCTGGGGTGTTATGCCTGCGGCGATTTTATTTGCTGCTATATATGTTAAGCTATTAAATATATTAAAGCCTGAAGCTTTGTTTTACGCAATAATTTCTGCTTTTATCGGTTTTTTTACTTTCTTTGCCTTTGTTATATTCCCATATCACGATTCATTACATATGAGTAGTGAGCTTGCTAGTAAGCTAGTAGACGCATATCCACATCTAAAATGGTTTATTTTGCTAATAGCTAATTGGGGTTTTTCTTTATTTTATATTATTGCTGAGCTCTGGCCAAATGCTGCCTATTCCGTGTTGTTTTGGCAGTTTGTAAACGGAGTGACTTCGGTTGACCAATCAAAGAGATTTTATCCTTTATTCGCACTTTTCGGCCAAACAGGCTTGTTTTTTTCTGGCTCTCTCCTAGTTGCCCAAACAAATATAGGGATTTATTTACATAATTCTATTGGTATAGGAAATAGCACAAAAGTTGCTTCATTGCAGTTTGTTATGTCTGTAGTGATTATCCTTGGTTTTGCATCGCTGTATTTCTTTAGGCGTATAAATGAAAAAGTGCTTGAAGTAAGAGCAAATGATTTGGTTCAATATAAAGCTTCAAAGAAAGAGAAAATTTCAGTTTTAGCTAGCTTCAAATTAGCTGCGACCTCAAGATATATTATGCTTATAGCTGTTATGCTAACGTGTTATGGTCTTGCAATAAATTTAGTAGAAGGCCCATGGAAAGCTATGGTGGCAAAAGCTTATCCTAATACAGCAGATAACCTTGCTTTTGTTGGGTCTTATCTTAGAATGACAGGAATATTCACCATATTGTTTGTATTAGTGGGGTCTAATATAGTTAAATGGCTCGGATGGTTCGCTGCTGCTGTTATCACTCCTTCTATAATGTTTTTAACTGGTCTGGTATTTTATTATTCAGCAAATTTTCAATCTGATTTCCTAATAGCAGTATGTACTTGGATTGGTTATGATCCGCTTATTCTAGCTGTAGTTTTTGGCGCAATTCAAAATGTTGTTACTAAATCGACAAAATATACTTTATTTGATTCAACTAAAGAAATGGCATATGTGCCATTAGAGGATGATTTAAAGATTAGAGGCAAGGCTGCTGTTGATAGCATAGGAATTAAGCTTGGTAAGTCTGCTAGTGCTTTTATACAGCAAACTATATTTATTCTTATACCTACTGCTACTTTTGAAACTATTTCACCTTATTTAATGGTTATATTTATTATAGTATGTGTCATATGGTTATATGCCGTGAGAGACCTTGGTTATGAATATGAAAAATTAACATTAGAAAGTGAAAAGTAATCTTCAAGTAAAAGTAATAGCCCCATCTTCTAAATGTGATGGCATTTTAGATATACTGAGAGATTTAAAAAATAAATTAGCCAAAGAATCTCTCGAGCTTATATTTAATGAAAATATATTCTCTGATAACACTCTTCCTTTTTTTGCTGCTTCTGATGAGATAAGACAGAATGATCTCAAGGAAGCAATTACTTCTGGTGCTTGCGATATTATCTGGGCGGTTAGAGGGGGATATGGCGCTTCTAATTTGATTGAAAATGCCTTGAATTATCATCCTAAAAATTCTCCTATATTAATTGGTTTTAGCGATATTACAGCACTACATCTTCTTTTTAATCAGCACTATAAATTGCCATCTATCCATGGGCCTGTAATTACAAGTTTTGTAAGAAATAATGATAATTTTGATATATTTAAAAACATCTTAAATGGAGAAAGACAAAACTATAGCTTAACTCCCATAGATGAAAAAAGCTCTAATCAGATAGAAGGCAATGTGAGCGGCGGGAATCTTACTGTTTTAGCAACTATGATAGGAACTAAATTATCACCTATATTTCAAGATAAGATCATTCTTTTAGAAGATGTGAACGAAAAAGGTTATCAAGTTCATAGGCATCTTATCCATATGAAACAAGCAGGCTGTTTAAACGGTGCAAAGGCAATTTTATTTGGTGATTTCACCCATGGGGATGATCTTATAAAAATTGCTATTGAAAATTTTTGTAGGAATGAGATAAATATTCCTTCTTTTTATATAGATTCAATAGGTCATGGTGTGTCTAATAAACCAATAGTTATGGAATCAAATGCGTTAATAAAAAATAATACACTAATAGTTGATAGTCCTTTTTCTATTTCGATATAACATATATTGACATAATGTAATGTATATTCTAGCTTGTAGACAATTTTTGATACTCAGAAAATGAAGAACTTAATTTACAATATAAGAAATAGCAAATTTAGAAATGTAGTGATGCCCATTAGGTCTAAAGAATTTGCTAAGTTTTTCCCAATGGCAATCTTGATGTTCACAATTTTGCTGAATCAAAATATTGTAAGAATAATGAAAGACAGCATAGTTATGACTATGGTTGGGCCTGAAGTAATAAGTTTTGTAAAACTTTGGGGAGAAATGCCAGCTGGTATTTTATTTGTTATTATTTACTCTAAGATGTGTAATACAATGACTACTGAGAAGGCTTTCAGAATTGTAGTTTCATTTTTTCTAACATTTTTTGCATTTTTTGCCTTTGTTCTTTTTCCAAATTCACAATATTTTCATCCCGAAGTTAATAGAATTAATGAACTTATAGTGTTAATGCCTCACTTTAAATGGTTTATCATCATATGGGGAAAATGGAGTTATATACTATTTTATATAATGGGTGAATTATGGCCTATAATAGTTTTTTCTTTATTATATTGGCAGCTTGCTAATAAGATCACAAGAACAGAAGAGGCTAGCCGTTTTTATTCATTTTTTAGTTTATTTGGCCAAACTAACTTGCTTATTTCTGGAAGTGTAGTTCTATATTTTAAATCAGAATGCCATTGTTTGATGTTTTTATTTGAGGGCATTACAGACAAAACTGAATTAATGCTTAGATCTTTAATGACTATAGTCTTAATTACAGGAGTAATATTACTTTTCATCCATTTTTATATTGAAAAAGTAGTGATGACAAATGATAGATTTTACAAAAAGCCAGAAAAAAGTAACACATTAAAGCTTAGTGTGAGAGAAAGTTTAAAAATGACTCTGAGTTC
>CAMCRO010000079.1 GCA_945877265.1 Rickettsia typhi | reverse complement strand
AAAATTAAAATAATAAATGAAAGAATAGAAAATTGCTTTATTCAATTTGAATCTCCTGTTAGTGTTATTACATCTAGAGCTTTATCAAGCATAGATAATTTACTTCATTATAGTAAAATTTTTAGGCCCACTAAGTCTTTTTTACTATTAAAAGGAAAAAATTTTCGAAAGGAACTTGATGAAGCAATGGAAAATTGGCATTTTGTTCACGAGGTTTTTCAAAGCTCAACAAATGCAGAGTCTGTTATTCTTAGGATAAAAAATGTCGAACAAAAAAACTAAAATTATTGCTATTGCAAATCAAAAAGGTGGGGTTGCTAAAACTACAACCGCTGTTAACTTATCAACAGCTCTAGCGCTGGCAGGACAAAAAATTGCAATTATAGACTTAGATCCTCAAGGAAATGCTAGCACAGGACTTGGCATAGGTGTAAAAGACAGAAAATGTACAATTTACGATGTTCTGGTAAATGAAATTAATATTAATGAAGCATGTTATCCTTCCAATATCAAGAATCTTGATGTTATCCCTTCTGATATTGATCTCTCTGCAGCCGAAGTTGAGCTTATTGCTTTAGAGAATAAAGAAAATAGATTACGAAATGCACTAGCGAATTTTGATAACAAGAAATATGATTTTATTATTATTGATTGCCCTCCATCTTTAGGGCAGCTAACTATAAATGCTCTTACTGCTGCAGATGCAATTCTAATACCAATGCAATGCGAATTTTATGCTTTGGAAGGACTTAGCCATCTCTTAAAATCGATTGATCTTATCCAAACGAAACTGAACAAACACCTGAAAATCCTAGGAGTAGTTCTTTCAATGTTCGACAAAAGAAATAAGCTAACAGAGCAAGTAGCAGACGATGTAAAAGCATGTCTTGGTGAACTTGTATTTAACACTGTAATCCCCCGCAATGTCCGCATTTCCGAAGCACCTTCTCATGGAATGCCAGTATTAATATACGACCCTAACTGCGTTGGCTCTAAAGCTTATCATGAGCTTGCGAAAGAATTAATATTACGAGAAAGGTTAGTTATTCTAAAATAAATCAAATCATTAAAAACACAGCTCATTTAACTCACTATATTATAATAAATTAGCAATGGAATCTATTGCAGCTTGAGCGCATTCTCCATCGAGTTCAGGAGTGGCTCCACTAATTCCTATCGCTCCTATATGCTGGTTATCTTTTGTGATAATAGGGAGGCCTCCTTCTAGGAGAATAACTCCTGGAGCTGCAAGATAGGGGCCATTTTCTAATCCAGCATTTCTAGAAGCTAAATCTTTAGTGGAGATTGGTATACTAGCTGAAGTCAAAGCTTTAAGTTGAGCCATTCTTACGCTAACAAAGTTATTTCCATCCATTCGACGGTAATATTTTAGATTACCGTGATTATCCATTATAGCTATTACGATTCTTAGAGATCTTTCGATCGCTGCTTTCTCAGCAGCATCTGCCATTTTTTTGGCCATTTTTAATGAAATAGATTTATTTGTTATAATCATTATTTGTCTTTTCAATACTGTGAATCAAAGTTATTTACTCATATATTCTTGGTAGTATATACTAAAAGAAAGAAGCACTAATACAAAATGCAAATAATTTTCTAAAAATATTTTACTTTTTATATTAATACTAAGCATCCTCTATTGTACCTATGTACCTATAAGTTGAAAAATTAATCAGAAAAGTATTTTTTACTTGCTTGTTTTATAACTAATATTACAATGTTTCCAGTGGTAATTCTCAATGGTAGGAATATAAAATGACTCAATCTCCTAATAACATGTTTTTTGACATGTTCAAACAATTTACTGATAAGGACTTTTTGACAAATTGGCAAAAAAATTTCAATTTAGGCAATTTAGATTCGGCGTCTTACACGGAAACAATGCAAAAAAATCTTGATACAATGATGAAGGCAGGGCAAATTAGCGCTGAAAATGCACAAGCCATAATGAAAAGAATGGCAGAAGTGGCACAAAAACAAGTAGGAGAAGCGGTTGAAGTTTCTCGCGATTTTATTTCTTCAGCTAATCCTGAGCAAGCCTTACAAAAACAACGTCAATATATAAAAAATGCTACTTCTAATGCAATAAATAATTCTAAAGAAATGGTAGAAATGAGCGCTAAATCGCTTATGGAAGTCTATGATATTTTTACTAAAAGAATGCATGAAGAGCAAAATTCTAATAATAAAAAATCTAAATAATTATACCAAGGCTTCTATTGCGTGGAAGCCTTTTCCCGTATTTTATAGATAAGTTTTGATTCCGCCTTAAATAATTGTTAATAAAAAGAGATATGTATATTGATTGAAATTACAATCTCAATATATTATAAGCAGACAGATATAAAAATTATAAATTGTGGAACTAAATCCTTATCTTAATTTTGAAGAAGAAATTTCAAAGCTCAAAAGACAACATAATGCTGTAATTTTAGCTCATTATTACCAAGACTCTGAGATCCAAGATGTAGCTGATTTTATTGGAGATTCCCTAGAACTTTCTAGGAAAGCCGCTACTACTACTGCCGATTTAATAGTTTTCTGCGGTGTAAAATTCATGGCTGAAGCTGCAGCTATTCTTAACCCGAGTAAAAAAGTTATTATACCCGACTTAAATGCGCGCTGTTCCTTAGAAGAATCGTGCCCAGCTGATAAATTTGCCGAATTTAGAGCAAAACATCCTGACCATATAGCTATTACTTACATAAATTGTTCAGCAGAAGTAAAATCATTATCAGATATAATAGTTACTTCTTCAAATGCTGAAAAAATTATTTTATCAATAGATGAGAATAAACCTATTTTATTTGCTCCAGATAAACATCTTGGAAATTTTCTTATCAAAAAAACCGGAAGAAAAATGTTGCTATGGCCGGGCTCTTGCATTGTGCATGAAAATTTCTCTGAAAGAGAGCTTATTAAACTTAGGACAACCTATCCTAAAGCTAAAATAATTGCCCATCCTGAATGCCCGAGTGCATTGCTTGAGTATGCCGACCATATAGGCTCCACTTCCGCATTACTGAAATATACAGAGCATCATAAAGGAGAAGAATTTATTATACTTACAGAACCTGGAATAATACATCAGATGAAAAAAATTTCGCCAGGAAGTAAATTTTATGATGTTCCAAGCTTATCTAAAACGGGCTGCGCTACTTGCTCAACTTGCCCGTATATGAGGATGAATACATTAGAGAATCTTTATTTATGCCTAAAAAATCAATCTCCTGAAATAAAAGTGGTACCTGATATTGCAAAAAAAGCAAAAGCATCTTTAGATAAGATGCTTGAGCTTTCTGCTGCGATTTAATATTCAGGTGCGAGGCCATGTAGGGCTGTATCTCCTGATGGCTGACCCATGGGGTCGGTATCTGGAGCAGTGTTAGAAGAACCTAAATGACTTAAATTAAAAATCGAACCTCCCATGTGCACTATATTTTCTCCATCATTTTCTTCATCTCTTAGCATAGTAGGAGCTTTCTCGTCTGATGGCGAATCTTCAGATGCCTTAGCTCCTGATGAACGGATGGGCGTTGAAGGAGAGGCAGCCGCATAAGGACTAAAAAGTGGCTGAGCTCCAGAAGCTTTTTTGATGGGAGGAGGAGATACAAAATCCTGAACAGGTAACTCTCTAAGTGGGCTGCGACCCTCATGTATTGCGATTATGTTTGCCTTTACATGGCTGCTAACTTCTCCCATAACATACTCGCCTGGTCCTGCTTCTGAATCTGAAGCGCGATCAAAGCTAGAACCTTCCATTACTTTCTTTAGCCAATCTGGCATAAATGGAGCCGCAGCACTTGACAGAGAAGGGGCTACTGCACTAGCAGCAGCGCAAGGAGCTCTACCGGCTGAGATTGGAGAAGTTACTTCTAAAGCAGCCACCATACTGCCAGCTTCTGACGATGTTGAATCGCTCAGCATCCCTGATTCGCTTTCTGCAGATCTATCAGAAAAACCTGATCTCGAAAATGAAGTGGAATAAGCGCCTGAAGAATCTGAGTCGGCTGATGAGGATTGTAAGGGAAAAGAACGTTTTTTTGCCATATAAATATACTCTAATCGTTAAAAATTGTTAGTAATTGCATACTAGTAATAGGTTAATTTTTGTCAACAATTATTTGACCTAAAGTTTAATTTTTTTTAACAATTAGAGAGTGAAAATTACATATTTTCTTCAATTTCCAAAAAAATTACCCTTGAGTTATATGCAAATTTGCCTATAAAACAGGCGCCTTAAAAATTAATAATACTTTATGATATAGATTAAGATGGAAGCTGGATTGCTTCGGCGCTTACGCTTCTCGCAATGACGATAAGAGGTTGCAGCCCTCTCGTGCATGTGAGGATTTCAGGAAAATAGAGGCATTAAAGGTGTTTGAATGCGGCATTGATTCCCACCTACGCGCACTAGTGTCCGGGATAAATTAAGAAGGCAGGTATGAAGGTAGCATAAGCCTTACAGTTCAGGTATAATACCTGTTCGAACAACTTAAAAAAGACTTATGCTATGTACAAACATAACACATTTAATGAAATACTAAAACTATTAGATAG
>CAMCRO010000078.1 GCA_945877265.1 Rickettsia typhi | reverse complement strand
TGCAAAAACGATTTTTCCAAATACGATGAATTCCGATACTCATCAAATCATTCATCAAATCATACTTACCAGCCACATTTGTGAATAAAGAATTCACAAGGCTAGTTTTCATATCATAGGCTATTTTTTTAGCGCCAAAAAAAACTTTTTCTTTTTCCACAATGCTATCCAGAGATTACTAATTATATAATTCACTAGAAATTTTAAATTGAAATTTCTACTTAAACTCGAATCTTCTTATGATATATCAGAAATCCGAAAAATACATTTAAATATATCAGAAAATTTAGCATCACATCTTTTGCCGCATAACTCACTGCTACAAAATGTAAACTAATAATTCCCATAGCAATAGCAAAAGCTTGAACTAGCTGCCTGGTATATTCTTTTCTATTAAATTCTCCTTTAATGAAAATACTAATAGCAACTGCTGGCAGTAACAGATTAAAGAAAGGCCATATCAACCGATTATTTCCTTCAGCAAAAAGCTTAGTAAAAGACTTTTTGCTATTTTTTTTGGGGAAAAGCAATTCCCATAAATAATGTTCTTGCAGGTCCCGATCTTCAAATCTTCGATTATTAGTTTTAGAGCTATTAATCTGGATTTTAAATTTATCAAATGCCATCATATCAAGCACGCCAGAATCATTTAAAGTTTGCCTTTGTCCATTAAATAAATCAAATATTATGTTATTATTCCCTATGTACACACTCCCCTTATCAGCGAACATCACTGTTTGCATTTTGGGGTTGCGCGAGTCAAATAATATAATACCTTCAAAATCCACAGGAGTAATTTTCTTATGCAAAAAAATCACCACATTTTTAGAGATATTATTAAACATCCCTTCTTGTATTATGCTAGTTGTAAAATTGCTTCTATAATATGAAATCTTATCCTTCATCATTCCATAAGTTTTTGGCAAAATATATGCTCCGTTAATCACTCCAATAACTGAGGTAATTAACCCAAGTCTTATAAGTGGCTTAATTAAATCTTTTGGATAAAAGCCTGCATTTTCAAGCACTACTAATTCTTTGTTCACCTTCATATTATTATAAACATAAAGGCTAGCGTATAAGGTTGCGAATGGGAGAATCATGTGCGCTAACGCAGGAAGCAAGAAGATTATGACTTTTAAAAATTCTAAAAAATTAATTTGCTTTTCGAATAAAAAAACCATTCGCAAAATTTGCACTAACCAAATTATAGATGTTAAAATAACAAGACAAAATAGCTGCGGAACAACTATACTATCCGTTACATATCTCTGATATATTGAATTATTTGTCATTATTTTTAATAATTAATAAATGCTAGGCTAATTATTGCCTATGAAGCTTCTGCTATATTAATAATCATTTTAATCAAAATATCTATAATAATATAGCCAAAATATTTTAGTTTGGTCGTAGGAGCAACATAGAGAAGTTATCTAAATCATTCGGGAACACCCGTTTGTCGAACACTTAAGTTATAAAGTCTTATGTGTATAGCCCAACTAGCGACATATTCTATTGCCTGCCGCCTTTCCCTTGTTCCTGCCCCCTCATTTTCCCGGCTACAGCCTTAGCGCCAGCGCCTCTATTTGCCTGCGCCTTTTTTAAAGCTTGGCGCATTTGATCACTCTTAACTCTTGCTTCTCTGTAACTCTTAACAACCTTACTCAGCTTCCTTAATTCCCCTGCCATAGCCCCGAGCGCACCCGCATTTGTCTGCAAAGTTTTAGCATCTTTAGCTGATATTCCTTCCCTTTCAGAAATTGCCTCTAATTTACCAGCTGTATCACGAAGACGCGCAGCTCGAACATCCAACTTGTTTGATGGAGCTGCAGGTGCTGATCCTCTCTTTCTTGCTTTCTTGTCTGCTTCTCTTTTTGTTGATGCTGTTGCTCTCGCATTCTCTCTTTGTTGCCTCTCCGCTGCTTTTCCTTCTTTATTTAAAGCAGCTCTTCTAGCACGAACTTCACCCCGAAATTTTTTTGACTCACTTACTAATCCGCTAGCTGCTGCAACAAGCCCATTCACCTGTTTAGTCTCTGCTAAATCAGAAGTGTTGGCCGACTTTCTAGAAACCCAGCCTTTAAATTTCTTCATAGCATTTTTCATACTATTACCCAGCTTACTCAAGAAACCCTCTTCTGATTTACCAGAGCTAAGTTTTACCAGATCTCGTGATAGGCCTAATAATTTATTAACTGCTAAACGCTCTTTAATATCACCCCACAAACTCATAATTTATACTACTCATTAATTGCATACCTAATTAAACAATAAGGGTTTTATTAAACCTAATATTTATTACAATTTATGCAAACTTTTCCAGGTAATATATCAAAATTATCGATGTAAAAATTTTATTTACGATTTTAGTTTATAAATTACGGTTAATATTCTATAATGTTTCTAATCACAAATATTACCAAGATCAAAATCTTGATTTAGTAAATCTCTCATTAGAATAAAAATTATCTTATGGCGTCGATAATAAATTTCCCGATTAAATTCACAAAAATGCATGGTCTAGGCAATGACTTCGTCTTTATAAATAAGCACGATCTCTCCGATGCAGATAATATTCAAGAGATAGTCGAGGCATGCGCAAAAAGACACACAGGTATCGGATGCGACCAGATTATTATTTATGAAGAAAAGAAGGATAATATTAGCCTTGAAATTTATAATTCAGATGGCTCAAGGGCGGAAGCATGTGGCAACGCAACAAGAAGTATAGCTTATATTTTTAGTCAAAGAACAGGCAAGAAAGATATTGTCATTTCAGTAGGTACAAGAATTTTAAATTGTAATATTAATGATAAAAATCACGTTTCTGTCAATATGGGAAAAGTAAATTTTGCATCTTCTTGGATGCCAGATTATTCAGTCCTCTCCAAAGAATTAAAAACATATTTATCCAATTCTTCAGAATTTCTATGTGTAGATATCGGAAATCCACATTTAGTAATTATAGATCCAAATATTCATCAAGAAGATATAGAATTTCTTGGGCCAAAATTTGAAAAATCATCTTTATTTCCTAAAGGTGCGAATATAAATTTTGCCTCTATAAATAACGATATCATCAACTTAAAAGTTTGGGAAAGAGGCACTGGCTTCACTTATGCATGCGGGAGCGGTGCATGTGCAAGCTTTGCAGCAAGTAGTAAGCTTGGCTTTGTGGGCGATAAAGCAGTCGTGAAATTCGAGCTTGGAGATCTTACTATGGAATATAAAAATGATGAGATTTTAATGTCCGGGCCAGTCACATTAGTTGCAGAAGGCATATATTTTTATACAAAATAATTAATATGGAAAATAGGAATCAAATAGTCACTTTTGGCTGCAGGTTAAACATATATGAAAGCGAGATTATACGCCAAAATCTAGAGGTTTCAGGCCTTAAAAATGTTGCCATATTCAACACATGCACAGTAACTAAAGAAGCAGAGAAAGAAGCTATAAAGGCCATCAGAAAATTAAAGAAAAATCAGCCCGAGACAAAAATCATAGTAACAGGTTGCGCGGTTCAAACTAACCCAGCTCTATTTTCTTCTATGCCCGAGATAGATAAAATTCTAGGCAACGAAGAAAAGCTTGATCATTCAAATTATAATTTTAATGAAGGCAGATTACTCGTGAATGACATAATGTCTGTTAAAGAAACAGCAGAGCATATGGTGCAGCAATTCACAGAACATTCAAGAGCTTTCATTCAAGTTCAAAATGGGTGCGATCATAGATGCACTTTTTGCATCATCCCTTATGGAAGGGGCAATAGCAGATCTGTACCGATAGGAGCAATAGTCACGCAAACTCGTAAATTAGTTGAAAGCGGTTATAAAGAAGTTGTTTTAACAGGAGTGGATGTCACCTCTTATGGCCCGGATCTGCCAGGCAAACCAACATTTGCTCAAATGATTAGAAGGCTCCTTGCACTTGTTCCAGAATTGCCAAGGCTTCGCCTTTCTTCAATAGATGTCGCAGAAATAGACGAAGAATTATTCGAACTAATGGCTTACGAAAAAAGACTGATGCCACATTTTCATATTAGCCTGCAGGCTGGGGATAATATGATTCTCAAGCGAATGAAACGCAGACATACAAGAGAAAATGTCTTAGAATTCTGCCACAAACTTCGCAGCCTGAGGCCAGATGTATCTTATGGAGCAGATATAATTGCAGGCTTTCCAACAGAAACAGAAGAAATGTTTGAAAATACAAATAGGCTTATCACAGAAGCTGATCTTCAATTTCTTCATATTTTCCCTTATTCACCAAGAGAGGGCACACCTGCTGCAAGAATGCCTCAAGTAGAAAAGCATATTCGCAAAGAAAGGGCTAAAATATTAAGGCAGACTGGAGAGCAAAGCCTAGTTAAATTTTTTGGTAAATTTCAAAACTCGAAGGCTAAAATTCTGCTAGAGAAAGATAATTTTGGCCATAGTGAGAATTTCATCCCGGTTGAAATCGAAAAGCCTGGGGCACAAAATACGATTATAGAAGTCGAGCTCAGTAGCTTCGACAATAAAAAAATGCAAGCCATAGTTAGTTAAGCACTATATCAAGAATAGTCATTCCGGGCTGGACCCGGAATCTTGCGCCGTCATTGCGAGCGGAGCGCGGCGTTGTTGCATGGAAGGAGGTGTATAAATTAATGGAGGTATTTGGAGGTAGGTGTTTTAAGCTGCGATTATGAGATTAATAACTTTGCATTTAATTTTAGCTTGAGTTTCTCTAGTATTTTCCTTTTTGTTGCTCAGATAAT
>CAMCRO010000077.1 GCA_945877265.1 Rickettsia typhi | reverse complement strand
TTCTCTTCTACTCAATTTTTGTACTTATAAATTTATATCATAAAAAATATGAACTAAATCGGCTTGAATAACAATCAATGATAAATATAGAAAGGCACTCTCTTATGGTGTGCAGCTTATCGACAAAATACAAAGAAGCTATCTTATTTCACTTAGTTTTAAACCTAAGCATTTAATGTTAATCTTGAAAAGATTTTAGAAATATAAATCGACAATAAAGAAATATGAGAAAGCAACTATATAAATAATATCAAGGAATATGGAATCATATAATGATATAAATATTTGGCTCAGTCTTGTTTAGACTAAATAAAAATGCTCTAGGAAATTAAAATCTCTATTTTACGAAGTATTTCTTTAGAGCATGGGTCTAGATTATGCACTTCTATATCACATTTAATACATATTGCTTGTAAATATTCTTCTTTACTCATATCAACCTCAAAAATCCTCCTCAATTCAGTGGAGCTTTTGTAGCTAACATATATATTTTTTTGCAAACATCTACAAAAAATACTTAATTTCTGACTAGTTATTTTTTACTTAATAATATTTGATTGCTGGCGATTTAGCTTCTTATTAATAATATCTGCTTTATTTTTTAATTTTTTTGCATTTTTGTAATAGTTATTTTGGATATTTTAAGGCAGTGATTTATCTTCGTATTTTTTTTCATATAATTTGGCAAGGCCATAATATGCATCCGCTTTTGAAAAATCATTATTACTACTCAAAGATTTAGACTTTATAAATAATTGTTCAGTCAATGCATAACATAGATTATTGTTATTTGAGAGATAGTAGTCTTGTAATAATAATTTTGAAATTTGCTCAGAAATTGTTGCGCAACTTAGCTTCTTTTCATATAGTGTCAGCATTATTCCTGCTAATATATTATATAAAATTGCCAATCTGTTTTGAGAAATATTTGATTTTTCTGCCTCATTTATTATGACATTCAGATCTAAATTTACTGTTTGCTCTATTTGTACTAAAATATTATTAAGCTGGGCAGGTGAGTCCTCTAGCTTGAGTAAATCATTATATATTTCTAATATTTTTGTAGCGCATAATAACTTATTATATATATTCCTGGAGGGAATAATAACCTTTTGCTGAATAGTAGATGGATTATAATCAGAAATATAATGTATATCGCTATTCATAAGCACAAAATATTTTCTAGCCAGTTCCTCTAGTTTGATTCTTATATATTCTTTATTGGTGATATCAAATCCAGTTAGTCTCTCGCGTTCTATAGTATATCCACTAATATCTGCTAAGTAGGCTTCAAATAAATTAAGATTCCTTGCAATTTCTTTAGCCACAAATAAATATTTTTCGCTTTCGTCATAAGAATTCGAATATATATAAGTCCTGCCTAGGGAATATAATATCCTAGAATATATTTCCGGAAGATGTTTCATCACTTTAAGTTCTGCAATAATTTCATCTGGCGATAAAGCTACAAAATTTATATTAGTAGCGCTGAAACGATTAGCGTAGTATTCCATCAAACTTTTCCCATGCAAAAGTAACTTTCTTGCAAAGATATTATCATTAATAATATGTCTATAAAACGCAGCTAAAGAATTTATATTATGAACGTATTTAAGTAATAAATTACCTGACAATTTATTTGCTTTAAATAACCTATCAACTTCATTTAAACTATCATCATCGAGGAATTTTATAAATTTTTCTATTATAGCAACGTTTCTTTGGCTGCTTGGAATGTTTGTGTAATCAGAGCTTAATTCTTCATCACTAAGCTCGACTATCACAGTTTGTAATTTGCGATTTATATTTGGGCTTAAAAATATGAATTTATTAAATGAATATATTGTAATAAAACTTATTATTACCAAATAAGGAAAGTTTTTTCTCACATTCTCTTGAAAAGTTTTTTTATTATGAGAATCAAAATTTATGGAACCTTTCTCAGTACCGGCCTTACTTAAAGATTCAATGAATTTTTCAGTTTCAACGCTAAATTTTTTTGAGCTGTCTAAGTTCTTTAAATGCTCAAATATTGTTTCGAAATAGCCTTTTTCTTTGAATTGATCAAAATCTAAAGTCACTGTGTTTTGGACACTTGCTTGCATAGTTGCAACTTTTTGTCCAGCAATCTCTAAATGTTTAACTAAAATTTTAGAAAAATTCTCACTTTTATTATTAATAATAAAAGTGGTTTGAGCGAATAATTCTCTGTTATCAGCTAGAAGCTTTTCAAACCGAAAGATTCTTAATAAATATTGATAATAAAATCTGAAGAATTCTGTTTTGCCTGATGATTCAATAAAATCTATTATCGCTTCCTTAGAATTACAAGAAATTTTAATCATGATATTCCTAACATGAGAACTTACTGTCCTGGGAGATAGAGAAAGCACACCTGCTATCTTTTTTTCTCCTCTATTATTCATGATGCAAGCTATTACATCTACTTCTCTTAGAGAGAATCTAGTATTTCGAATGATATTAAGATGATTTTTGTATAATATTTCAGCTGATATTGGGTCGAAGATCTCTTTTTGCATAGCATGAACCTTTATTCTTTACTATAGCTCCTGCCCTGCTGCAAGGTCTAAGACTATATAAATTTAGATTATATGTCTACATAAATAGCGAAAAGTAGATCTAGAAACCAATCCAGTTCAAACTAATATTATAAAATATAGCGTGACAAACAAAGAAAAAGGCTGGTATAAAATACATAGTAAAATAATTTGGATTAGGTGCGAAGAAATACGCACAACCGACAACTAACAGGTTAAAGCAGGAATGAAACACCACATAATTCAAAATACAAGACTATATACTTAAATTTTATATATAAGATGCATCACACAGAAATTTTACCAAGCGTTGTAATTCTACTTTCAGTTGCAATATTTGTTGTTGTTATTTTTAAAAAATTAAAGCTTAGCCCAGTTCTAGGCTATTTCGTTGCAGGTGCAATTATAGGTGATTATGGCCTAAAAATAGTTCTATACGAGCAAATACATTCACTCGCAGAATATGGGGTTGTTTTTTTATTGTATGCTATAGGCCTAGAGCTTTCTATTGAAAGGCTTAAAGCAATGAGAAAGTACGTATTCGGCCTTGGGAGTCTGCAGGTAATAATCACTTCAATTATTATAGCAGGAGCTGTTTCAATTTTAGAAGCAAATAACCAAACTTCTGCCGTAATTATTGGCGGAGGACTTGCTCTTTCTTCAACAGCAGTAGTGCTCCAAGTACTGGCTGATACGAGAAGCCAATCAACCCAAGTTGGAAGAATCTCTTTTGCAATATTATTGTTGCAAGATTTTGCGGTAGTTCCTTTGCTTGTAATAATTCCAAAATTAGCTAGTGGAAATTTAGCCTCTCTTTCCTCTGAAATTTCTCTTTCCATAGGCAAAGCAGCACTCGCTTTAATCTCTATCTTCATACTTGGCAGAATGTTTTTTAGGCCAGTATTCGGCATGATCTCCACAGAAAATGAAGCAAGCAGCAATGAATTATTTATAGCAGCCACTCTCTTAATAGCTCTTGCCGCAGCCTTTGGGACCGAATATATGGGCTTGTCGCTTGCACTTGGTGCTTTTGCGGCAGGTGTTCTTGTTGCTGAAACTGAATTCCAGCGCAAGGCAGAAGAAAGTATCTATCCATTTAAAGGGTTGCTACTAGGATTATTTTTTATGTCAGTAGGAATGACTATTGATATCAAAGAAATGTATTCTCAAATGAGTAATATAATCTTATTCACCATTGTTTTAATAATAGTCAAAGCAGTTATTGTCACTGGGCTTTGTATTATATTCAAGTTTAACATGGGAGTTGCAATTCATTCTGGCCTAATGCTAGCTCAAGGTGGAGAATTTGCATTTATCTTATTCAAACTAGGAATGACCGAAGGAATAATAAAAGAATCAACAGGCGAGTTGCTACTTCTAGTTGTAACTTTTTCAATGGCTCTAACTCCGCTACTCTCGTTTATAGGTAGTAAAATTGAGAATATAATAGATGAAGATCCAGAAAAATCTCCTGCCCTAGTCATAGAAAGAGGAACTAGAGATCTTTCTAATCATGTAATAATTGCAGGTTTTGGAAGAGTTGGCAAAATGGTTGCAAGAGTCCTAGAAGCTCAGTTAATTAATTATATAGTAATAGATATAAATAGCGATAATGTAAAAGAAGAAGAGGTTAATGGTTTTCCTATATTTAAAGGAGATATATCTCAGATAGAAACTCTAAATGCTGCAGGAGCAGATAGAGCTCTTTGTGTGATTATTGCTATTAGCAACCAAGTGACTCAGAAAAAATCACTAAAGACAATTTCGAAACAATATCCAGAATTATCAATAATAGTGCGCTCGCCCGACCTCAGGCATTCTGCAGAGCTTTATGAGATGGGCGCAACAATAATAGTACCAGAAGATTATGAAACAGGCTTGCAGCTAGGCGGCGCTGTGCTAAAAGCACTTGGAATAAATGAGCTGGAAATTGCCAGAATGAAAGAGCAATTTAGAGCTGGTAATTATGTAATCACAAAACAGGAAGAAGATGTCCCAGATGAGTTTTGATAAATAAAAGAGTTTAAATATTTAAACTCTTACTAACCGGCAAATCGCCATCCTGAACACATATAGTCATCCAGAAGACTAAACATAGTCATCCCGGACTAAACAAACTGTCATCCCGGACTTAGGTCGGCGTTGTTGCATGGAAGGAGGTGTATAAATTAATGGAGGTATTTGGAGGTAGGTGTTTTAAGCTGCGATTATGAGATTAATAACTTTGCATTTAATTTTAGCTTGAGTTTCTCTAGTATTTTCCTTTTT
>CAMCRO010000076.1 GCA_945877265.1 Rickettsia typhi | reverse complement strand
AGTGAGGCTAACATCAAAACCAAATAGCTCGATCTCTATAAGAGGCTTGATCGCAAATTGCGCAAGAGGATTATGTGCCATTTATTTTATCTTTTGATAAATTAACTTAAAAGCCGCAGCTAAACTAAATATTAAACAAATTATCAACAAAATTGGTTTAGTATCAAGCATTTTATCAAGATATACGCCTATTACAGTTCCAACAACTAAACTCGCTACTATATCACTGCTAATTTGCAATAGCAACGATATGTTATTTTGCTTTTTTTGCTCTGTTTTTTTCATTCTACTGATTTCTCTGAAGCTCAGCTTCTATAACAGATCTAAGCTCTTCTAGAGAAAATTTTCCGTTGTGAAGTTTGTTATTTATAACAAAAACAGGCGTTCCTATGAATCCTGGCGTTCTCGCTATTAACTTCGTGTTATTCATAAGAGCTGTGCCTAGATCATTATCGGCTAGACATTTCTTATATTGCTCAGGAGAAATGCCGCCAATTTGCCCTATATTCGTCAGGACTTCATTATAGTTTCTATTAAAAGCCCAACTATCTTGTTGTTTTAATAATACATCATAAAAAGCTATCCTTTTCATATCTCCACCACATCTTGCAAGAACAGCTGCATCTAGATCTTGCTTTGTGGAAATAAATTCACGTTTTACATAAGCTATTTTATTATTATCTATAAATAGCTTTTTTAACTCAGGGAATATTTCTCTATTAAAATAAGCACAATGAGGACAAGTGAGAGAAAAATATTCCATCACACGTACTTTAGCATTTTTATCCCCAAGCACTAAGTCTGTTAAAGTAAATTCTGATAAATTTGTTTCAGAAGCTATATCTTGAGACTTATTTTCTTCTATCTTCACCTCAGAAGCAAACGCAAAATTGTAGGAAAAAGATAATAAAATTATTAGAAAAAATTTCGAGATTCTCATAATACCAGTAATTATAAATTTGAATTTAACTTTAAAACAAGACGCATTATATAACAACCTAATATTAGGACAACTCATTAAAAATAGGCAATAGAAAAATCGATAACAAACGATATTTCTGTTGCTAAAAAACTAGATTAATATCATATATATTGAGGTTTATTTTAATATTACAAAAATGGCAGACATAAAATATAAAAGAGTACTTTTGAAACTTTCAGGTGAAGCTTTGATGGGAGATAAATCCTTCGGGCTTGATGTAAAAATCCTAAAAAGAATTGCATCTGATATAAAAGAAGTTGTAGAACTTGGCGTGCAGATTTGCGTTGTTGTGGGGGGAGGAAATATCTATAGAGGGATAGAAGCTTCTACGCAAGGGATGGAAAGAGCTGCGGCAGATTATATGGGAATGCTTGCAACCGTTATTAATGCTCTTGGATTGCAAAATATTATGGAAGCAGAAGGAATTTATACAAGGGTGCTATCTGCTATACCGATGATGAGCATATGCGAGCCTTATATCAGAAGGAAAGCCCAAAGACATATGGAAAAAGGCAGGGTTGTGATTTTTGGAGCTGGCACTGGAAATCCATTTTTCACAACTGATAGCGCAGCAGTGCTTCGTGCTATTGAAATGAATTGTGACTTATTAATTAAAGGAACACAAGTAGACGGCGTTTATTCTGATGACCCCATTAAAAACCCATCTGCTACAAAATTTAAAAATATTAGCTATACAGACATTTTAAGAGATAATTTAAATGTTATGGACATGGCAGCTATTGCAATTGCTAGAGAAAATAAATTACCTATAAAAGTATTTTCTATAAAAGAGCAAGGAAATATAGCAAAAGTTATAAAATCTGAAGGTGATTACACAAAAATTGTAGGAGAATAATATGGATAAAAAAACTTTGATAGAAACATTAAAAAACAGAATGGATGGAGCGCTAAAAGTTTTAGATAATGAACTTAAAGGCCTTAGAACAGGTAGAGCTTCTCCAAATTTGTTAGATCCGGTGCAGGTGGAAGCTTATGGCAGCAGAACTCCTCTTTCCCAGGTAGCAACAATTTCTGTACCAGACCCAAGAATGCTGAATGTGCAAGTTTGGGATAAATCTATGATAAAAGCTGTTGAAAAAGCAATTGTTGAAGCAAATTTAGGCGTTACTCCTTCTTCTGACGGGCAAATTATAAGGCTCCCAATCCCACCACTAAATGAAGAAAGAAGAAAAGAACTTGCAAAACTTGCGGGTAAATATGGAGAAAATACTAAAATTTCCATCCGAAATGTTAGAAGAGACGGAATGGAAGAGTTGAAAAAACTTGAAAAAGCAGGACATATTTCAGAAGATGAACTTCATTCTACCAGTGAAGAGATCCAAAAACTCACAGATAAAGAAGTGGAGAATGTGGACAAACAAGTGAAAGCTAAAGAGCAAGAAATAATGTCTATGTAGATTTAATTTTATCTAAACTTTTACCATTCATTCTACACATCCACCCTGATCGAAATTTAGGGTGGATACTAATAATACTTATTAACCAGATATATCTGCTACTATACCAGCTAGATCTAAATCACTATACCCAACATGAGCTGCAGTTGGGGGA
The DNA here is from genome assembly GCA_945877265.1 of Rickettsia typhi. Classification (GTDB taxonomy): domain Bacteria; phylum Pseudomonadota; class Alphaproteobacteria; order Rickettsiales; family Rickettsiaceae; genus JABDAD01. Next base: position 2,335 of record CAMCRO010000076.1, on the reverse strand, counting down.
GCTTCATCAGCGCCATCTCCAGCAGAAGCACTAGCTACCGCTCCTTCATCTGCTTCATCTTCAGGATGATTACCTGCTCTAATTCTTTTATTTGCTCCTACCTCTCCTAAATCTTTCCTTTTCTTATCATGCTTATCTAATCCTGAACCAGTAGCTAGAACACCAGAGCCAGCTGCTGCGGGATTCGCGCCATAAACAAAAGCTTGAGTCGTACTACCATCATCAGCTTCGCCCTCTTTACCTTGTTCAGCACTATCAGCCCATGCACCAACACCAGAGCCAGCTGCTGAAACTCCATTAAAAATTTTTAATGAAGGTAACAAGCTCTGTAAACCATGCTTTTCAGCAGCGACTAGAACAAAAGGATATAGTTTTAATATTAGTTCTTTCTGAACACTAATGGTTGCACCTGTGCTAGATCCCCCTGGGGACCCAGCTCCAGCTGTAGCGATAGATTCTTCAGGAGAAATTAATTCTATCATCTTTGCGACATGGTCTTTTGGAGCCTTATCTAAAACTAGTTTTATATGACCTTCATCCCCTGACATTATTATTTCTTTAATGAAGAATTCTGTAACATCCACTACCTCTGATGGTGTTAGAGTGTGTAGAGTTTTGGATTTAACAAGCTTTGTTGCGAGGATTCTAGCTTGTTCAAGAGTAAACTCATTATCCTCTAGATCAAGGGTGTGTAGGTTAGGCAATTTTGCAATTCCCTCTGCAAAAGCTATAATCCCAGCTTCGCCAAGTGAACCTAAATTATCATCCCATAACTCAAGCTTACGTAGGTTAGGCAATTTTGCAAGCCCATCTACAAAAGCTGTAATCCCAGCTTCGCTAAGTGAACCTAAATTATTATTTCCTAGATAAAGCTTCTGTAGGTTAGGCAATTTTGCAATTCCCTCTACAAAAGCTATAATCCCAGCTTCGCTAAGTGAACCTAAATTATTAGCTGCTAGATCAAGTGTCTGGAGGTTAGGTAAATTTCCAATAGCCTCTGCAAAAACTCTTATTTCATCCTCGCCAAGTGAACCTAAATTATTATCTTCTAGATGAAGCTTCTGTAGGTTAGGCAATTTTGCAAGCCCATCTACAAAAGCTGTAATCCCTGCTTCGCTAAGTTAACCTAAATTATCACTCCTTAAAAAAAGCTTCTCTAATGATTCTGCTTTTACAATTAGCTCGATCAATATCTTATGATCTGCTTCATGACTATACTCTAATACTCTAATATCTTTAATATTTTTGATGTCTGCGAACGACTCAACTGAGAGTTTTGTAGAATCAAAAAGAGTATATATAATTCTCATAATAAACTTTTTTGTAATTTTTACAAAAAAGACTAATATAAACTAATTTTGAAGTAAATAGAAATTAATTATTTTACTTTTTAATTATTCTCATGGGTTGATCGCTAACAATCTTCTGCTTATCGATAAAAGCAATTTAAGATTTTTCAAAGAAATTTGCCCTCATCTTATATGAGTTAAATAATGTATGAGCAAAAAGATTTAGCTAAAAGCTATGCTTAAATAAATGAGAAGAAGTTTTTAAATGAACATGACTACATAAAGTCTTGATTTACTCCATTGACCCAGGAACCGACCACTAATAGAAAATATATTCCTAATTAGTAGCTGGATTCCTGAATATCTGAGGATGACTTCCATGCCATAAACATCCACTCAATAACTCCTATTGCAAAGAATGCACTCAAACATAAACATAGCATTAATATGGATTAGGTTTGATATACGTAATCCATATAATCCAGGTAATTTAAATATTGTGGCGTGACGCCTGTCATTTCCTGAGTGAAAAGTAAATCTTGTTCTAAACGTGCGCACTTGATTCCTAACATTCCTGGATCACTTCTGTGTTGATGCAAGTAATTTTCTAGAATATGAAAGCAGCTATTATAACTTTCTACTCCAAGCCTTGCTTGCCATAAAAAATCTGGAAGAATCTGACCGCCGAATAGTTGTTGTGTCTGGAATTTTATATTTTCATATGCTGATAAATAATTTTTAGACATAGTAACCTCAGAATTAAGAGTTAAAATTAGCCCTATTAATTTGGCTAATTACAACTCTAGGTTATTAAAAATATGAAGTCAATATCTATGGTTGCTTTATTATATTTAGAACTTTTCCTGTTGCAAAAAAGAAATTTGGTGAAAATTGATATTATAGTGAATTAAGTTGAGGTAGCGTATTTAAAGAAGAAAGCTATTGAATCAAATAAGGAGTCAAACTTCTCGATTTTTTGCTTAACCCATCGTTTCATATTAGCCCAGAATTTTTCTATTGGATTAAGATCTGGTGAATATGGTGGG
>CAMCRO010000075.1 GCA_945877265.1 Rickettsia typhi | reverse complement strand
TCTATCCTTGCTATCTTCTTTAATTTCTCGTTATATCCCGACCAGTTGCGCTTCTCTCGGTGCTTTCTCATAAAATAACACCTTATTAGCCCAACTACCTCTCTATCTCAACCCTTTTCTCACTCCTTCCATGCAACAACGCCACTTGACCCGGAATCTTGTTCGTTTTAAGAAGATCCCGGGTCAAGTCCGGGATGAGGAGGTTTACTAGATTGCCGCGCTTCGCTTGCAATGACTGGCCCATTTAGCGTCATCGCGAACGAAACAGAGTGGAGTGTGGCGATCCAGAATGTAAATTTTACTGGATGGCCACGAGGCTGCGCCTCTCGCAATGACAATTATTGATATATGAAGAAAAATTACATCAAAGACACAAAGCTTTCTTTGATGGTTTTTATAGCATTGCCAGCGAAAATAATTTCAAGATTATCTCCATTCTTACGTAACACTAAACCAGATCCAAAAGTTTTATGCATAACTTTTGCCCCCGGCCTGATACCATTTATATTTTCTTCGGAGGTGAAGCTAGGGTTTTGTTTCGCTCTAGCTTCTTTGTTATAGAAATTTTCTTTAGCTTCTTTTAGGCTGCCTGAATAATTTTTATAATAAAAACCTGTTGCCGTGGTTTTAACTATGCATTCTTTTGGAATCTCATTTAAAAATCTAGAAGGAATAGATTGGACAAATTCATGAAAAATCCTTCTTGAGTCTGAATAAAGTAGAAACAAGTTTCTTTTTGCCCTGGTGATTCCAACATAAGCGATTCTTCTTTCTTCTTCTAATCCTTTTGCTCCTTCTTCTGTAATAGATTTTTGGTGGGGAAAAATTCCTTCTTCCATACCTGGAATGAAAACTGTATCAAATTCTAATCCTTTAGAGGCATGGATCGTCATTATATTTACTTGCTCTGTTTGATCGGACATAGAATCCTTTTCCATTATAAGGCTTGTATGTTCCATGAATTCTAAAATATTAGAATATTCTCCAAGAGCATTTATAAATTCCCCTAAGTTATCTAGTTTAGCTCTGGATTCTTCGGTTTTTTCAATTTTAAGCATATCTCTATAGCCAGTTTCACTGATAAGAGATTTGATTATTTCCGCATGATTAGAAGGCTCAGAAAGCTCTATACCAAATTTTTTGATGATAGCAACAAAGCTTGCAATAGATTCCTGCAATTTTGGCTTAAATATCTTTAAATTCAGCATTTCTTCGCATGCTTTTAAATATGGGATGGCATTTTCCAAGCCATAGTTTTTGATTTGTAATAACGCAGATGGGCCTATTGCTCTTTTAGGCGTGTTTATTATTCTTTCAAATGCGACGTCGTCTTGGTTGTTCAATATCAGCCTTATATATGCTAGGATATCTTTAATTTCGGCTCTTTCATAGAATTTTAAGCCGCCAATAATCTTATATTGTATTCCACTTGCAATAAAAGCTTCCTCGAAAGCCCTAGTTTGGAAACCTGCACGTACTAAGATAGCGATTTCACTTGCCCTTAGATTACTTGAGATAATATTACTAATATTATTAGAGATGAATCTTGCTTCCTCTTTATCGTTATAGCAAGAAACTATTTTTATAGGCTCTCCAGCCATTATATCAGTCCATAAGGTTTTTTGATGCCTATGGTTATTATTTTTTATAAGGCTACTTGCGGCTTTAAGTATATGGGATGTTGAGCGGTAATTTTGCTCTAATGCTATAACTGTCGCATTAGGAAAATCTTTTTCAAACCTCAAGATATTTTTTAGTTCTGCACCCCGCCAGCTATATATAGATTGATCATCATCTCCAACGCAGCATATATTTTTATGCTTATCTGCTAGCATCCTGGCCCAGAGATATTGTACTGCATTAGTATCTTGATATTCATCTATTAGAATATATTTATATTGAGATTGGAGCTTTGCTAGCACTTCTGGATATCTAAAAAAGATTATAGTATTATAGAGCAGTAAATCCCCAAAATCGCATAAGTTAGAACTAATAAGCTTATTTTGATATAACTCATAAACCTTACGTGCAAGATTATGCGCATCTGTTCCTATATCACTATTAGATAATTCTGAATAGGATATTCCCATATCTTTCCACCTTGAAATAATAGAAAGAATTAATTTAGGAGGAGTTTCTTTTATATCTATATTTAAACTTTGCAATATAGCTTTGATTATTTTTATCTGATCATCTTGATCTGCGATATTAAAATTCTGAGTTATTCCAACCAGTTCTGCATGTTGCCTTAGAATTTTTGCAGCTATTGAGTGGAATGTCCCAACCGCCATAGAAAAATTGCCGTTGCACAGCTTATATATTCTCTCCTGCATTTCTTTTGCAGCTTTATTGGTGAAAGTGACTGCAAGTATTTCAGATGGCGTTGCGAGATTCGAATTTATTATGTGAGCTATTCTTGATGTGAGAACACGAGTTTTGCCTGTGCCAGCGCCAGCGAGAACTAATAATGGGCCAGATGTATTTGTGACAGCATTAAGCTGTGCTTCATTTAATTCAAGCTGAGAGTTATTAAGCTGCATGTTTTTATTTAAAATTCTCTGCGTAAGTTCTTTTTACTAGTTTCTTCCTATTGGCTTTCACAATTTCATATTCTATGTTATTGCTTTTTGCGAATTCTTCAGCAGATTCCAAGGAAGGGAAGGTTAATTTCACCTCACTTTTTGTGTCTGAACTACTAAGCCATCCTGTTGTTTTGTCATTAAACAAGCTGCCTTTTTCGGTTATATATTCTATCTCCCACTGGTTTTGTTCTTTAGGAGCTCCTTGGTTAGATGATTTAGACCGTTGTATTATTTTTGCTATCATAATATAATTTACGAAATAAATATTGTTAGTTTAGAGAATATATTATGAATGAGATTAAATCTATAAAAAATATGAGTTTCGAAGAGGCTCTCAAAGAATTAGAGGGGATAGTAAGGAGGCTTGATAGTGGCCAAGAAAGTTTGGAAACAGCAGTGATCTCATATGAAAGAGCTTCTGAGCTAAAGGCGCTATGTGAGCTTAAACTTGCTGAAGCAAAGCTCAAGATAGAAAAAGTAAGCAAGGCTAGTGATGGCTCTATTACGCTTACCGAAGAGAATATGTAATATCAAGTTTCATTCTTAAATAATCCAAACGATTTATGCGGAACTCAGCGTGCTCACCTATTAATATAGGCTCCGTGCACTTCGCCATTAAAACCATTTGTCTTATTTAATCTGAAACTTGATGTTCTTATGTTATCTTCGCGTATGCGGAATCCAGACCTTATTTAAGCAAATTATAACTGAAGGTTGATGGATCTCCTGCCGTCGCGGAGATGACAGAAGCTCAGAGTGCTCGGAAAACACGGATTGTATTTTACAAAATATTAACTATGGATTCAGCAATTTGAACTGCGTTGGTTGCGGCGCCTTTTCTTAAATTATCAGAAACTATCCATAAGTTGAGCGAGTGAGGTCTTGAATGGTCATTTCTTATCCTTGAAACATAAACATTATCATCTCCTACTACTTCAGATGGAGTGATATATTTCATATCTCCAAGCTGCTCGAGCACCACGACGCCTTCGGCTTCTGCGAGAATCTCTTCAGCTTCTTTGGCATCCAAAGGATTTTCAAATTCAATATTCACGCTTAATGAATGGCCTATAAACACTGGAACTCTAACAGAAGTTGCAGAAATTTCTATTTCTTTGCCAAGAATTTTTTTAGTTTCGGAGCAAATTTTCTCCTCTTCTAAGCTATCTCCATTTGAATTAAATTCATCGATTTTTGGGATGATATTAAATGCAATTTTCCTTTCAAATTTTCCTTCTACTGGCTCGTGAAATAAAAATGTTGATTTTGTTTGGTTATATAGATCGTCCATGTATTCTTTGCCAGCCCCAGACACAGATTGATATGTGGAAATTATTATTCTTTTGATTTTAGCTGCGCTATGTAGGGGGGAAAGTGCAACAACTAGTGGAATCACACAGCAATTAGGGCTTGATATTATTTTACTCTCTGGAATCTCGGATATTAGATGAGAATTTACTTCGGGCACAATTAATGGGACTTCATTATCTTGTCTAAACAAGGAAGATTTATCTATTATGATTGCCCCTGCATCAATTGCATTCTTATAATAGCTTTGCGTTACGGAGCTACTAACGCATGAAAATACTAAATTTGTTTTAGAGAAATCAAAATTCTCCAATGCTTCAACAGAAAGAACGGCATCTTCACCGAAGCTAACTTTTTTCCCTAGCGAGCTTCTGGAAGCAAGTGCATATACCTTGCCATAAGGAAATGATCTTTCCTTTAGAATTTCAAGAATTTTTCTGCCAACATTACCAGTTGCCCCTACGATCGCTATATTTATTTTTTTATCTTGCATATTATTTATGTGTGTTTCTCTGACATTATGTGAGTGTGGAAGTGAAAAATAGTTTGTCCGCTTTTCTCGCCAGTATTTGCAAGGATTCGGAAATTATCGTCTAAATTTAACAATTTTGCTATTTCAGCAACTTTTTTAAAATAATGTGATATTACTTCGCTAGGGGCATTTTGAGTAAAATCTTCTAAATTTATATAATTTCCTTTAGGTATAACTAAAACATGCGTTGAGGCCATAGGATATATATCATGAAATGCTAAGACTTTATCATCTTCATAAACTTTAGAAGATGGTATTTCCCCTCGGAGAATTTTTGCGAAGATATTATTCTCATCGTATTTGGACATTTTCTATCTTCCTTTTTAAAAATTTATATTCAGCCGACTCTTCTGAGCGGGCATATATAATATCAACTAATTGATAACCTTTTAATTTTAAGCTAAATTTTCTAAGTTCTTCCGAGAATAGAAGGAAAAAAAGAAACTCACTAATTTGGAATATTATCACAAAATTTTCTAGTTTGTAATACTGAAGAG
>CAMCRO010000074.1 GCA_945877265.1 Rickettsia typhi | reverse complement strand
ACAATGTGGCAAATCAAACGTCATTGCTCTGATTATCTGAGCAACAAAAAGGAAAATACTAGAGAAACTCAAGCTAAAATTAAATGCAAAGTTATTAATCTCATAATCGCAGCTTAAAACACCTACCTCCAAATACCTCAATTAATTTATACACCTCCTTCCATGCAACAACGCCTCGCGATGCTCGGAATGACTTTTTATACTATGGATTCCGGGGTCAAACATGTATGACAAAAAATAGAAAATATTATGCCGCTATTTTTTCTTTTAAGAAATCTACAAGCTTTATAACAGCGTCTGATTTATCAATATTTTCTAAAATTGCTATTTCGCTAGCAAGCCTGTTAAGAGCTGATTCGTATATTGTGCGTTCGCTATAAGAACGATCTGTATCAACATTTTTATATAAATCTCTCACTACTTCTGCAACTGCTATGATGTTGCCAGAATTAATTTTTGCTTCATATTCTTGGGCTCTTCTGCTCCACATTCTATTGCCTTGTTTTGCCTTGCTTTTTAAGGTGGAGTAAATTTTATCAACAGCTCCATCATCAACAATAGTTCTAAGGCCAGAAGCAGCAGCTCTGCCAACTGGGACTCTTAAGGTCATTTTATCTTGAAGAAAAGAAATGACATATACTTTTAAATCATACCCACTGATAACCTGGGTTTCGATTGCGGTGATTTCACCGACGCCATGAGAAGGATATACTACTTTTTCACCTACTGCAAATTCTACCGATTTAGACAATTACTCCTCCATGAGACTAATTAAGACTAAAGCATTATAGCAAATAAATGCATAAAAATGAATGGTTTTTTTCGTTAAATGAATAAAAATCTCTAAAGCTTGATTTTAAGCGGGAAAGAAATTAGAATATAGTTTATTAAATCTTGTTTAAGCGAAATTAACGATTACAAAAATAGGCAAATGTTCAATTTTTCTTCAAATAAACCGCCTGAAAAAACCAAGGTGGTTGTGGCTATGTCTGGCGGAGTAGATAGCTCTGTTGTTGCCGCTAAACTCCATATGCTTGGATATAATGTAACGGGGATTACTTTGCAGCTTTATGACCAAGGTGCGGCACTTGCGAAAAAGGGTGCATGTTGCGCTGGGCAGGATATATATGATGCAAAATCAGTGGCTGATAAATTCGGCTTCCCTCATTATGTGCTTGATTATGAAAGTAAATTTAGACAATCCGTTATTGATGATTTTGCAGATAGCTATATTAGAGGTGAAACACCGCTCCCGTGCGTGAGATGCAACCAATCTGTTAAATTTAAAGATTTGCTGAAAATGGCAAAAGAATTAGATGCAGATTATTTGGCAACAGGCCATTATGTGAATGTGATCGAAGGCGCAAACGGACCGGAGCTTCATAAGGGAAAAGAAACAAGCAAAGACCAAAGCTATTTTCTTTTTGCAACTACAAAAGAGCAATTAGAATTTTTGCGTTTTCCACTCGGCTTTATGACAAAGCAAGAAACAAGAAAAGAAGCGCTAGATCTCGGATTAATAGTTGCTGATAAAGCTGACAGCCAGGATATATGTTTTGTGCCAAATGGAAATTATGCTGAAATTATAAAAAAAATTAGGCCAGAAGCAGAAATTCCAGGCAAAATTTTGCACGTAGATGGCTTTGAGCTCGGAGAGCATAAAGGCATTATCAATTATACTATTGGGCAGAGAAAAGGGCTCAATATCGCTTACGGCTCGCCATTATATGTTGTGAAAATAGATCCTGAAAATAATATAGTTTATTTGGGGCGCGAAAATGATTTATATTCAGAAGAATTTATTGCAAAAGAATTAAATTGGATTGGTGATTACAAAGTCCCGGAAGATGGCCTGGAGGTTGAAGTTAAGATACGTTCAGCCCATAAGGGGGCGAAAGCAAAAATTTATTTGCTTGACGATAATTATATTCATGTTAAACTAGTGGCCCAAGAAAAATCGGTAACTCCAGGGCAAGCTTGTGTTTTTTATCAAGGTACAAGAGTTTTGGGTGGAGCTTGGATTTTACGTAAATAAAGGTGATGATGAGTTTCTTATTTCGTCAACATATTAAAAATGATGATTTATCGCAATTTTGTTGCGTGATGGAACTTGCTTGCCTGCTCCTTTCAACTATGCGCCTTGCCCGTAAGGGCCGCAAATAAATCACTTCAGCATCAGGCTGCAAATTTAACAAAATATTCTTTAATTATAAATAAAATCGTGAGTAATATATGAGCTTTTTTAGAAAAAAAACTATAGATTCGATCAGACAAAGTAGTAGCGATAGTGGTCTTAGTAAGACATTGACAGCTTTTGATCTAATTCTATTTGGTCTTGGTGCGATAATTGGTACTGGGGTATTTGTATTAACAGGACTCGTGGCTGCAAAACATTCTGGCCCAGCCGTTATGCTTTCTTACGGTATTGCTGGTGTAACATGCGTTTTTGTTGCTCTTGCTTATACTGAAATTGCAGCAATGCTTCCAACTTCTGGGAGTGTTTATACCTATTCTTATGTAGCTTTTGGAGAAGTATTTGCATGGCTGATGGGTAGTGTTCTTATTTTAGAATTATGCTTTGGAGCTGCAACTGTTTCAGCTGGATGGTCTGCATATATACAAGGGATTATGGAATCGGGCGGAATATATTTGCCTAAAGAAATCGCAAATGTAAGTGCAAAGGGCGGCCTTATTAATTTACCTGCTATTCTTATTACATTAATTGTTGGAGTGATTTTATATCGAGGCACAAAAGACAGCAAAAGATTGAATGCTGTGTTAGTGTTGATCAAAATGGCTGCAGTTAGTGCATTTATTATTGCTGCTGTGCCTCATTTCAATATTTCAAATTGGGATAATTTTATTCCATATGGTTTCGATGATGTGTTGATTGGATCTTCTATTTTATTTTTCGCTTTTACTGGCTTTAGTGCTATTGCTTCTTCTGCAGAAGAATGCAAAAACCCGAAAAAAGATTTAATGATCGGTATTATCGGCTCTTTAGTTCTCTCTACATTAGTCTATGTAGTAATGGGTGGGCTTGTTACAGGAATTGCGCCTTTCCACGAGCTAAATAACGCTCAGCCCCTAGCTAAAGCTTTAAAGCTTAATGGGAGTAATCTTGGATCTTCTATTGTCGCAACAGGCGCAGTTTGCGGTATGACAACAGTTATTATGATGAATATTTATGCACAGTCTCGTATTTTTTATGTAATGGCAAGAGACGGGTTACTGCCTAAAATTTTCTCTAAAATTCACCCAAAATATGATAGCCCAAATGCAACTATCATGATCTTTACTGTTGTGACAGCTTTTCTTGGTGGCTTATTTCCATATGAAATTTTAGGCCAGCTTTCAAGCATGGGAGCTTTAATAGACTATGTTGTTGTGAGCTTAATTGTTATGGTATTTAGAGTGAAGTTTCCGGACGCTCCAAGATCATTTAAATGTCCTGCTGTTTTTGTTATAGCGCCTATTGCTTTATTTGCTTCGGCTTATTTGCTTTCAAAGCAAATAATTGACAAGGATTTTAGCATATTGCTTACAGGAAAATTACTAGGTTTTTGGCTAATTGCTATGTTCTTGTTATATGTGATAAGAAAGCCATCTATAGCAAAATGGTAATAATATCAAGTTTCGTTCTTAAATATTCAGATGAATTTAATAAGCCTCGGTCTCCTCGAGTAGTATGAATAAGCTCGGGGCCTTGCTTTAAAATTCAAATGCCTATTTAATTTGAAACTTGATATTTGCAAATTATTATATTGAGGTCGTGCACTTCGTTTTGAAAACCAATTGCCAGATTTAATCTGAAGCGTGGCGTAATATTCTTTTTCTAAATTAGACTGAAACTAGCCTTGTTATGTTTCAGTCTTGAATGAAGCGGTGATACTAAGTTTTGCTTTTATCAGAAATAATAAACTCAAAACTCGAACCATTATTGACTATAGACTATTTTGAAGTGTATTATCCCCATGAATTAAATTTTAGAATATTTAATGAAAAATTTGGACTTATTTTTTAATATTCTTGCAGAGATAGATAACTTTTTTTGGAGTTATATAGGCTTTGCTATAATTTGTGTTTCTGGGTTATATCTAACCTTTATCTCTAAAGGCGTTCAATTTAGAGTGTTATTTAGTATTCGCAGCACATTGCAAGACTTAATGAAGGATACTAAACAAGAGGCAAGAGGCCTGCATCCTATAAAGCTATTATTTGCTTCTGTGGGAGGAATGATTGGTATTGGGAATGTAGTGGGTGTTGGGATTGCAGTGATGCTTGGTGGCCCTGGGACCATTTTTTGGATGTGGGTTGCATCTCTTTGCGGGATGCTTATCAAATATTCAGAAATTTATCTTGGTGTGAAACATAGAGTCCATAATGAATCTGGCGGTTATAATGGTGGCCCGATGTATTATCTGCAAGATATTTTCAAGAATAAAATTTGGGCTTATTTATCTGCTATTTTGCTTTGTATTTATGGAGTTGAGATTTTTCAATTTGTAACATTAGTTGACAGATTTGAAACCACTTTTCATATAGATAGAAATATTATCCTATACTCGCTTCTTGTGCTTTCATTATATAGTGCATCTGGTGGAATACACAGACTTGCAACTATTTGTTCTGCCATTATGCCATTTTTCCTTATAATATATGTATGTGCTTGTTCCTATATTATTTTATCTCATTTTTCTGAGTTGCCTTCTGTCTTTATTAATATATTCACCTCGGCATTTTCTCCTCAAGCTGCGATTGGTGGTTTTGCTGGTAGCACTATGATCCAAGCAGCTTATATGGGAAGCTCTAAATCTGTTTATTCTGGTGATATTGGGATTGGTTATGATTCTATTGTGCAGAGTGAGACTATGGTTGCCTGCCCTATGAAACAAGCAAAATTATCTATTATTGCTTTGCTTATGGATACTACTATTTGCACTTTTTCTAGCCTTACTATTGTGACTACTGGTGCTTGGTATAATCTGCAAAATACAGAGCCTTCGGATTTGATGGCATTGATATTTAGCAAATATTTTCCATTTAGCGAATATTTTCTAACAGCTGTTTTGTTTTTTGCTGGATTTACCACGGTGATAGCATTTTTCGTTGCTGGGTTAAAGGCGGCAGAGTTTTTATCTCCTAAATATGGAAGGAAGATATATTTT
>CAMCRO010000073.1 GCA_945877265.1 Rickettsia typhi | reverse complement strand
TTCCATGCTTAATATAGTTTTTTATTACCAGACTGAATTTAAAGAAAATATTGCTTATCTTATTAGTATATTTATCGAAATTTGTTTTCTAATTTGCTTATATTTTTCTGCCAATCCATTTAAGTCTATAACCAACATGCCCGCTGAAGGTCTTGGGATGAATACATCGCTTCAAGATGTTGGCATTATGATTCACCCGCCTCTGCTATATATTTCATATGGAATATTTCAGATTATATATTCGGCGAATATCGCGAGCTTATTTACAGGCAATATGCCACATGTTATAGCTAATTGGTCTAGATGGGGTCTTTCCATTATTTTTGCTGCAATTGGGCTTGGTGGCTGGTGGGCTTATAGGGAGCTCGGCTGGGGTGGATATTGGTTTTTTGATCCGGTTGAAAATATTTCACTTTTAATATTAGTTTTTGCCGTAAGTTATCATCATTCCTTGCTACAAAAAAACTTGGAATTTACCAAAATTATTTTTGGAATATTGCCTTTTTTAAGCGCCCTGATTGGAACATTTTTTGTGAGGTCTGGATTGCTAATTTCTGTTCATAGCTTTGCAGAAACTAGCAGTGCTAGCATCTTGCTTATAATGGGTATTATAATTTTTTTATTTTCTTTTATTTCTGTGTTTTACTTTTTTCAAAATAAAATAACTTTGCCTAAATATGGTGCGAAGTTATATTTTATCCAGGGCGGGAATTTACTCTGGGCAATAGCTGGGATTCTTATTATTTCATCTATAATATTTCCTTTAATTTATCAGTTAATTTTTAGCGAAGTTATAGAGATTAAAGAAGATTTTTTTATAAATACTTTGCTGCCTATAATACTAGTTGCATCCAGCTTAGCAGGACTTGTTTATTTTAATAAAAATATTAGAAAATTAAGCTTAGTTTTTTTATGCAATTGGGCTGTTTTTTTCATTGCTATTTTTATTATGAAATCTGGACCAATTTATGCTTTTTCTTATTTTATAGCAAGCCTACTAATAAGCTCTTCGATTATTAGAGCTTTAGAGAAATTTCGTTCTCTAACTTTAACTCTGCCATCTATTAGCATGTTACTTGGACATGCTGCTATTGGAATTTTAATTGCTGCTATATCTTTTAATAAACAATATGGTTTTTCTGAAAATATAATTGTGCAGCTAAATGAAAAAACTAAATTTGGCAATGAGTTAAGCGCTTTTCTATTGGATGTGAATTATTCAAATGGGAAAAATTATATAAAGCAAATTGCAAATATTAGAATTATAAAAGGCAGCAACGAAATTGCAAAAATAAGCCCTGAGCTTCGTTTTTACCCTATAGAAAAATCCCTCTCTAGCGAGGTGAGTATATATAATTCTTTATTTGCAGATTGGTATGGAGTGCTTAATAATATAAAAGATGATAAAGCGAGCCTGCAAATTTTTTACCATCCAGCAATTTCTTTAATTTGGTTTTCTGTTTTTCTGGTGGTATTTTCTATATTGCTTAGGGTAATAAGGTGGGAAAGATGCAAAAAATAATATATTTCATGCTATTAATATTGATTCCATTCAACGTTTTGGCAGATAAAGAAAAGCTTCCTATTCCCCGGTTTGCTACAATAAAATCTGCTGAAGCAAACGTGCGCAAGGGCCCTGGAGTGCAATATCCTACTATTTATATTTATCAATATAAATGGCTTCCTGTGGAAATTATTGCAGAATATGAGCAATGGAGAAAAATTAAGGATGTAAAAGGAGATGAGGGCTGGATACATTCCAGCATTTTATCTGGAAAAAGATCTGTGATTATTAACAGTAAGGATGAACAATTTTTATATAAGAGCAATAATTTAAGAGCTAAAATGATTGCGAAATTAATGCCTAATTTAGTATGTTCTTTAAATAAATGCATTAAATCTTGGTGTAAAATTAAATGCGAGAATAATGTCGGCTGGGTTTCGAGAAGCGCAATTTGGGGAGTTCATGAAAATGAATTTCAGTGAGTAATATGGAAAAAACATTCTTAGAACATTTTGCTGAACTAAGATCCAGATTAATTAATATAATAATTATTTATATAATTGCTTTTTGCATTGCATATTATTTTGCAGAAGAAATTTATTTTTTTGCAGCAAAACCTTTGATAGGAATTTTAGGCAGCAAAACACATTTTATTTATACAGGTCTCACTGAAGCTTTTTTTACTTATTTGAATCTTGCTGCAAAGTTTGCTTTTGTTATAATTTTGCCTGTTATTATTTTCCATTTATATAAATTTCTTGCTCCTGGATTATATAAGAATGAGAAAAATATGCTACGTTTTTTGGTTATCAGCTCTCCTATTTTATTTTTTCTTGGAATATGTTTTGTTTATAATTTTGTTATGCCAAAGGCTTTTGAGTTTCTATTGAGTTTTCAGCAAAATAAAAATTTAGAATATTCTGTGAATTTAGAGGCAAAAATAAATGAATATATTTCGCTTTTTACGAGTCTTTTATTATCTTTTGGTATAGCTTTTCAGCTGCCCATTTTTATTTTGACTTTAGTGTTTATGAATATAATCAAAGCAGAAAATCTCCGAAAGAATCGGCGTTTTGCAATTATTTTTATCTTTATTATAGCAGGGATCATTACACCGCCCGACGTTTTAAGCCAATTATTTCTTGCATTCCCGCTTATGGGGCTATATGAAATTACTATTATTATTGCCAAAAGAATGGAAGTTAGGAGAAAAAATTATGCTTGATATTAAATGGATTAGAGAAAACCCAGAAGAATTTGATAAAGCAATGATCTCTCGCGGGGCTAAGCCTATATCTAGCCAAATACTTGCTTTAGATCAAGATAAAAGAGAATTAACAACATTAATTCAGCAATTGCAACATGCAAGAAAAGAAAAATCTAAATCCCTTGCTTTTGTTAAAGATAAAACCTCCAAAGAATTTGAAAGGGTTAAAAAGGATGCAGATGACATTAATGACAAAATTGATGAATTATCTTCTAAGCTAGATGATGAAAAGCTTAATAATATTCTAGATTCCCTGCCTAACATCCCAGCTCATGAAGTTCCTGAAGGAAAAAATGAAGAAAGCAATGTGGAGATTAGAAAATTTGGCAAAATTAAGCAAATAATCAATCCTCGCCAGCATTTTGAGCTTGGGGAAAATCTGGAAATGATAGATTTTACTCAGACTGCAAAAATATCTGGTAGCAGATTTGTAACTCTAAAATCTCATATAGCACGCCTTGAGAGAGCTTTGATGAATTTTATGCTCGATATTCATACAAAAGAATTTAATTTCACTGAAGTTGTTCCTCCTTTACTTGTTAAAGATGAAGCAATGTATGGCGTGGGGCAATTGCCAAAATTTGCAGATGACTCATTCTACACCACAACTGGCTATAGACTAATACCTACTTCTGAAGTTTCTTTAACAAATATGGTTGCAGACCAGATTATCGCAAGAGAAAAACTTCCTATGAGGTTTACTGCATATACTCCATGCTTTAGATCTGAAGCTGGAAGCGCAGGCCGAGACACAAGAGGCATGGTGCGCCTTCACCAATTTAGCAAGGTGGAACTTGTTTCTATTACAGCGCCTGAAGAATCTGAAGAAGAACATGAATATATAACAAATGCAGCAGAGACAATTTTAAAGAGGCTTGAGTTGCCATATAGAGTTATGCTGCTCTGCAAGGGAGATATGGGATTTTCTTCTAAAAAGACATATGATTTAGAAGTTTGGCTGCCTGGGCAAAATAAATATAGGGAAATTTCAAGCTGCTCTAATTGCGGAGACTTTCAAGCAAGAAGAATGAAAGCCCGATTCAAAGAATTTGGCGCAAATCAAACAAAATTTGTTCATACATTAAATGGCTCAGGCCTTGCAATTGGCAGGACAATAGTTGCAATCTTAGAGAATTATCAAAATGAAGATGGCTCTATTACTGTGCCAAGCGCTCTAATCGAATATATGGGCGGGATGACAAAAATTGAGGCGGAGAAAGCTTAATTATAATTTTGTAACTTAGTAATTTATTTTTGCAGAGGAGTGAAGCTATGGCACGAAAAATTCCATTAAATGTTACACCGCAGGAAAAAGCAGAATTAATAAACTTTTTTATCCAAATGAAAGAATGGTATGAGGCTGGTGCTAAAACTAGGTTTTTTTCTTCGGTTCCAACAGATAGTCTTTCGATATATGTTATAGCACTTTCGAATAAAATCACGCATCAGGCTTTTCAGAAATGTAAATTAGTGCAGAATTTTACGAAGTTATATGAATATCAAATCGATATTGCACAAGAGCTTGAAGTAACAGGAGATGTTATGGCTGACTCAGAATGATGGATTGGGATTATTTGATCCCGAGGAGAGGTGGCGATGTGGGGATCTAGTTTGAATGCAACATTTTTACTTGATTGCTTCCCTGCGCTTGCAATGACTGTAAGCCTGATTGCATGTTAGATGCAACAGTGTCGCTATTTCAAGAAAATGAGTGTTAAATAAACAGGAGGATATATGTCTAGAGACCTAAACTTAGAGGAAAAAGCCAAAAATTACTATTAAGGTAAAAAATCAACTAGTAAGATTTTTTACTAAAATAAAGCAAGAATGCGATACTCCATCTCTTATGTCTTCAGTTGTTGCTATCTCTCCCGAAGCAGAAAAGGCTATGGGATATGTTGTTAGTTTAGCAAACCAAAAAATTACTGAAGACGCATTAGATCCTGCAAGGTTATTTGATTTGCAGATGGATATTATAAATTCCCTTGAGCTAATCCGAGATGCGGGAGAGGCTTAATTTTAGAGCAAGGGATAATATTAAGTTTATTGAATCAATTTTTATTTCACTCATGTTTCATATAAAGGAGGAAAAATATGTCTAGAGTTACCGACACTGGTGTTAAAATGAAAGTTACAAGAGATTTAAAAGCAGAGTTAGTAGCATTTTTTAGAGAAATGAAAGATGCTTACGTCACAAAATCAGAACAAAAGTTTGATGATTTTTTGAAGGCAAAAGGTACTGAGTTCCTAGAAGCATTATGTGTATTACACATAATGCTTACATAAGAGCAAAAGATGATATGAATGCACTGTTTCAGTGCCAGGTAGATATTGCTGAGTCTCTTGAGATAATAGGAGATACAAGCGCTTCTGATGCGTAAGAGTGAATATTATTTTAAGTTGCCGTTTGTGGATGATGATAAAACTTTTGCTAATTGGATGAGATCCCGGATCAAGTCCAGCATGACGTAGTGGGTGGCGTTGTTGCATGGAAGGAGTGAGAAAAGGGTTGAGATAGAGAGGTAGTTGGGCTAATAAGGTGTTATTTTATGAGAAAGCACCGAGAGAAGCGCAACTGGTCGGGATATAACGAGAAATTAAAGAAGATAGCAAGGATAGATTTT
>CAMCRO010000072.1 GCA_945877265.1 Rickettsia typhi | reverse complement strand
ACCATATTCACCAGATCTTAATCCAATAGAAAAATTCTGGGCTAATATGAAACGATGGGTTAAGCAAAAAATCGAGAAGTTTGACTCCTTATTTGATTCAATAGCTTTCTTCTTTAAATACGCTACCTCAACTTAATTCACTATAGCATGACAGGCGGAACGTATTTAGAGCAAATCGATAACATTGCAAAAAAGAGCCAAGATGAGCATATTTATTATACCGCTGTAATTTTTGGACGCCAGACGGATGTATCTCAAATAACCAAGAGATTCTCTCTTTATAAATAAGACGTCTATTTTATTTTACACCACCTCGCAGTCAAATAATTAGCCCTGTTCATGCTAGAGCCTTATGAATTGTCTCTCCCGAATTCGTAAAGTTATATTCTATATTATCATCCAAGCCATTCTGCCAGATGCTTGTGCCAATATAGTGATTTAGGTTGAATTAGATACTAGGCTCGAGGAGCCTAGCCTATAACTAATAGCGGCAAGCAACAACGTTGCTAATCCAAACTAAATTACTATAGTGGAGTTGAGGCGGCAATTTCTTCTTTCTATAATGCACAATGGGCTTAATCATAAATCTCTAATGCTATAGCGAAAATATTGCAAAGTTATGCTAACTAATTTAATTCACCTTCAACTTGTTCAACTTCTCCTGCAAGCAGGAGATTATTATTTTCTAGATTATTAGACTCATATGTTCCAATAATCAATTCAAAGAATTTTAAATGATTAGGATAATTGCCATCTTGTTTGAGAAGAGATTTTATCTCGCTTGGAGTTAGAGCGTCATTTTTTTTATTAGAATATAAGCGCGCTATATTATCGTTTTTGTCATTTGCGCGTTTTTCATGAATCTTCCATATCTTACGAGTAGTTGATTTATAGTGTATATGAATCGTCTTTCCCGAATTCGTAAAGTTATATTCTATATTATCATCCAAGCCATTCTGCCAGAGGCTTGTGCCAATAGTTTTAGCCCTGCAAACTTGCCCTTGCACCCAGCCAAGCCCAACATCTTCCATTCCCCAGAGATAATTATCTAAACTTTGAACTTTTTCTTTACCAGACATATATCTTTAAAACTCGTTAGAATAAATTAATAATAACTACTTAATCTATAAAAGTCATTTATATTTTGAGGTAGATTTGTTCTTTCTTGGAGAAAATAAAAATAATTAATAAGAATTGGTAAGTAAACTATACCCATCTTCGATTGTATAGGCCATGAAGCCTAGCTTTTAGCCTATACAATTATAAGATAAAAATATGCAAATAGAGCTTAATTAGCTTTGATATTGGTTAAATCCCAAACGGCAGCTCTCAAAAATCCAATATCAAATTGATTCATAATATTACTATAATCAACCTTGCCTTTCATTTCTTCAGTTTCATATGGCATAATATTGCTTAGCATAGCAAAATATAAATCGCTTTCTGGGATATATCCATGTTCACTTCTAATGGCAACAGCTCTACCAGAATGATAGTAAACTGTCTGGCCATTTTCTAGCTTATATATATAAACCCCATAGCCTGTCTGCACGTTTTTTGCATATAAATCATGAGCTTCGTTATAAGGTGTCGTCATTAATTTGTAAGAATATTCAGAAACAACTTTTCCTTTATGGAAAGCTTTATTCCATTTTATCAAATCTGAAGCTGTAGAAACCACTCCTCCATCAGAAAATGGAACTACGAAAAAATCAACCTTTGCTGGCATATATTGTGGCTCACTTCCGGTTGGAATCGCGAAATATCTTTTAGGATAATCTGGCAACTGATCATCTTGGAATTTAATTGCTTCATCAAAACTTGCCATATGGGTATCATTCATTCCAAGTGGATCAAAAAATTCTTCTTTAAACACACTTGCTAAGTCTTTCTCTGTAACTTTTTCGATAATAAGGCCTAAGAAAAAATATCCAGTATTAGAATAAGCATATCCAGCACCGACTTCTCCCGTCAGAGGTGTAGATGCAGCATATTCTGCTATTAAATGCTTAATTTTATCATGTCCTAAATTAATATCGAATTTTAGTGCAGGTATATATTCAGCAATTCCGCTAGTATGAGTTAAAAGATTATGAATGGAAACTTTATATGCCCATTCAGGAATTTGGTTTTCCTTCCACCATCCAGAATCGGCAGGTAAAAATTTAGCTATCGTGTCTTGCATCGACAAAATTCCGCGCTCTTGCAGGCGCAAAATCATTGCAGCTGTCATTTGCTTTGTTCCAGATGCAATTGGCATTTTTTGGTTGGGTGTTAAAGGAGTCTTTTTTTCTTTATCAAAAAAACCTTGAACTCCTTCAATAATAATTTCATCCTCTTTTGCAACTGCATAAGTTCCCCTAATTTCTTTATGGCTAGCAAAAAACTCGTTTATTTTTGTATTTGCGAGCTGTTTAAAACTAGGGCTAGAGCAAGCAACTACTGCAAATAATAAAACTCCAAAAATATTTCTTTTAATGTTCATGATTATTACTCTTTATTTTTTAGTCTTTTTTCAATTTCATTTTTCACAGAAGGTGAAAGCATAATATTTAGTTCTCTAAGCTGTTTTTCTTCTGCATAGCTAGGCGCATTCATCAGCAAATCTTCTGCTTGTTGATTTAATGGAAAAGCTATAACCTCACGTATATTAGGAGCATCAGCAAGTAACATAACAATTCTGTCAATACCTGGAGCAATTCCGCCATGAGGAGGAGCACCAAATTTAAATGCACGGATCATCCCGCCAAATTTTTCATCCACAACTTCTCTGTTATACCCAGCAATCTCAAAAGCTTTATACATTAGCTCAGGCTTATGGTTACGAATCGCTCCACTTGAGAGCTCAATACCATTACAAACAATATCATATTGGAAGGCTGTAATATTTAATAAATCTTCCTTAGTTTTAGCCTTTTCTAAAACTTCAATGCCACCATTTGGCATAGAAAATGGATTATGGCTAAAATCTATATGGTTGGTATCTTCATTCCATTCATAAAATGGAAAATCAACAACCCAACAAAATTTAAAGCAATTTTCTTCAATCAGGCCGAGCTCAGAGCCAAGCTTAATTCTCACTTTTCCTGCAAGTTTTGCCGCTTTGTCTTCTACGTCGCAAGAGAAAAACACAGAATCTCCATTTTGCAGTTTTGCAACTTCTTTAATTCTTGCGAGCCTCTCTTCAGACATAAATTTCGCAACAGGTCCTTTAGCAGCCCCTGTTTCATCCAATTGAATATATGCAAGGCCAGAAGCTCCTTCTGAAACAGCATATTCAATCATAGAATCAAAAAACTTCCGAGATAAGCTAGAGGCCTTTGGCGCAGGAATCGCTCTAACAATACTTCCCTTTTTAATATTTTCTCTGAAAATGGTAAAATCAGACTCTTTAAAAATTTCTGTAACATCAGAAATTTCTATAGGATTGCGTAGATCAGGCTTATCAACCCCATATTTTAGCATAGCATCTTTATATGTAATTCTTGGGAAAGGAGCATCAGTAACCTTTTTGCCATTTGCAAATTTAGTAAATAATTTTTGCATCACAGGCTCAATTGCAGAAAAAACATCTTCCTGCGTAACAAAAGACATTTCAATATCTAATTGATAGAATTCGCCAGGAGATCTATCAGCTCTTGCATCTTCATCTCTAAAACAAGGTGCTATTTGGAAATATCTATCAAATCCTGAAACCATTAAAAGCTGCTTAAATTGCTGCGGGGCTTGTGGCAGAGCATAAAACTTTCCAGGATGGAGTCTGCTAGGAACTAAGAAATCTCTTGCACCTTCAGGGGAGCTTGCAGTTAAAATAGGGGTTTGAAATTCCATAAAACCCCCAGAAATCATCAGATTTCTTATTTCTGAAATAACATTAGACCTTAAAATAATATTATTATGTAAATTTTCGCGTCTTAGATCTAAAAATCTATATTTTAATCTTAAATCTTCAGGTGCTTCCTGGTTAGTGCTCACCATAAATGGAATTTGCTCAGCAGCTGATTCTAAAATATAAGAATCAACTCTCACTTCAATCCCGCCTGTTGGAATATTAGAATTAACAGCATCTTCGCTTCTAGCTAAAACTTCGCCTTCTA
The DNA here is from genome assembly GCA_945877265.1 of Rickettsia typhi. Classification (GTDB taxonomy): domain Bacteria; phylum Pseudomonadota; class Alphaproteobacteria; order Rickettsiales; family Rickettsiaceae; genus JABDAD01. Next base: position 1,317 of record CAMCRO010000072.1, on the reverse strand, counting down.
TTGTAATAACACTCTCAAATCTAAGCCTGGATGCTTCATCCATTAATTTTTGATTTTGATCAGTAAAAACTAATTGGGTAATTCCATAATGATCTCGCAAATCTATGAATAATAAATTGCCATGATCCCTTCTTCTGTGGACCCAACCTGATAGTTTAACTTTTTGTCCAACATTTCGCGGTTTAAGCTCTCCGCAATTGTGGCTACGAAACTTATGCATAATTAACTTCTTATTCTTGCAAAAACATATATATATTAGAAATGACTAATCAAGGCAAATAAAAATGTTAATAATTAAAACTACATCCGAGTTAAAAGATGTAGTAGACATACTAAGTAAAGAAGAAGCAATAGCAATTGATACTGAATTTGTCAGAATAGACACATATTTCGCAAAGCTTGCTTTAATACAAATAGCAACAAAGAAAGATTTTTATGTAATCGATCCTCTTGAACTGGATCTAACTCCGTTTGCACGAATCTTAACGGATAAAAATATTGTAAAAGTCTTACATGCACCTTCACAAGATGTAGGCATTTTTTATCATAAGCTTGGCGCCTATACAGCAAATTTATTTGATACTCAAGAAGCTGCAAAATATTGCGGCATAAAACACCAAATAAGCTATCAAGATATTTGCCAAAAAGTTTTGGGCATAACAATAGAAAAAGAACAGCAATTTAGAAACTGGCTAATAAGGCCTCTTTCAAAAGAGCTTATAGATTATGCTCTGCAGGATGTGGCTTATTTGCTGCAGCTTTATCAAAAGCTGAAAAGCGAGATGAGAGCTTATCACTCTGTTGAAAAATTTGCTTCTTCCATGGAGATATATAATCAGAAAGAATTTTACCTTCCAAAAATAGAAAATATTTGGAAAAAAATTAAAACCCTGGATAAATTTAAAGACTCAGAAAATCGCTTGCAAATGCTTGCAGCCTTTAGAGAGCTAGCTGCTATAAAATTAGATCTTCCAAGGCAGCATGTAATAAATGATAATGGTCTAATTTTGATAGCGCAAAAGCTTCCTAAGGATAGCAAAGATCTTGCAAAACTTTCAATTCGTCACAAATTATCTGCTGAGCAGTTAGAAGAGCTTTTTGATATTTGCGCAGGGCTTGAAGAAATGAATTAAATGTTCTCATTCCCGCACGTTCCTTTGTCATTCTCGCGCAGGCGCACTAGTGTCCGGGATAAATTTATCATTAGAAAGCTCCGAAGCAAATTTGGTATTTTTCATTCAAGCTTGTGTGCTTAGTGGGAGGTTTTAATGGCGTGTGGCTTGAGAAGATAGCAATCTTTATCCAAGATAATAAATC
>CAMCRO010000071.1 GCA_945877265.1 Rickettsia typhi | reverse complement strand
CTCGGTGCTTTCTCATAAAATAACACCTTATTAGCCCAACTACCTCTCTATCTCAACCCTTTTCTCACTCCTTCCATGCAACAACGCCACTTGATCTGCAATCTCGTGAGAATATGATGAGATCCTGAAATAAATCCAGGATGACGCTCAGTTTGTTATTTTAAGCAGCCTTAAAATTGCTAAATATAAATTAGTCTGGTACTGATACTTTAAATGTTCCTGCAACACCAGTGTTGGCACCATTACCACTTGTATAGTAAATAGTAAAAGTATTCCCACTTTGATTACTAATTGCCGAGCCTTCAGAACGTAATGAAATATTTGATATAGTATATCCAGATTTCGAAAATGTTAGAGTCAAAGTCGTGAGAGAATTTTTATTTGTATTTGGTTTTAACCAATTGACCGTGCTTTTGACTGTCCCATCGGTATTAAAATAGTTACGATGACCTATGCTAACAGTATAGACTGTGCTCCATTTATCATCCCAACAAGTTCCGCGTTCCCAGCATACACCAGGGCTGCTGCGTTTACAGCATCTACGTGAAGTAGGATTATTCTCTCTTGAAGACACAACTTTAACAAGACCAACTTCATGGTGATTTGCAGTAAGTGTAATAGATTTAGCGAGGCTAGTAGTGTTACTATAACACCATTGACCTGCATTCAATGCGTTTAATGCATAACTTCCATTAGATTGCTGAGCACATGCCCTTGCGCTAAACCCACTAGCTGGTGCTGTTAACCCTGCTGAGCAAGTTGGAGTAGAGTTATTTCCATAAGTTGCTGATGTCCATGTTGCATAACCTGAACTACTATCTGCAGTGCTAATACCACTACAAATAGCAACTATACATGTACTAGTAGTTGTAATTGGCTCGAATACTGAATTTTTGTTATTATCACCATAACATAGCCTTGATGTGAGAGTTCCACCTGGAGCTTGATATCCTAGCATACAACTTCCTGTTGCTTTACTGCCAATAGCTGTTTTCGGCCAGGAGGCATTTCCAGAAGAGGAAGAAGCAGTCACAGCAGCGCATTTCGGATGTTCTGGTATGTCTGCACTAGCTCCATTTTCTAATATTGTTTTATTTCTTATTCCACATTTTGCAGTGTCGTAGGGCATGCTATCTGAAGTGGAAGCGCATACCCCAGTTGTTACAGCAGTATAATTATAAAACTGTGATGGCTGTAAGGCTATCGTAGGTGATGTATAAGAAGGTATAACTCTTGCCTCCGGAGATTCGTCGATTTCACATATATTCGAAGTTAGCTCAGAAGAAACATAGCAATTATCATTTGTACATTGCTTGATAGAAACTACATTTGTGCTACCTGTGATTGGTATCGTTGATTTTGTAGTGCAGCTAGTTGCTTCTGCTGATGTGCATCTTCTATTAGCATTCGCATTTTTAAAAGTAGAGCAATTTACTTTGTCTTGATATCTTAATTTAGATAAAACACAATTTGAATTATCGTATATAGGAAATCCTGTTGGGCTTAACTGACCTGGAACAGGAGTATGACATTTTGGTATGTTCGTTCCACGAATGACTAATTTTTTGCCTCCTCTATTATAGACTCCAGTGAAATATTCAATTTTTCCTACATATTTGGCAGTGCTAACTACTTGATTTGTAGAATTTACCGGCAAAATATCACCATCATATTTTCCCCATATAGAAACAGGACTATTTGCTATACGCCTCGCTGATGGGAAAGGATGGGTTATTAGATCTTCATCTACAATAAAAGAATCCACAATATAACCAAGAAAATTAGTGTATTGAGATGATGTTAAATCTCTTGGGCCTAAGGTTGTATATATTTTCTCATTTGGTGCTCCTTGCGCCCCGGTATACGATAATTCAGCAAGTACTCTAGGTGCAAAATGAGTAGATGTTTCGTTGCAGCTTTGCCCCGCTGGAGGAGAAGAGCAACTATATGCAGATATTAAAGGAACGGGAGCTCTTGAGACACATCCAGCATCTTCTATATTAGTAAGTGCTGGAGGAGTGTAGTATATACAAAGTGAATTTGGAGGTAATAACACGCCATTAGATAATTCAATAGTATCACCTTCAGGTCCTTGAAAAGAGATATATGGTTTGAGAGTATATGATCTTCCATTGCTATCCTGAATTGAATCTTCAGTTCCTAGTATATAATAAGTAGAACCAGATGGTCTGGTTAGAGATGTAAGATTTAAAGAAATGTCTTTATAATTTCCATTATTTACACCATAAATATCTATGCATGGATAAGTTGCATTTGCACTTCCAGTGCAAAAGGATGTTATATTAGAAGGATAACCTTCGAGCTTCTTGAGAGGTTTATCTTTCGTTTGTTTGATCCCATATATTACTCTAAATTTCTGACTGGCAGCAGCAGGTGTTGCAGCCGTTACAACGCAAGGTGCATTAGTTGGATTAGATAAATTATTACATTTAGGCAAGAGATCATTATAATTCTCATATATATTCCTTGGTGTGCTGCCTGAAGTGACTATTCTTACACAAAGCCTTGAAGTTAAAGGATTGGAAGTTTGCCCGCATATTGGCAGTATATCATCTATAGTTACCCTTATTGCGTTATTTATAAAATTATTTGTTACACTAGATTTAACGCATGGTTCTGTATAAGTTGAATCTATAGTTTGATATACTAATGTATTTGCAGAATTTACCACAGCTCCTTTTGGACAGATTTTATTAATAGTGACGCTTTGTGGTATAGGTCTTAGAGTATCACAAAATGGGGGAGGGAAAGGCCCTATCGGTAAAAATACACAACCGAGACTATCGCGTTTATTAACAGCAAATTCCTTTACCCAATCTGAATATGAAGTATCCCATGTTTTACTTGCTTGGTAATTTCTCATATCTGACGTGAAATAAGTGCTATCATTATTAAAGAGGAACTTACTCTCTACCATCTGATTAGCTTTAGCACCTACTATTAGATCCATAATACCAAAACTTCCACCTCCAGAATTTTGACCAGTAGGGTCATAATGGAGTGGTTGAGAATAGATATCATTATCAAATATATCAACTCCACCTTGTCTATAAGGTTCCATATAAGCTGTTAAAGCTTCTACAAAGGATGGATCTTCGTATAAACATATTTTAGGAAGATAGACTTGATATCCAGAAGAATTTGTAATACCAGGATCAGGGCGAGGAAAACCATTTGTATCTAGAAAATGATATTTATATCCCGGATCTGGAGATAAGGTTATATCAGGATTTCCATTTGACTTATACACTTGATTGCCTGAGCTATCTGTTTTGGCATCTATTCTATTTACAGCGACACGTGTGCAAAAACGAATTGTGGGTATACCATATTGAGTTGGCCAAGTTACGCATTCTGAATTTAAAGCATTTAATCTTTTACTCTGAGTCCAACATGCAGCAAAATTGCATGATTGCATTCTTAAGGTTATCGTTGGGCTCTTATAGCTTGCTGATGCATCCGCTTCTGCGCAATATGCTCTGTATGTGCCCAAAAAAGCTCCACTTGGAGCATCAAATTGATATAAGCAGTTTCTTCTACCATCATATCTATTATATGGTGGACAATTTCTATTTGGGCTTGAAATATCATTAAGAGGAGGCCAAGAACTTGGTGCAGCGCCATTTGTGAAGGTAGCGGGGTAATCATATGTATTTGAAGAAAGCTGTTTCATTGTTTTGCCGTCGGGACCCCATTGCTCTCTTTCATGCGAATGATTGAAACAATTGCATGGATCTGTGAAGCATTCTCCGAGGTCGTCAAAAAATCCAGCTTGGGATTTAGCTGAAATATTTAAGAGGCATAATAATAATAGAATTTCTAGTATCCTAGAAGGAAAACGAAAAGTAACTGATCTAAAAGCTTTTAATAATTTACGAGCGAATCGAATCATAGAATTCTATAAGCCAATTTTCTGTATTTGATCCTTTTTCTGCTATTATTTTATTACAAGCTTCAAGCGTATTCTTATCAGCAGACATCATTTTTATGATTCCTGGCAAGCCACCTAAGCTTGTTTCGCAAATAATACTAAGTGAATCTTGCTTTACCATGAATAGCCTGCTTGCTACAATGATTGATTTTAATTTTAAATATTCATTGTCTGATAAATGTAATTTTTCTTTCCAAATAGTTGTTATTGCTTCTGCTGGTAAATAAATTTTAGTAGGGAAATAGACTTGCATTTTTTCCCATAATTCTGATGCAAAAAATGGTATTTCTGAGGAGAATTGTATTGAATTTATATAAATATTATTATTTTCACTCATTAATTTAAAATAAGCTTCATAAAATTCTTGTCTAAAAGTTGCTGTGCATAAGGTGTTAAAATTCTCTATTTTAACAATCTTTCTGTTATCTTTAAAGTGATCAACATATTTAAGCACATTACAATAAAGCAGTAACTCTCTGAAGATTGTAAATTTCTTAAATTTTTTCTCATATTCATCTAAGAACCTTTCTTCTGAAGGATAATGCTGTTTTGCAAAGGCTGCATTTGTGAAATTCTCAAAACTTATTCCATGCACCAACAAAATCTGTTCCGCATTCCAGGACTCATTATCTACAAAATACTCATAATATTCTCCTTCTGGGAGATAATCTTTCATCTTAGATTTAAGTGAGGCGCCTCCTTCTCCTTCAAATGAGAATTCGGAAATGCGCTGGAAAGACCTTTCTGCTGGATTTAAGTTTAAAAAAAATAATATCAAATTTTCTAATGAATCACTTTCTTCGGCCGTCAGGGTGGTGTTTTTTCCGCCTGACATGGCATGAAAAAATTCTCGAATAAATAGTTCGCTGCTGTTAATGGAGTGAATTTTGAAAGGATCTAATTTATAAGGATTAGAATCCCATTTGCCTTCATTTGCTTTTATGAAGACTTGAGAATCATCTGCATATGTTATGAAAAGCATTGCTCCATTAAACTTTAATGATTCGGAAATCAAGAAATTCGCTATTACTGTTTTACCTGATTTGCTATTTCCGATAATTAATGCTTTGCCGTCGCCAGATTTATCATGAAAATTGAAAAAATAAGGTGTACCTCTTTCGCTCCGGAGTATTGTTGCTGCTCTGCCCCACGGGTTTCTATGATTCCCAGCTGGAAAATTATGTAGTGATGCCATCGAAGCTACATTTTCTAAGCAATTTGGCTTTAATCTTCTTAAAAATTTAAAATTGCTAGGAATTTGTGCCCAAAAGGCATTTTCTATATTTACATCTTCAATAACGTGTACAAGACCAATTTTGGATAATTGAAAAGAAGCATTGCTGATGCTTTTTTCAAGATGTTCAATGTTTTCATCCATGACCAAAACAGAAATTTGCTGAAAACAAAATGGAGTGCTGAATTGTGAGCCAATTTCTTTGAGCTGTGTTATCCCTTTCTGCTTTTCTAGCTCTTTATCATTGCTTACACCGAGAATATATTCTTGATATTTAATCTTGTT
>CAMCRO010000070.1 GCA_945877265.1 Rickettsia typhi | reverse complement strand
GGTAATAGAATTTATTGAGCAAGGTAAGACGCAAAAATTAGCGACTCAAATATTCAACTTAAACAAAGCTACGGTGAATAGGTGGTGGCTTAGACATAAAAAAGAAGGCCATATTTACCCACGTAAGAACTTAGGAAAAAGGCCTAAGGTCAGGAAAGAAGATTTTGAAATTTATATTTTCCAAAACCCAGATTTTACTACTGCCGAGATGGGGAAGCATTTTGGCATGAGCTCTCCAGGCGCCCTATATTGGCTTCGTAAATTAGGTTTTAGCTATAAAAAAAAGCCTTTAGCTATGTGGAAGCAAGCCAAGAGAAGAGAGATGCTTACCAAGAAGTCATAAAAGATATATCACAGGAAAAGCTTGTGTATATTGACGAAAGTGGAATTGATATGACAATTTGTAAGGATAGAGGTTGGGGTAAAAAGGGTCAACTATTACATGGTAAAAAGAGTGGTAAATATTATGAGCGGACTAATATTATAGCTGGACTGGTGAATAATAAATCAATAGCTCCGATGGTTTTTAATGGCACTTGCAATACGAATTTGTTTGAAAAATGGGTAGAAGATTTTTTAATCAAAGAGCTAAAACCAGGGCAGTTTGTTGTGATGGATAATGCAGCATTCCATAAATCTAACAAAACTCGAGAATTAATACAATCTGTGGGATGTGAAGTGATTTTTCTCCCACCATATTCACCAGATCTTAATCCAATAGAAAAATTCTGGGCTAATATGAAACGATGGGTTAAGCAAAAAATCGAGAAGTTTGACTCCTTATTTGATTCAATAGCTTTCTTCTTTAAATACGCTACCTCAACTTAATTCACTATATAGGTGCAACTATATTATTGAATTTTATCTGTAAGAATTTAGATGTAATGAGGCTAAGACCTGTTATAGATAATAAAGGTATAAGAAAGGTTAGCATAACCGAAGTATTTTTATTGAGAGAATATATAAAAAACTATATTTTTGATAGCAATTTATTCAATAAATTGCATCGTAAAATCTCAAGAAAATTTTAAATAGAGAAGAGTGTAGCTTCTGTTTTAGCTTTAACTTCTTCTATAGTCACTCCTGGTGCCAGGTCACGTATAAACAACCCTTTATCGTAAGTTACATCAAAAACACCATATTCTGTTATAACTCTATCTACTACTTTTTTCCCCGTTAGTGGCAGAGAACAATGTTTTACAAGCTTAGGGAAGCCATCTTTTGCAACATGTTCCATTATAATTACAACTCTTTTTGTATTAGCAACCAAATCCATTGCTCCACCCATACCTTTAACCATTTTTCCCGGAATAGTCCAATTTGCTAGATCTCCTTCTTCTGAAACCTGCATTGCTCCTAAAATTGTAAGGTCCACATGCCCCCCTCTTATCATCGCAAAAGAGGCGGCGCTGTCAAAGTAGCTACTATCTGGCAATTCTGTTATAGTTTGTTTTCCTGCATTAATAAGATCAGGATCTTCTTCCCCAGGAAAAGGGAATGGGCCGATTCCTAGCATCCCATTTTCACTTTGGAAAGTTACTTTCATATTTTTGGGTATATAATTAGGAACATTGGTAGGAATGCCTATTCCTAGGTTAACATTGATTCCGTCTTTTAATTCTAGTAATGCAGCCATGGCGCACATTTCTTCTTTTGTCCAAGCCATTTTATTTCCTTTCTGTAACGGTGAGTTTTTCTATTCTTTTTTGATAATTTCTTCCTTGGAATAATCTATCAATAAAAATCCCTGGAGTATGGATGAAATTTGGATCTAATTCTCCAATATCCACTATCTCTTCCACTTCGCATAAAACAATATCTGCTGCTGTTGCCATGATTGGGTTAAAGTTTCTTGCGGTTTTGTTATATATTATATTTCCAGCTTTATCACCTTTCCATCCTTTTATAATAGCAAGATGAGCTCTCAAGGATTTTTCTAAAATATATATTTCGTCATTAAATTTTTGAGATTCTTTTCCTTCAGCAGCTACGGTACCTACACCTGTTTTTGTGTAAAATGCAGGGATACCAGCACCTCCGGCTCTAATTTTTTCTGCTAAAGTGCCTTGGGGAGTTAATTCAACTTCCAGCTCGCCATCTAAAAATTGCTTTTCAAATAATTTATTTTCGCCAACGTAAGAAGAGATCATTTTTTTAATTTGGCGTGTGCCAAGCAAGATACCTAGGCCAAAATCTTCTACTCCGCAATTATTGCTTATTACTGTGAGGTCTTTGGCTCCACTAATTCTTATGGCATCTATAAGGTTTTCAGGGATGCCACATAACCCAAAGCCGCCAGCCATTATAGTTATACCATCTTTAATATAACCCGCTAAGGCTTCTTCTGCATTTTTACAAATTTCTGTCATGCTTTAACCATTTCAACTTATGCTTGATAATAATATAGTAATTATCAACTAATTACGACCAAAAAGAAGATATATTTACATCAACTTTTAGTTTTGAATGAAAATGAACTATATTTTCCATAATCCTTCTAATTAAGGGCGTGATGATCTCTACTTCCTCTTCAGGGCTTTCAAAAAGCAGTTCGTCATGAATTTGTAATATCATTTTTGTTTTAAAGTTTTTTGCCTCAAGCATTTTACTAACCTCTATCATTGCGATCTTTACGATATCAGAAGCAAGGCCCTGGATAGGAGCGTTTATTGCAGCTCTTTCAGAAAAGTTTTTAAGCACATGATTTGAACTATTAATAGATGGAAGGAAACATTTTCTATTAAAATAATTAACTATATATCCATTTTGACGAGCGAATTCTATTGTCTTATTCATATATTCTTTTATGCCTGGGTAAGTTTTGAAATATAGATCTATATATTCCTTAGCCTCGTTTCTTGCTATTCCAAGTTGCTTTGCAAGGCCGAAGCTGCTTATGCCATATATAATTCCAAAATTAATAGCTTTGGCTTTCCTTCTTTGCTCTGATGAAACATCTTCAAGAGGAATTCCAAAAATTTCGCTCGCTGTTTTGCTATGAATATCTTGATTATTTATAAATGCCTCTTTTAGTTGCTTTATATCTGCAACTTCAGCCAAAATTCTTAACTCAATCTGGGAATAATCAGCAGAGATAAGTTTATGTTCCTTTTCAATAATAACACAAGATCTAATTCGCTCACCGTCTGGTGTTCTGATAGGGATATTTTGCAAATTAGGCTCGTGTGAGCTTAGGCGCCCAGTTGTTGTGGAAGTTTGCAGGAGGGTTGTGTGAACTCTGCGAGTTTTAGGATTAACTAGCCTCGGAATTGCATCAGCATATGTATTTTTGAGTTTTGAGATTTGCCTCCATCTTAAAAGATAGTTAGCTATCTCGAAGCCCCTGCTGCTTAATTCTTCCAAAATTTCTGCATTAGTTGAGTAGCTGTCTGATTTTGTGGTTTTAGCAGAGTAGGGCAGCTTAAGATCTTGGAATAAAACTTCCCCTAATTGTTTGGGGGAGGCGATATTAAATTCTTTGTCTGCAATTTTCCAAATTTTCTTCTCTAATTCACCTATTTCTTTTCCAAATTCTTCTGATAAGTCATGGAGTTTTTCTACATCAAATTTAACACCAATATTTTCGATCTGGTTTAATATCATGGAAATTGGATAATCAATATCTAGGTAAAGCGATAATAATTTCTGATCAAAAAGCTCTTGATATAGTTTAAGATATAACTTCCTTAAGTTTGATGTTATTTCAGCAAAATTATTTGTTGCTACCCCAAGCTTTTTTGAAATTAAAGCATTCAGTTCTAATTGTTGTTCTCCGCTTGAGAGTATATATGACATGATAGAAAGATCCGCATAAGATTTTATGGTTATCTTTTTATTATAAAGTTTGATATTAAATAGAATTTTTAAGATGCGTTCATCTTCTAGAATAGGAGATATTGCTTGAATATTATTGAATTTAAATATTTTTCCATTCGCTTCAACAAATGCCTCATCTCCATTAATTAATAGCGATATATAGCATTCATAATTAGATTCTGCTATTAAGCTGGCTAGGTCCGACGAGCTACTCTCTATTATTTCTTCATTATTCTCAGAAAAAGTCGGGTTCTGTTCATATTGCATGAAAGATAGTTGAGATTCTGGTTCTTTTTTAGCGAGTTTACTTGCTCTAGTAACCAGAGATTTAAATCCATATTTATTTAATAAATCCGAAATTTCTGTTAAATTTGGTCTCTCCCAAATAAGTTCAGATAGCGGGGTGTTAAGAGATATATCAGAATCTAGCCTAACTAATTCGTAAGATAGCTTTGCTTTTTCTATATTTTGCCTAAAAGTTTCTCTTTTTTTATCTGATGAAATTTTTTCATAATTATTCAATAATTCGTTGAAACTGCCGAACTGAGAGACAAGTTCTGCTGCTGTTTTAGGTCCAAAACCTGGCACTCCTGGAATATTATCTGATTTATCGCCAGTAATTGCTAGAATATCTCTGATTTTTTCTGGTGCATAAACTCCGAACTTTTCGAAAATATCTTCATTGGTAATAAATTTAGATTTTGTTGGGTCAAAGATTTTAATTTTATCAGACATAAGCTGCGCAAGGTCTTTATCGCTAGATACTATAATAACTTCTTCTCCAGTCGAAGAGATCGATTTTGCGAGACTCGCGATCAGATCATCAGCTTCATAGCCATTTAGCTCTAACGGTTTTAAATTTAAAGATTTAACCACTTCTCTTATAATACCAAATTGAGGTATTAAATCTTCTGGTACTTCTGGTCTGTGAGACTTATATTCTGCAAATAATTCATGCCTAAAATTTTTTCCACCTGAATCAAATATTGCGGCTATATGTGTTGGATTCTGGTCTTGTAATAATTTAATTAACATTGAAATAAAGCCATAAACAGCACCAACAGGAAGGCCTTCTGGTGATGTTAACTTTGGCTGAACGTGATATGCTCTAAAAATGAAACCATAGGAATCTATTAATATACATTTTTTTGTCATATCTTTTTCATATTGATTTGGAAGATATCATAAAGCAAAAAGGGTAGGAATCTATCAAATTTTAGATTTCTACCCTAATTTTAACATCTCTAACAGTTATACTGAAGTTGATTCAGGATTTTTTTGCAATTGTCATCAAGAGGAGCGATAGCGACGCGGTGATCCATAATTTATGTTTTTCTGTATTGCTTGGTTTCACTTGCAATGAGTGAAGTAGGGTAGATCGCCACGTCGGTTTTTCAAACCTCCTCGCAATGACAAACGAGATGGCGGATCAAGTCCGCCATGACAGTAGTAATCCCGGACTTGATCCGGGATCTTCTGTTAGAGATTGACTCTAACTTTGAGAGAGCCTGAGTGAGATAGGAATTTTTTGGAGATATTAGCATCATAACCAATGCCATATTCCATCAGCCCATATCTAGCATTTAAGTCTAACCCTGCTTGGAAGCTTGTTTTAGAGATAGGCTTGCTCTTTGTAGTTTGCGTAATAAATGAGCCATTCATCTTAGATGAAACTT
>CAMCRO010000069.1 GCA_945877265.1 Rickettsia typhi | reverse complement strand
CCAGAAGATGCTTTCTGGGGAGATAGATGGTGTGAGATAGAAGATATCAATGGCTATAAATGGTCTTTTGCTCAGAGGATCTCCTAAATATGCACAGAAACATTATAAGTGTTATAATATACTTAACAAAGAAAACGAGGTGGAAACTTGTATACCTAACATCTCTTACTTGCGCAATGGGAGCAATACCTTCAATAGATAGCTATTTGATCAAAAACTTATTAGATTTTATAGAAAATGGTCATAATACTACCGATAATTTTTCACAAATAATGCTTTTTTGGGCTATTGGCTATGGAGTTTGGTGGGAAGCTATTAATTGGGGATGGAGACTTTATGATTATTTATATCTGATCACAATGCCACAAGTAAAAGCTGATACTATTAGGTATTATTTTTCTTATGTGCAACACCATAGCCATAAATTTTTCCAAAATAATTTATCGGGATATATTACTAACAGGATAGTTGAAGCATCAAGATCTCTTGAAATGATAATATTTGCTTTAGGCGAACAAGTTCTCAGAAAAATCATAACATTAGCAGCAGCTGTTTTCACGCTCTATAATATCAACCCCATTTTTTCAAATATATTTTTAATTTGGCTAGTTGTATTTTTTGGTACTGGAGCTATGTCTTCTAGTAAAATAAAAACACTCTCCACAAATTGGGCAAAAAACAGATCTCTAATCGCTGGCAAAATTGTCGATGCTGTAAGTAATATCACTTCTATTAGAATATATAATAATTTTGATTTCGAAGAAAAATATTTAGATAAATATATCGATAACATGGTAACTTCTGAAAAAACCATGAACTGGTTCATGCTAGGAGTAAGATATATTCTAGGACTTAGCTGCAGTATTATGATTTTTGCAATGGTATATTATCTTGCAGAACTCAGACAACAGGAATTAATTACAATTGGCGATTTTGCGCTAGTTATAACTCTATGCTTTGCTGTAGCAGATGATATATGGGACTTCACACAAGATGTAGGAGATTTATTTGAAGAAATAGGAGCTTTCAGCCAAAGCCTCGACCTTCTTGCACCTCATAGCATAACCGACAAAGACAATTCAGAAGAATTAATAGTAACCAAAGGAAAAATTGAGTTTCTGGATGTTACTTTTAATTATAAACACAATGATAATATTTTTGAAAAAAAATCTATCATAATAAAACCAAAACAGAAAGTAGGGCTAGTAGGTTTTTCGGGTTCTGGCAAAACCACCTTTGTTAATCTGATAACTAGAATGTATGATATCCAACAAGGCAAAATCAAAATTGATGATCAGGATATTTCGTCTATTAGCCAAAAATCTCTTCGTCAAAATATATGCATGATACCTCAAGAACCTATTCTGTTTGACAGAACTATAATGGAAAATATCAGATATGGCATGCCACATGCTACTGATGAAGAAGTATTTGAAGCAACACGCAAAGCTTATATCCATGAAGATATTATAAAAATGCCAAATCAATACAACACTTTGTGCGGAGAGAAAGGTAGCAAGTTATCAGGAGGCCAAAGACAAAGAATTGCTATAGCCCGAGCTATCTTAAAAGATTCTCATATTCTCATATTAGATGAAGCAACAAGCGCTCTTGATACTATCACTGAAAAATTCATCCAAGAATCATTAGAATTTTTAATGAAAAATAAAACTGTACTGGTCATCGCACATCGACTTTCCACACTCAAAAATATGGATAGGATTCTTGTGTTCAATAAAGGAACAATAGTGGAAGATGGAACGCATGAAGAATTACTTAAAAATGGCAAAATTTATAAGGCTTTATGGAAATCTCAAGTAGATGGGTTCATAAAAGACAATAGCAATAACTAATATTGATCTTATTAATTTCCATTTGACTTGCATAGTAAAAATAATTTGTTAAATATATAAAAATAATTTAATCAGCAAAATATTATGGATAATAACGAAGTTGTATCTCAGGTAATTTCAACTCATGCATCGCAAGATTTATCAATCTTTGGGCTGATCTCATCCGCAGATGGCGTTGGGAAACTGGTAATGCTATGCCTAGTGGTACTTTCTGTTTGGTCTTGGGCTATAATATTGGATAAACTATTTAAATATAATATGCTTAAACGCAAAATAGTCCAATTTGACGAAGTGTTTTGGTCTGGGCAAGGATTAGATCAATTATATGAAAGAATCAAAAGAAATATAGATAGCCCACTTGCTGCAATTTTTGTCTCTGCGATGGCTGAAATCAACAGAAACGTAGCAAAAACTCAGACTTCAGATTCTATATTAAAGATAGGTCAAAAAGACCGAATTATGCAAGCTATGAATTTAGTAAGAAATAGAGAGAGCGAAAGGATTGAGAGCTACCTTGGTTTCTTAGCAGGAGTTGGAGCTTATTCACCATTTATTGGTTTATTTGGCACGGTATGGGGAATTATGCACAGCTTCCAATCTATTGCAGCTTCTAAAAATACTAGCCTTGCTGTAGTAGCGCCTGGCATAGCAGAAGCTCTGCTTGCAACAGCTATTGGCTTAATTGCAGCTATCCCAGCTGTTGCTTTTTATAATTACCTCTCTTCTCAAGCTAACTATATGAGCAATAGAATGGATGATTTCATTGTTGAGTTATATACCATTCTTTCCAGAAGCATAGACGAGAGGTAAAAATGGCTTTTGGCGGCGGAATAAATTCACAAAATAAAACCAGAGGCAGGAGAAAGCCAAATTTAATGAGCGAAATTAATGTCACCCCTATGGTAGATGTTATGCTTGTGCTTCTTATAATTTTCATGGTCACCTCCCCTATGCTTGTCGCAGGTGTTAAGGTTGATTTACCAGAAACAACCTCCTCTCCAATTTCAGGACAAGATGAACCATTATCCATAACAGTGGATAAGAAAGGGCAGATTTATTTAATGGAGACTCCGATTGATAGCAAGAGTTTGGTAGAAAAATTAAAAGCTGTAACTTCAGAAAAATACGACACTCGAATTTTTGTTCGCGGAGATAAAAATAGTTCATATGGAGATATTATAGGAGTCGTAGGGCAAATTAATGCAGCCGGTTTTACTAGAGTTGCTCTTATAACTAGCATTAAAAATAATGAAAAATAGTTATACAAGCACAAATTTACCTTTATTTTGCGCAATTTCAACTTTGCTGCATATTATCTTGATTTCTTTGATGTTTTTTGGTTTTCCCTTTCGCCCAAAAGATTCACCTGAGGAAAAAATAATTACATTTGAATTACTCCCAGTCAGCTCTATAAATAATGTAAAAACAAAAAAGGTTCAAAAAGACGAAACTATTCTGAACCAAGACGCTAAAAAGGTAGAGAAAAGTAAAATATCTGAAAACTCACAACCAGAACCAGAAGTAAAGAAAGAAGAAGTTCAAAAAGAACCAGCTAAGGAAGAACCTAAACCCGAAGCAGAAAAAATACCAGACAAAAAAGAAGAAAAAAAGCCCGAAGAAAAAAAGAAAGAAGATAAGAAAGAAGAAAAAAAGCCCGAACCTAAAAAAGAGCAAAAAAAAGAAAAGCCAAAGAAAAAATCTCCAAATAATAAAGAGCTAGATTCTCTACTAAAAAATTTAGAAAAAGAATCTGAAGGAGAAAATGATAAATCTAGAAAAGTTAGCAGGCAAAAAACAGATGCCAAAGATGATGCTTTCGGAAGCTTTGATAATAATAGCCCTGAATCTCTAACAAATGATGAGTTAATAAAACAACAAATTAAAAAACATTGGAACCAACCTATAGCATCAGCAACAGAAAATATAAGCATTAGGGTGGAGCTCAAACTCAATAAAGATGGCAGCGTGGAAAGCGCGGATGTTAAATCTAGCAACTGTCCTGATGGAAAAGGCCTTCTGTGTCAAACTGTTCAAGATAGCGTAATAAGAGCTATAAAAAATGCGTCTCCTCTTGTAAATTTAAACCCAGACGATTATAGTACCTGGCAAAATATTAACTTCACATTTAATACAAAAAGATAAAACCAAATTAGTATGAAAAATTATATAAATATTGCGATTTTTACCTTATTAATCCTCTTTGGAATACAATCCTATGCTGCAAGAGAAATAACCATTACAGAAGGCCACGTTGAGCGTATTCCAATTGCTATAAATTCTTTTTCTTCGGATAATCAACAAGCTGGGGATTTTGCAAAAAAACTAGTTGAAGTAATATCCAATGATTTGAACTCGTCATCTTTCTTTAAACTCATTCCTTCTGCAGCTTTTATAGAAAACAAGATTGGGGTGAGCCACAAACCTTTATTTTCGAGCTGGAGGCAAATTAAGGCTCAAATTCTTTTGAATGGTAATGTTTCTGTTAATGGAAATAAACTTGAGATAAGTTTCATTATTTGGGATCCGACTCTTGAAAAAGACATACACAAAGAAATTTTAGAACTACCAATTGCTCTATGGAGAAGAGCATCACATAAAATAGCGGACTGTATGTATGAAAGAATCACAGGTGATAAAGGCTATTTTGATACTCGAATTGCATATATCTCAGAATATGGCTCACCTCTAAAAAGAGTAAAACGCCTTGCAGTTATGGATTTTGATGGAGATAATCACAAATTTTTGACAGATGGAAAACACTTAGTATTAACTCCAAGATTCTCACCAAAAGGCGATAAAATTTTATATCTCTCATATATTAATAGAACGCCTAGAGTATACTTAAAGGATATCAAAACAGGCAGAGAGAGCGTCCTAGGTGATTTTCCTGGAATTTCATTTGCGCCAAAATTTTCTCCTGACGGGACTAAAGCGCTATTTTCTGTAGCAAAAAATGGTGCAACAAATATTTTTGAAATAGATTTAAGAAGCAAAAAGGTTAGGAAACTCACTGATGGATTCACTATCAACACTTCACCAACATATTCGCCAGATGGAAAGAGAATTGCATTTAACTCCAACAGAAGTGGCTCTAGGCAAATTTATGTAATGGATTCAGATGGGTCTAATATTCAGCGTATAAGCTTCGGAGCTGGAAGCTACACCACCCCCACTTGGTCTCCTAATGGAGAGTTTATAGCTTTTACAAAAATGGGCAGTGGCTTTGCTATAGGAGTAATGAGGCCAGACGGATCGGATGAGAGAATTATTACAAATGGATATTTAGTTGAAGGGCCAACTTGGTCTCCAAGTGGAAGGTTAATAATGTTCACTCGAGAAGAAAAAGCTTATGGAAACACCCCTAAGCAAAGCAATATTTATTATATAGATTTATCAGGGTATAACGAACATAAAATTAGAACTCCAAAAGATGCTTCAGACCCTGAATGGTCTAATTTGCTAGATTAACCTAAGTATTCCAGTCTTGTTATGTCATACTGAATTTATTCCAGTATCTCATCAAATATATCAAGATTCCGGGTCAAGCCCCACTAGTGTCCGGGATAAATTTATCATTAGAAAGCTCCGAAGCAAATTTGGTATTTTTCATTCAAGCTTGTGTGTTTAGTGGGAGGTTTTAATGGCGTGTGGCTTGAGAAGATAGCAATCTTTATCCAAGATAATAAATCAATTTTT
>CAMCRO010000068.1 GCA_945877265.1 Rickettsia typhi | reverse complement strand
TTATATTTTTGTAGATCCTGACTGCTTTAATATTGCTGCTATTAAATGCTACCAAAAAGCTGGCTTTAAAATTATTAGAAGCTTTGCTGATGAAGAAGTTTGGATGTTAAAAAGCTCTATGACTGATGAAGATAATGCATCAGAATTGATGATTTTGAATTCGCTTACAATGAGAGAGCCTATATTTCATCATCCTGAAAAATTTGGCAGAACAAAGGAGGATATTGAAGCTCACCTTTGTGAAGATTTTTCTGCAGTTGATGCTTTTGGTAATATTTATTTTAAAGAAGATGTTATAAAAATATTACTTGAGAGATATAATGACCCAAATTATCAAGACACTTGGGAAGCGAGAGATTTTGAAGCCCGCAAAATAAGTAGTAATAATTATTTACTTACATATTCGCTAATTCAAAATAATATAATACTTACCAGAAGGAGCACAATTTGGCGGAAAGATCATGATGTATGGAAAATTTGTTATCATCAAGGAACTCTGATTAATAAATATTATCTTGCCTAGATTCATTCGCGAATAAATATTAGATCATAACTTGAGGATAATTCTGGCCTGAAGGAATATCCTTCTTTCGAGAATTTTTTTAACCCTTCTATATTATCTATTTGATTTGACATAATGTAACCAAGCATTAAACCTCTGGCTTTTTTTGCATTGATTCCAATAATTTGCAATTTTCCTGCGCGGGATTCCTTAAAAATTATATTAAATATTGGAAATAGGAGTTTTGCTGTATCAATTGCATCAGAATATTCCTTTGATGCAAGATTTATAAGATATTTAGATGTGTGGGAAGATAAAGTTTTATTGATATAATCAGTTATAGAATTTGCCCAAAACTTTGAAAGCAAACCCTTGTCAACCAGCTTTATTCCCATTTCAAGACGATAAGGTTTTATTGAATCCAAAGGCTTTAGCAAACCATATAAACCCGAGATAATTCCTAGATGTTTATTTGCAAATATCAGTTCTTCTCTAGAAAAATTATTAGCCTTGATATTTTCATATACATCACCATTATATGCTAAAAGCGCAGCTTTTGTAGGTGCGGATTCATAAGACCTAAATCTTTCATAATTCAGAGTTGCAATTTTTTTGCTCACCGACATTAATGACATTATATCTTCGATTGATAAGTTCTGGCAGGTTGATAAAATTTGATTTGTTTGTTCGCGGAAAATAGGCTCTGTGCTAACCCCTGGTATATTTTTATTTTCGAAATCTAGTGTTTTTGCTGATGAAATGATGCTTAACATAAATTATTTGGGCGTTTTTTAGTTTTATTTGTATAATAGGCAAGTAAAATCAAAGAAGAAAGATTTAATGGTAAAATTAATTATGGGGAGCCGATTTTTGCAAATGAAGCTAAAATATGCAGTCCTGTTATTTACTGTAATATTTATAAATATAAATTGTTATGCCGATGGATGCAAATTAATAGGAACAGAGTGGAGTGGTTTTTGTGAGATATTGCAGAAAAGAGTGACCCAAACCAAGCAAAAAATGAAAATTTCTCCTTTAGTTAAAAGTGAGTTTGAGGAGTTTTTGCTAACTTCTAAGGAGAATTTTATCTGCATACAAAACTTACAAAAAATATTACCAAAAACATCTATAGAGATTTTGATGGCAGTGAGATTTAGAGGAGTGAGCCATATTGAGGCAGAAAAAATAGCGGAATATTTAGAAGAAATTACTGCGGGTTTTAATTTTGAAAACCCATCGGCTTTCGATGAAAATACCTCCCATATTATTGGAAGAAATTGGGCGGAAATTGATTATTCCGGAGAGGGAATGACATGGCAGGGGCAGATGCAAAAATATAAAAAACATAATATTACAAATTTCAAGACCCTAGAGAATATTAGAAAATTTTTCCCTGTGGAAAGTAAGCTCCCATATTTTAGCAAGATTTATAAGCCAAGGAATAAGGATTACAAATTATGAAAGAGCAAAGAGAAGTGAATATGATTCGCGTTAATAGAAAAGTTAGATTATCAGCACATGATTTAGATACTCTAGAATTCTGTTTTAAAAAGCATTTTTTGCCAGGTGATAGATTATGACTTTTCGGAAAGAATGAAGTCTGCTTTTCTTTTTGAATTTGAAGAAAGGATTGGTGAGCAAAAGATAGATATAGTGTTAAACATGATAAATAAACCATATCCATTACCTATACATCAAGTAGCGTTAACTGAAGGAGTAAGAATTATATGAATAAAGATATAAATGACAAAATGTAAAATCTGCTGCAGAACTGTGATTAAGAGAGGTGGCGCGTGAGACAACCAACACTCATTATCTATCTAACTGGCAAGCCTGGGGTGGGAAAATATACCATCTCACAGGAACTTGCTAAAAATTATGGATTTATTATTTGTGATAACCAGCTGGTTAATAACCCGATTTTTGAGCTATTACAATATGATGGCTATGCAAAAATTCCTGAATTTGCCTGGCAAGCTATTGCAAAAATTAGAAATTCAGTTTTTGAGTTTCTGATTCAATCCAAAGAAAATAGTTATGTTCTAACAAATTGCCTTGCTGAGACAAAAGGCGACAGAAAGCTATATGAACAGGTGAAGCAAATGGCTTCAGCGCGAGGCTCTTTATTTGTGCCTGTGCAGCTTCAAATTAACAAGGAAGAGCATTTAAAGAGGTTAACTAAAACGGAGCGTCTCAAAAGATGGAAATCTATCGACCCTAAAGATGCTGAAGATCATGGAGAGCTTCTTTCAATTTCTCATCCTAATTTTCTTGAGCTTGAAATTACAAATTTAAGCGCTGAAGATGCTGCTCTAGAAATTATGGAACATATCAATATGGTGAAAACCAGAGAATAATGTTTTTACAAACATATAAGTAAACTTCTTTATGAATCAGATTCTAAGACATTGCTGAGCGAAATTCTTCTATAGCTTTTTTTCATAAGGATGATAAGATGCATTCCTTTTTTTAAGAGAGTTTTTGCGGTGCAAATAAGCAATCTTGCAGATTCGCAGCAAAGCTATAAAAATTATTAAATTTTACTAGGATATTATTATGTCTAACCATAAGCATATTTTAACTTATGGCTTTGCAATTTTTGCTATGTTTTTTGGATCTGGCAATTTAGTTTTTCCCATCATCATAGGCCATCAATCTGGGGGAAGCTGGTTTGGAGGTTTCCTCGGCTTATTTGCAACTGGCGTTATTTTACCTTTTTTAGGGTTATTTGTAATTAAGCTTCATAGAGGAAATTATGATAATTTTTTTAATGAAGCTGGCAGCCTTGCGAAGATAACTATACCATTTTTTACATTGTCTTTACTTGGATCTTTTGGGGTGGTGCCAAGATGCATTACAGTTGCTCATGGAGGTATTAATTATATATTCCCAGAAGTTAGCCTAATGAGTTTTGCGGCAATTTTTAGTTTATTTTCCTTTCTATTTGCAATTAAAGAGCAAATGATGCTGAAAATTTTAGGCAAATGGATGAGCCCTTTATTAGTAATAATATTATCAATTTTAATAATATATGGTGTTGTTATTGCTCCGGAAGATCTTAGACAAGTGCCTCTTGATAAAGCTTTTTCAATGGGTGTGCTAACTGGTTACCAAACTATGGATTTATTTGCAGCATTCTTTTTTTCTTCGCTGATTTTCACGCAGATGCAAAACTCTAAACTAGTGTCAGAAGATCAGATTCTATCATTTGCTATTAAATCAAGTGTGATAGGCTCTAGCTTGCTGGGACTTATTTATATGGGGCTTGTATATCTTGGTGCTCACTATTCTTTTTTACTGGTTAACATCAGCCCTGAGCATATGCTACAAGCTATCGCAGGACATATTATGGGGAATACTGCAACATTATTCTTAGCTTTAGCTATAATAATTTCCTGCCTTACTACAGCAATTGCTTTAAATAGCATTTATGCGAGATATTTATGTAAATCTTTTAAATTGCCAGAAAAATCATTTCCTTTAGTGCTATTCGGCACGAGCGTTATAGCTTTTGCTATATCTTTACTAGACTTTAAAGCTATTTCCGCTTTTCTTGCTCCTTCTTTAGAAGCTTCTTATCCTGCATTAATATTTCTAACACTTGCTAGTATTTTTACAAGGAAATATAAAAAATCAAAGCTATATTTGTTCTGGGGGATTACTATCTCTATGGTAATATATATGATGGTTATAAGGGTAGGGTAAATTATTGAATTTACCTTCTAACACTAAGAATATAGGAGCTATAGGAGATGAATTTTTCAGTAAGAAAAGCGAGTGCTCAAGATATACCAAGAATTGTGGAATTATTACTCGAAGATGATCTCGGCAGCAAAAGAGAATCTAATGCTCCTGAATTAGATGGAAAATATCTGGAGGCATTTGTTAAAATTGATAAAGACCCAAACCAATATCTTATGCTGGTAGAAGACTCACGAGAAGTTATAGCAACCTGCCATTTAACAATAATGCCATCTCTTACATTTAAAGGCTCGACTCGTATGCAGATTGAAGCTGTGAGGGTGGCAGGAAAATATAGAGGGCAAAAAATTGGCCAGTATATGTTTGAACAAGCGATTATTTATGCAAAAAATCATGATGTCTCTATTGTGCAGCTTACAACCAATAAGCTGCGCCCTAGAGCTAAGCATTTTTATGAAAAACTAGGTTTTGAAGCAAGCCATGAAGGAATGAAATTATATTTATAGCAAATTACTTTGAATTAGGTGAGCTGTTGCTTGCCGCTATTATTTCATAGGCTGCTGTTCTATAGAGCCTATCACCTAATTCAAATTATTTGACTTATATCCTATGTTTATTATTCAAAACCTATTGATTTAGCATATTCTCCTATTAGATATTCTATATTATATTCTCCTCTTAGATTTGCTATGAAATGGGCTGAATCAGGATCTTCATAGCTTCCTGAGATTTCTACTTCCGCACCTGGCTTGAAACTTAAAGTAGTGCCATCAATCCTTACTTCCGCAGATGGCGCGAAGCTGAAAGTAAGGCCACGAATCATTATTCTACCATCTATAATTTCCATTCCCTCTATTCCAGGCAAGTTAACTTCTATTTTAGGCGCTTCATATTTAGGCGCTTCATACTCTTTGGTGATTTCTAGGATATCATCACTTGAGCTAAGCGCGGCTTCATAATGAGAATAATGTTTTATCATGGCTTGCGTTTTGACAGCTAGATCTTGCGTCTCTGCGTCTATTTCCTTTATTCTTACAAGTAAGGTTTTTATCTTCTTATAGTAAACATGAGCATTGCTCAAATTATTCTGGGCCATGAATGATACTTCTGCATTTTCATAGTTAAGGAAGTCATCGTGAAGATTATCGGTAATTATTTTAATTTTATTTTGTAAATTTGTATCTTCTTCTCTGATTTCTAAGGATTCTGCTTCTAATTGAAAAAGAGCTTCATCTTTTTTAATAAAATCTTTTTGTTTAGTATAACTATCTTTTAATATCCTAAGAGCTTCAGTTTTTGCTGGCTCTTCTAAAGCTAAAGATAATATTTTCTTCTTTGCAGATATAAATTTACCATATAAAGCATTAGATATTCTGACTAAAGACTTATTCAAAGCATCTTGACTAGCCTTATTAGCAATAAAAGACAACTCGATTTTGCTTGATATATATGAGATTTCCTCTGATGAAAGGCCAGCCTGATACGGCGTTGTTGCATGGAAGGAGTGAGAAAAGGGTTGAGATAGAGAGGTAGTTGGGCTAATAAGGTGTTATGTTATGAGAAAGCACCGAGAGAAGCGCAACTGGTCGGGATATAACGAGAAATTAAAGAAGATAGCAAGGATAGATTTTTTTATTTCAGAAGAAGCCATAGAAAATTGGTCGTATTCTGGGAGGAGATATCGTGGTGGTAAGAAATTATAT
>CAMCRO010000067.1 GCA_945877265.1 Rickettsia typhi | reverse complement strand
AAGTTGGTTCTGGTCTATTACCTGTTTCGGCCGCAGCTAGTGGTGAGGTTCGAGCTGGAGGTGGTGAAGGGGCAGCTTCTGGAGAAGTTGGTTCTGGTCTATTACCTGTTTCGGCCGCAGCTAGTGGTGAGGTTCGAGCTGGAGGTGGTGAAGGGGCAGCTTCTGGAGAAGTTGGTTCTGGTCTATTACCCAACGCTATTGCTCAGCTTTCAGTGCATGATCCAGAAAGCGCTGGAACAGGAGTCGTAGGAGAAAATCCTGATGCTGCAGACCATAGTTCTTGAAAGTTAATTTTACATTATAATTTGAGCTAGCGTAAAAAGCTTGTTAGAAAAAATCTATAATAGATGAATAACATAGTAGCTCGCTCAAATTATTATCTTTTTCAATATCTTTTCTTCACGTCTTATATAAAATATCTATAAAATTTTGGGCTGTTGATCACTTTAATAATGATAATTCTATTAAGCATAATATTCTATATATAGATAAAAAATATGTAGAAATTTCATGACTAAAGTTATTATCATAAACGGGCCATCCTGCGCTGGGAAAACTACCATTGCTAAAGAAGTTTGCAAGCAATCCGATAATAAATTTGTTCATTTGCAGATTGATAAGGTAGGTGAATTTTATTCAACTATTTTTCCGAAAAAATTTCAATTTGTAGAAAATTTACCAGGCACAGAAAATGATGATGATGGCCTGAAAGGTTTGTTTAATAATAACCGATTTGCTCGCAGAAAAATCGTGGCATCCATACTTCTTGCCTCAGCAAAAGAATTATTATCAAAAAATTTTAATGTTGTAATTGATACTGCTCTTGATGGGCCTGATAGCAGCGATTTAGCAGAATATTATCTGCAATATTTAAAAGATTTTCAGGTGAAATTTGTAGGAATTTATTGCCCTCTTGAAGCAAGGCTTGTAAGGCTTAAAACACGAGAAGATAATTTATTCTTAACAGAAGATTTTATTCATATGCAAACAGATAAATATAATGTTTTTGAATTATGCAAAGAATATTATGATGTTTGGTTTGATAGCTCGCTGTTTAATGGAGAGGAAATTGCAAGCAGGATATTGGAGATGAGGGAGTTATGGGCAAAAGCATTATTAACCAGGAATATAGCGAGCTATTAATTGATTTAAAATCTCGTGTTGCTACTTCTCGTTATAAAGCAGCCTTAAGCGTTAATAAAGAACTTATCCTACTTTATCATCATATAGGGAAGACTATTTTAAATGCTCAAAAGAAAGAAGGATGGGGCACGAAGGTTATAGATCAATTATCGAAAGACTTGAGATCTAGTTTTCCAGAAATGAAAGGATTTTCTACTAGAAACCTTAAATATATGCGCAAATTTGCAGAGGAATATCGAGATTCTGAATTTGTGCAGCAAGTTGCTGCACAAATTCCTTGGTTTCATATAGCAACTATTATGGATAGAGTTTCTAACAGGCAAGACCAGATTTTCTATATAAAAAACACTGCAGAATATGGGTGGTCTAGAAGCATCTTGATAGCGCAAATTGAAACCTCATTACATAAAAGACAAGGTGGCGCTGTTACTAATTTTAAAGATAAATTGCTTACTAACCAATCAGACTTAGCGCATTATATGCTGAAGGATCCATATATTTTTGATTTTCTAAATATTGGAGAAGAAGCTCATGAACGTGAAGTGGAAAAAGCGCTTGTATATCATATCGAAAAGTTTCTTCTTGAACTTGGGGCTGGGTTTGCATTTGTAGGGCGGCAATATCACTTAAAAGTAGGTGATCAAGATTTTTATATTGATCTACTTTTCTACCATTTGAAACTAAGATGTTTTGTTGTTATTGAATTAAAAGATAAAGAATTCAAGCCGGAATATGCTGGAAAAATGAATTTTTATCTTTCAGCAGTTGATGATCTAGTTAAGCATAAAGCTGATCAACCTTCTATTGGGTTAATTTTATGTAAAAGTAAAAATAATATCCTTGCTGAATATGCATTGCGTGATATGGCAAAGCCAATAGGTCTTGCAGAATATAAATTGCATGAAAGCTTGCCAGAAAATTTAAAAACAGCCTTACCTTCAATTGAAGAGCTAGAAGCAGAACTTGCAAAAGATTTTGATGGGGAAGATGGATAAGAATCAACTAGTAATAAGACATGCAAGTTTGGAAGATATATCAGGGTTGTTGCCTCTGTTAGCTCAGCTTGGATATCCATCTAACTTGGAAGAATTGAAAGCTAGATTTACCAGATTTTTGAATAATCCTGGATATGGCATTGCAGTTTGTGAAAAGGATTGTGAAATTATAGGGTTTGTTGCATGGTCGAAATCTGATCTGTTTGTACTTGATAAAATAAGATTTCATATAGAAGGGCTTGTCGTATCAGAAAGCCATAGAGGGAGTGGGATAGGAAAGAAGATGATGGAATTTGTTGAGATAATAGCGGGACGGTGCTCACCTGTTATTATTGATTTAACTTCAGGACTTAGGCGAGCGAAGGATGGTAGCCACGAATTTTATAAAAACCTTGGTTATCAAAATGAAGGCTTAATGGCGAAACTTTATTTAAGGAAAGAATTATGAATATTCATTTTGAAAAAGCAACCGGAGCGCATATAGACACCATTTTTAGCTGGCTTGCTGAGCCTTATGTGATGGAGTTCTGGGATAACACGCCAGAGCATAAGGACGATATATTGAATTTTGTTAATGGCAGGAAGGAGCCTTCAAATTATGCAGATGGCAAGTATTCTTATTGGATCGCTAGCTTGAATGATGAGCCATTTGGTATGTTGATGACAATAGAGGAAACACATGCTAGCCCTATTAATCACGAAAAATTAGTCCGTCTTTCAAAAACTGGCCATACATATTGCCTTGATTATATGATAGGTAATTCTAGCTTCTTTGGCAAAGGATATGGAGCAAAAACTTTAGCCGAATTTATTGATTATTTTCGTGCAAACATTGATTCAAAAGCAGATACATTTTTGATTGATCCTGAGAGTAGCAACCCACGAGCAAGGTATGTTTACATCAAGGCAGGCTTTGAACATGTGTGCGATTTCATAATGGAAGGAGAGGTTAGCGGGGAAGGAAAGCTGCATCATTTGCTCATTAAAAAGTTCGATCCAGAGATTGCAATAATACAAGCAAAACTTGATGATTATCCATGCATTCAAAATATGGCGCGGTTTTATGTTTATGATTTATCAAGGGAATGCGGGCATATATCAGAAGATTGGAGGTTGCCAAAAAACGGGCTTTATGAGAGTTTTGATTTTAAAAATTACTTTGTTGATCCATCAAGAAGGGTGTATTTAGTTAAAGTCTATGATGAGATTGCAGGCTTTGTTTTGTTAAATCAGGAAACCCAAGGCAATTACAATAATTGGAATATGGGCGAGTTTTTTATTATCGCAAAATTTCAAGGTGCAGGCATTGCAACGCGAGTTGCTCATCTAATATGGGAGATGCACCCAGAGACATGGGAAGTTTCTGTTATTCCTGAAAATAAAAGAGCTCTTATTTTTTGGGAGAAGACAATAGATGTATTTACATGCGGGGCTTTTAATAAATCCATAAAAAAAGTGGATTATGATAAGTATCAGCCTAAAAGAGTTATTTTTGAATTTGATACGCAGAACCATGAAGCATCTGCGCTACCGAAAAATAGTGAGAGATCACTACAGCGTTTCCAGGATGAGCAAATTTTTACAAGACTTGCCACTACGGAAGATATAGATTTTATGGTTTCTTTATCTAAGGCAAAACGTTTGGATTATGAAAAAGCACAGCCTAGATTTTGGAAATATGCTGGAGAAAAAGGGGATAATATTCAAAAAGAATGGTTTAAAGAACTGCTGCAAAAGGAAGATTATTTGATGTTTGTGGCTAGTCGATTAGGTCATTCCCGTGCAGACGGGAATCCACACTCGCTCCAAATTGCCAAGAATGTCTTGGTTCCCGTGGATCTCCGCCTCCGCGGAGATAACATTGCTTTACAGAGTAATATTGCTGACGAGAAAGAAATCCTTGGATTCGTTATCGGCAGACTCGTGCCGGCTCCTGAAGTCTATGACCCTGGGGGGATGACGTTAATGATTGATGATTTTTGTGTTAGATCTGATGATCTCTGGGGAATAGCAGGAAGAAAATTAATGGAGGAAGTTAAGAAAGAAGCAAAAATTAGAAAGGCTGCACAAATTCTGGTTGTTTGCGGGGCGCACGACACGCCAAAACGTAAATTTTTGAAAAATCAAAATTTATCTATTGCTTCCGAATGGTTTACCGGAAATATTTCATCATAACCTTTATTTTGATTTTATATCTATGACTATAACATATATTTTTTTAGCGCTAATAGTTTTGAGTTCTTTGTTAATAGTGCCTAAGGACAAAAAAATATTATGGGCGGGTTTGATAATTACTAATATCATAGCTTTGCTTGAGCATGTTATGTCTTATCAAGCTATTATATTTTTATCTTTTTTATTTTTAGCCTCGCAAGGCTTTTCGCGCGGCAATTTCTCTAATATGCTTAAAGCTATGTTATTTATAATAATTCTAGCTTTAGCAGAAGGGTTTAGTTTTCATCTCATTCCAGGCTTTAATAACTTATTGGTTATAAATAAATTACAGCTTTCGCCGGAATCTTATTCTTTCTCTACATACTTAAATTTTGATAAAGTTATGGCGGCTTTGATAATTTTTGCCTCGAGTAATGTGCCAAACCTTAATCCTAATTTTAAATCTCTAAAAATTACATTATTTTCTCTTTTCTCATGCTTAATGTTAATTTTGCCTCTTGCAATTATAGGAAATTATGTAAAATTCGAGCCGAAGCTTCCTGAGGTTTTAGGTATTTGGGCGTTGAATAATTTATTATTTGTTTCTTTTTCAGAAGAGGTTTTCTTTAGAGGATTTTTTCAAACTCAATTAAAAAACATGACAAAATCTTCTGCCTCTCCTATATGGATAACAGCTGTGATTTTTGGATTAGCTCATTTTCATGGCGGAGTGTTATACGTGATTCTTTCTATAATTTGCGGATTTTTCTATGGCTATGCTTACCACCGTACAAACAGCTTAATATGCAGTATGTTAGTTCATTTTGGTGTTAATTTTTCCCATTTTATATTATTTACTTACCCTGCGCTGATGCCAAATTTAAACTGAAAGGTTTGTGGGAGAGGTTGTATAAAAAGATTATAAAGTGTATTTTACTGGGTTGATTCCACTTTGTCTCGCAATGAAGGTAATATTTTATGATCAACCTTGGCCTAATAAATATTGAAATAACAAGAGTAATATAATGAACTATTTAGAGAATATATTCCAGATTTGGGATTTATTGTATGATAAAAATAAAGATCCTAAAGCTGTAATTGAGGAATTTTTTCATAAAGAATATAACCAATCTATTAACGGCGTGGTTTTAAATCGGGGTGAATATATTAATCATGTAATTGAGCAGAGGAAAACTATTGAATCAATGGGGTTCAAACTCAAAAACCACATGCTTCAAGATGATAATTTGTTCATCATATATAATGCTATAGGAAAAAGCATAGAGGGAAATGATATTGAAGCTGAAATAATATCTTATTTTGAATTTAAAGATGAAAAGCTATTTAGAATTCATGGTCAAGTGCACTTGATTAAGGGGAATTCCTCTGATGTTGATATGAGCGAAAACAACCTATGACTATTATAACTAAAGCACTAGCGAGCAAAGCGAAGCAATTCAGAAAAAGTATTTATTAATGCTGGATTGCCGCGTCGGTTTTTAAACCTCCTCGCAATGACGAGTTTTGTCATGCTGAATTTATTTCCACTAGTGTCCGGGATAAATTTATCATTAGAAAGCTCCGAAGCAAATTTGGTATTTTTCATTCAAGCTTGTGTGTTTAGTGGGAGGTTTTAATGGCGTGTGGCTTGAGAAGATAGCAATCTTTATCCAAGATAATAAATCAATTTTTC
>CAMCRO010000066.1 GCA_945877265.1 Rickettsia typhi | reverse complement strand
CCACTAGTGTCCGGGATAAATTAAACATTATAAGGCTCCGAGACGAAGTTGATATTTTTGATTCAAGCTATGTTGTATAATGGGGGGTTTTATTGGTGTATGGCTCGAGTAAATTGCAATTTTTATCCAAGATAATAAATCAATATTTCTCCTAAACACATCCCCGCACATCCTTTTAAACATTCCTATCAATACATATACTATTATTCCGATATATATCTGGGTCTTAATAGCATTCTCACTCTCAGACAAAAATTTTGTCACTTTCAAATTCTGTTTGAGCCACTTAAATAATAGCTCAACTCCCCATCTCTGCTTATAATACATCGATATCTCATCAGCTCCTTTATCCAATATATTACTTATAAATTGGTATGTCTTTTGACCCGCAAGATCATATACTTCAACTAATCTTAAAGTCTTGCCAGCAAGCAAATTCTTTCTTCCACCACCAGGATTCTTATTTGTTAGCTCAATAAGCTTATCGCTTACTAAATTCTCAGAACACCCTTCAATTGAACGCTCCTATATGATTTTATACGCCGTGTTTTTCTTTATGCGCGTTACAAAATACGAATTCATACAAGCAATTTTATTCCACCAGTTAAAGTCTAAATAACCTTTATCAAAAATATATATTCTGCCCTCTTCTAGAACAAATTCTTTAGCCTCAGTTATATCATTAACATTCGTAGGTGTTATCGATGCAGCCTCTATTAACTTATTATCAACACCACATTGTATATGCAACTTTAAGCCTTGCCCGCATCTTGTCTTTGTTGCCTTCGTCCAATCAGACCCCCTAGCTGATACTCTGATTGTACTCGAATCAATTAGGCTTACCACGTCCTTAATTTCCTTCCCTTGCCATTTTATTAGTGCGTTTGCAATATCTCGAAATACAATATTATCTCTATTTTTGTTTGCGTCAGATAGCGTAGACTTTTTAAGCGCTTTCGAGCCAAAATGATAGTGATTCTGGCTTTTAGCGTTAAATCTAATCTCTAAATCTCTCAAACTTTTGCAGTCAGATAATTGACTAAAAATCATCGCAACAAGTTGATTCCATGTGCCAAACCCTTTGCTATATTTATCGCTGCTGTGCTTTCTAATCGATTCCGTTACAATCTTTCTATCTAATAGTTTCAGTATCTCACCAAATGTGTTATGTTTGTACATAGCATAAGTCTTTTTTAAGTTGTTCAAACAGGTATTATACCTGAACTAAAAGACTTATGCTACCTTCATACCTGCCTTCTTAATTTATCCCGGACACTAGTGCGCCTGCACGAGAATGATAAAAAAAATCCCGCATCAAGTGCGGGAAATAAAATATAGTTATGAAAAACTATTAAGCAGCTGAGTCGAAAGCTACAGCGCCAGCAGCACCCATTGCTTCTAGGTAATGTGCGCGAAGATCTGCATCTGCTTCAACACGACCATGAGTTTCAAGCCCTGCACCAGATGTTAAATAGACTTTCACGTCGTCTAAACTAAGCAAACTGTCAAAAGCTTCTAATACTGCTTCAAATATGCCTTCTTGTCCTCGTGCTTCTTCAATTGCTTCTACTATCCATTTTAATAGCGAAAATTGGTCTGGCTCTTCCACCCCAACATTATTGTCTTTTATCGACTTGATTAATGGCTTTATCTTATCGTTATAAACTTTAGCACAGACATCTGTAAAATGCCCTCCATAACCTATCAATAATTCAATAATTTCTGTTTGTGTATTAAACAACTGAACCATCTTACTATGATATTCAAATACTTTCTTTCCTGTAAGAGTTCCACGAGTCGCTTCCTCTCGTATGTCATTTTCTATTTTGGTAATATCTATTGCTGCAGTAGCAAGTAGCATAGGAGTTGCTGTTATATCTTTTATGAATTTAAAATCTGGAAATTCAGCTTTGGAATCATTTAAGTTTGTAATTTGCTGCGCCTTTAAAGTGTTCAAAGCAGCTTTATATAGATCTCCTTCAATTCCACGTTCCATGCATTCCTGCATATCCCCCATCATAGATGGCATATTAACTATTGCTCCGTTTTCAAGTAAAAAGTTTACCACACCAAAGTATCCAAGTTTTGCTGCCATGTGAAGAGGCCCGCGCATACACATTAAGTCTTTATGAGTATCTGCTAGAGATTTTACTATCTGATCTCTTTTGTTTTCTAAAGCTATGGATTTTTCTCTCAATTGAAATGCAGATAAAGCTGCAGTATCTGATAATGAGCTTATCATCGAATCTATTTCACCAGATAAACCAGCAGTTAAAATACCACTCTTCGCAGCTTCTTCTTTTAACGCACTTAACCTTCCTAATTCAGAAGCAAAGTAGTCAACCCCAGATGAAAGGGAGGACTTATGCATAGACACTAAGGCTGTTATTACCTGAACCAAATTTGTAGTTAGATTCCTTACTGCCGCATCATAAAGTGGAATTATCCTACCATCAATTAGAGGGGTTATATTTGCAGATGCTCCATCTGCAATTGCAGCCTCCATTAAACGAATAACTTCTTCCTCTTTAAATGATGTAATAAAAGCAGTAACAAGCCTGATGTGAGTCTCTGCGCTAACTTCTGCAATACTTGCTGGAACATCAGGTAACAAAGATTTAACGTTTATCATAAAATACTTAAGAAATTAATTATTTTTAAGGCTTAATTATCTCAATATTCTTAGTATAATTGTATCTCACAAGCCAAGACACTCCATTTGCTTCATAATATTCATCTTTCTCTCGGTAAACTTTATCTGTCATTGCATCATCTAACGAGACAAAATCATAATTATATGATCTGATTAAACTCATTAAATCATCCAAAGCTAAAGAGTTGAGTAAATTCACATGTAATAAAGCTATATGCTTGATATTTCTACCGAAAATTCTAATAGATTCTTGTTTACTCTCCTCTAAAACTAAGCTTGCAAAAGAAAGGTAATTCTTTATAACTCTTTCTTTATCTTCTGGGTTTTTTAGTAGCTCTGCATTAAATCTCCAATCATTAAAATCCACAGTCACAGGAGCAATTATATATCCGCGAGACTTTAAAAATCGTTCAAATTCATCTCTTTTTTCTTTACTACCTCCCGTATCCAAATAAGGATGCCTAAAATATTTATATTTTTTGTGCGCCTCCTCCATTAATGGCCTCGAGATTTTTTCTCCTTTCATAACATCCTGCTTATATTCTTCTAAATCTGTTTTACTTAAAGAAAAATGAGAATAAGAGTGATTTCCCAAATCAAAACCATAGCTAACCCATAATTTGAAAGTTTTTACTCTTTCTTGGAAATTATCATCAAAAAACAGACCACTTTCTTTCACAAAACCTATTGCAGGCTCTTGATGTTTCTTAAGCGTATCCAATATTTTTTTATTAATTAAATATTCTTCTCTAGGATCTTTAGAATTATTTTGAGTTGGAAGATCATCGAATGTTAAAGCTAGAAAATCTGCTTTGGATACTTCTGTCATTAATAGACAAAACAGAACTAATAATAGTTTTAGCATAGTATATTAAACCTTAAACGTAAAATTAGTTATTAGTTAACCTCTCTAATAACTAAAAAATACTATACTAAAAAACTATAAAGCACTAAGCGTTTAAAATGAAAAATTTTGTTATAATCTATAAATAAAAAAACTTTATAACAAAAATGCGGATTGCAAACAAAGATATTATGCTTGTTTTGCTTTGTAGCGCTTATTTTTTTTGTTAATTATAAAAACTCTACCGCGTCTTTTCACGACTTGGCAGTCTTTATCACGTTTTTTAAGAGATTTTAGTGAGCTCACAACTTTCATAATACTTCCATTTCTAACTAGAATAATAAGGTGCAATTATATGACTCAAAGAGCTTTTGTCAAGATTTTATATAAAATAAAGCTAAAAACCAAAGCTATTATCTGATGAGTTTTATTCTAATTTGGCTCGTAATGGATATCATTTATATAAATTTGAACATTAGTTTTACCTTGCCAGCTATTCAGCTTAACATTTCCAAATATAGTAAGTTTCAAAGGATGTTTTGAAAGCAGGGCTTCAGATATAGGTGTGCCAACGGAGTTAAAGGAAATTGCTCTTATAGCTTTGTTTCCATAAGCTTCTTTAGTAGGTGCAAGCAGACAATTTATGTGCTTATTGTTAGTGACACTTGCTTTTAACACATATAGACCGCTAATTTTAACAACAGGCTCTATATTTCCATTTCCATATGGTTCTAATTTTTTAATTTCATCCGCAAGATCTGAGTTAATACCAGCTGGAGCGATCTCTGCATCATAGTAACATATTTTATTTTCTTTTAACGCATCTTCATGTTTAGATAGAGATTCTGTTAAAAATAATTTTAGCTCTTCCATTTTCTGCATATCTATAGTAAAGCCTGCAGCCATGCTGTGTCCGCCTCCTGATAATAATATTCCTGCATTTTTAGCTTCAACAATTTTACGACCAAAATCTATTCCTTTAACTGATCGGCAGGAAGCTTTGCCGATACCTTTTTCAACTGCAACAGCAGCAACGGGTTTTTGGAATTTCTCCTTTAACTTGCCAGCAACAATACCAACAACTCCCTGATGCCACCCTTCTGAATATACAAGAATAAAATTATTATTTATCTGACTTGCTGCCATTTCTAAAGCTTCTTCTAAAACTTGTTGCTCTATTAACTTTCTTTCTTCGTTATAATTCTCAAGTTCCATTGCATATTTTTGTGCTTCCTCTTCGATATCAGTAGACAATATTAAAGAGCCCAAGTAAGATTTTCCTACTCTTCCACCCGCATTTATTCTAGGCCCTATAACAAAACCCAAATGATAGGAATTGGGCAAAATATCTATCTTGCCTAAATTTAATAATGTTTTTAATCCTAGGTTTTTTTGCTGCTGCATAATCTTTAAACCTTGGATCACGAAAGCTCTATTAAGGCCTGTTAAATTCATCATGTCGCATACTGTACCAAGTGCAACTAAATCCAATAAATTCAGCAAATTAGGCTCAACTTTACCCTCAAAAAACTTCTTTTCTCTTAAAATTTTGATTAGCCCTACAGAAAATAAAAAAGCCACCCCTACAGCTGCCAAATCTTTATATTTTGTAGTCTCATCAAATCTATTGGGATTTACTATAGCATATGCACTAGGTAAAGTAATATCACTCATATGATGATCTAAAATAATAGTATCTATCCCTAGTTCGTTCGCTTTTGCTACTGGCTCAAAAGCCGTAACGCCGCAATCGACTGTGATAATAAGATTAATTCCTAAGGAGCCAAATTTTTCTATCACAGGAATTGTAGGACCATATCCTTCGACAATTCGATCAGGAATATAAGCTTTTGCATCACATCCTAGGGATTTGAGTACTCTGATGAGCAAAGCAGAAGAAGTCGCCCCATCAACGTCGTAATCTCCTAAAACTATAATTTTTTCATTATTTAATATAGCACTTGCAACTCTGAGGCATGCTTTTTCCATATCTAAAAAATGAAATGGATCAGGCATTAGATCTTTTATACGTGGTTCTAAAAAATGCGGAATACTTTCGAAAGGAATATTTCGAGAAATCAACACCCTTGCTATAAAATCTGAAATTCCATATTCGTTGATATATTGATATACTTGCCTTTCGTTTATTTCACGAATATTCCAGTTTTTCCCCGTAACAGATAAAAAATTCATAGGAGATTAAAACCTATGCCTTGTTTCTATATATCTTACAGTACCTGTCGAAGCTCGCATTGCTATAGAATGAGTGATAGCCCCAGTTTGGCTTATATGCACGCCTTTGAGCATAAAACCATCGGTAACTCCAGTAGCTGCAAACATAACATCTCCAGAAGCAAGATCGTTTAAAAAATATTTTTTATTAAAATCCATGATACCAAGCTTATTAGCTCTTTGCTTCTCTACCTCATTTCTGATTATCAATCTAGTGCAAATTTGTCCGCCAGTTGTACATAAGGCAGCTGCCGCAAGAACTCCCTCCGGCGCGCCGCCAATTCCCATATACACATCAGTATTATTTTCAGGGATAGAAGTTGAAATAACAGCAGC
>CAMCRO010000065.1 GCA_945877265.1 Rickettsia typhi | reverse complement strand
ATTGCTTCTTCTGATATATATATTCCATCTGTTCTCATATAAGTTATAAGACCTACAGATTCTGAACCAATATCTACGCCCTCATAAAGTTTTTGGGCAAGTTGCATTGTCTTTTTTGTCGAAAAGCCAAGTTTTCTAGAAGCTTCTTGTTGTAGAGTTGATGTAGTGAATGGTGCAGGAGGGACACGTTTTTGTTGTTTTTTTTCAATCGAAGCTATCTCAAAGCTTGCGATATTTTTTAGCTCATTTTCTATTTTTTTGGCATCTTTTTCATTTTCGATAGAAAATTTTTCGAGTTTTTCACCGTTGCTGACTATAAGCTTTGCTTCCAGGTCTTTCTTGGTGTTAGTTCCAAAATTTGCGTGAATATCCCAATATTCTCTTGTTTTAAAACTTTCAATTTCTGCTTCTCTTTCGCATATCAATCTAAGAGCTACAGATTGGACTCTTCCTGCTGATTTTGCACCAGGTAATTTTCTCCATAAAACTGGCGATAAATTAAATCCTACCAGATAGTCCAAAGCT
Source organism: Rickettsia typhi (assembly GCA_945877265.1). Lineage (GTDB taxonomy): Bacteria > Pseudomonadota > Alphaproteobacteria > Rickettsiales > Rickettsiaceae > JABDAD01. Next base: position 5,595 of record CAMCRO010000065.1, on the reverse strand, counting down.
CTTCTTGCTTGCTGAGCATCTACTAGATTCTGATCCACTTCTCTTGGATTAGAGATGGCGTTATTTACTGCTTTTTTAGTGATTTCATTAAAAGCTACCCTTGAAATTTTAGTATCTTTTGAGAGTGCTTTTTTCTCCTTTAAAACTCTTATGACATGCCAAGAAATTGCTTCTCCCTCCCTATCTGGGTCGGTTGCTAATATTATTTCATCTGATTTTTTAGCTACTTCACAAAGTTTCTTAATATGATTCTGAGAACGAGGAGATATTTCATATTTCATTTCAAAATCTTTCTCTACATCTACTGAACCATTTTTGGATGGGAGATCACAAATGTGGCCAAATGATGCTTCTACTTGATAGTTAGATCCAAGATATTTATTTATTGTTTTTGCCTTAGCAGGCGATTCCACTACTACTAATTTCATATATCTGCAAAATTTAATATGATTCTATTACCTGGTTGATAGACTATTTTTCCAGTAAGTTCAAGTTCTAGTAGAATAGTTGCTATAATTGCAATAGGTAATTGAGTTTGGTTTATAATATCTATGACACTACAAGGAACAGAGGAAAGGCAATTTAGTATGAGCTGTCTATTTTCTTTATTAATTAGCTTTTCATCTATCTGGCGAAATATTTCTTCATTCTTTTCAGTAGAATCCCTTTCTTCATTCAAATTATTCCAATTAGTTTTATCAAAAAAATCTATTACTTCTTGTGGGTTATCCAGAAGATTCGCACCTTCTTTGATTAGTTTATTAGTGCCATGATGGCGAGGATCTAGCGGAAAGCCGGGGCAGGCGAATATTTCTCTATTTTGCTCTAGTGCAAATTTCGCTGTAATTAAAGAGCCTGAATTTAAGTTTGCTTCTATTACAAGAATAGCTTTAGATATTCCAGATATTATCCTGTTACGCTGAGGAAAATGTTTTGCGATTGGAGCGGTTCCTATTGGTAACTCCGATATAATTACCCCTGCTTCTTCTATTCTTGCATATAATTTATGATTTTCTGGAGGGTATATATTGCCTATGCCTCCTGCTATAATAGCTATTGTGCGAGGGAGGGATGCTATATGGGCTTCTGTGTCTATCCCTCTTGCAAGGCCTGAGACTATCTGAATTCCTGAGTAGGACAATTCTTTTGCTATTTTAGATGTAAATTGCTTGCCCGCTATCGAGCAGTTTCTAGAGCCCACTATTGCTGCGCATTTTTGGGATGCTAGTTCAATATTTCCCTTGAATGTTAATATAGGCGGAGCATCTTCAATTTGTTTGAGTAGGAGAGGGTATTTTTCCTCTTTGTAGCTGATATATTTGGCGCCTATTTTAGCCATTTTATTTATTTCAGAATCTAATTCATCTTCTGCAAATAACTTAAATTTCTTTTTTCCGATTTTATTCATAAAATCAGGAAGATGGTCTATTGCAGTTTTTGGATTGCCATAAAATTTTATTAAATTATAAAAAGTCTTTATTCCAATATTTTCTGAACGTATAAGCCTTAAGATGTGTAGAGCCTCTTCAGACGCAATTTCTTCTGGTTTAGCAAAAAAATTTTTAAACATACAATTTAATAGTCTTCGATAAGAATAAAATTAATCCAGATTGTTCCAGAAATAATCATTCTGCCCCGACAAGCTTTATTTTCGGGGAGAATGATATTTCTGAAAATTTAGAAAATATTATAGATTAAAATTCCTGAGCACTAAGCTATAATTTATCCGCATTGGAAGCAAGAAAGTCGGACACGCCTTCGCTAGTTGCGCTCATAGCTTCTTGGCCTTTATGCCAACCTGCTGGGCAAACTTCACCATGTTGAGTATGGTGGTCCCAAGCATCTACTAATCTAATCATCTCATCAACGCTTCTTCCTAATGGGAGGTCATTAATGAGCATATGTCTTAATATAAAATTCTCGTCAATAAAGAATGTGCCTCTTAAAGAAATGCCATCTTTATTGAGCACGTTATAAGATTTTGATATATTTTTTGTTAAATCAGATACCATAGGAAATTGGATGTTACCCACGCCGCCTTTATTATAAGGGGTATTTTTCCATGCTAAATGTGAAAAATGAGAATCAACAGAGACGCTTACAACTTTAGTTTGTCTTGCTGTGAATTCTCCTAATTTATTATGGAAAGCTATGATTTCAGAAGGGCATACAAAGGTGAAATCTAAAGGGTAAAAAAACAAAACACATTTTTGATTTTTGCAATATTGTTTTAAATTAAATTCATTCTCGATTGAATTATCATGCATTACAGCTTTTGCTGTAAAATCAGGAGCTGAATTACCCACAAATAAATTAGTTTCCATAATATACCTTTTAACTTTGATTGGTTATTATATTACAAAAATTACCTGTAGCAATGATATTATTTGAAAAATATATGTGATGCTTAACTAAAAATCGAATATATTCAGATCTTGCTTCTATCTAACCAATGTCCTTCGCTTGGCTTTAATTTTTCGTCAACTGCTCTTCTATCATCAAAAACAAAGCAATCCCCGGTCCACATGTTGTTTTTATTATTACAATCTTCCAAATATTGTAATATTCCGCCTTTTAAATGGTAAACTTTTTCATAACCAAGATGCTTCATATATGCAGTTGATTTTTCGCATCTAATTCCGCCTGTGCAGCACATAAGTATTGTTTTGTCTTTGAGGGATTCTTTATTATTATCCACCCATTTTGGTAAATCCCTAAAAGTTGGAGTTTTTGGATCTATTGCTCCTTTAAAAGTGCCTATTTCAACTTCATAATCATTCCTAGTATCAATTACTACTACGTCTTCTTTAGTAAGATATTCGTCCCACTCTTCGGCTGATAAATATTCACCTTTTAAATTTTGGACATCGAGATCGCCTACTCCAAGAGTAACTATTTCCTTTTTGAGCTTGACCTTGAACTTTTCAAATGGATGCTTATCGCAATAATTAGTTTTTATGCTTACATCTTTAGCTTGAGTTAACTTGATAATTTCTCCAAGGACATAATCTATATTTTCTTTAGGACCCGAAAAACTACCATTAAAACATTCTTTTGACAGTAATATTGTTCCTTTTATGTATTTGCGTAGCGCAATTAACATAATCTTAGGTTGCAGAACTTCTATATCTTTTAAATTTACAAAGCTGTAAAAGCTTGTTACAGCAATTTTATCTGTGTGTTTTGACATTATAAAATGGTAAAAATTAATTTGGCTATATTATAACTAATTTTCTTTTTTCTTCAAGAGAGTTGGACTTTAATCCATTTCATGGATCTATATCTAAGATAAACAATAATTGCAAAAATTGCAGAGCTTAATGTAGTTACCATCCATCCAATTGCTATATGAGACACATCCAGTTTTAATAAAATGAAGATGGGAGCTACTCTAAATGCCCATATTATTAATGTTGTAACAAACATTGTAAATTTAGTATCTCCTCCTGCTGTTAGGATTCCTGAGATAATCCAGCCAATACCATCAAAAAAGAAATGTATTGCTACCCATGGAAGCGTGAGAGACGCGTAATATATTATTTTGGGGTCATTAGTGTACAAACTTGCTATTTTTTGCGAGTAAGTAAAAATTAGAGTAAATATTAAAAATGTGAATAATAAGTGAAGCTGCATGCACGATTTGAGGAGATGTGATAAAGATTTTAAGTTTCCAGCCCCTATGATATTTGCAGCAAGCCCACTTGCTGCCTTGTTCATACCATTTAGAAGAAATGTTATGAAAATAAAAATATTAAGAGCAATATTATGGTTTGAAACATATTCTGGTGCTAACAAAATTATTATCATTTGTAACGTATAATTTCCGATCATTTCTGTAACTAAACCAAGAGAGCTTGGTATTCCTATTTTTAAACATTCTAGGAATATTTTTTTATTCCATTTATAATTTCTTGTGCCAAAAGTTGCTGCATATTTCGAGCTTAGAAAAACAGAAAATATAATACAAAATTGAGTGAAGATAGCAATCGAAGTGGCTATTCCCGCCCCAAAAGCACCTCTCGGTTCTATATTGCCTTTTATTCCAAAGATTAGAATATAGCTTAAGCTTATATTTAAAATATTGGCAAATAGAGAGTTAAATAAAATTACCTTGGGTTTTTTAATGCCTATAAAAAATCCATTAATAGCTGCTGTTGCAGGAGAAAAAACTAAAAAACACATAGTGATTTTAAAGAAATTTCCTGCTGAATTATAATATGTCTCTGGAATTATATATTTACTGAGGTAAAAACCAGCAAAAAGAAATAGAATTAATGAACAAGCTGAAAAGATAAGCATCTGCCATGTTGCAATTGGAGCCATGAGAAGTTTGTTCATGCCATTATATTGGCCAGCAAAAATTTCTGTGGTAACAGTTATGCTTACAATTGAATATTCAAAAAGAAATAAAAGAGTGCCGAGAGATACTACTGCATTCATTACATTGAGATCGAAATTTGCAAGCATTAATCTGTCGCATGTGAGCATTAATGTCCAGCTAAACGCGCTGGCTATTAGTGGGAATGCCATAGAGAAAACGCGCTTGACAGAGCAATCAGTTATGGCATTATTCATTTATTTCTGAGCCAGGTTATTAATTAAGGAAGAGGTTTCGGATTATCCGAAAGTGTTCTTAAATAAGCGATAACATTTGCGGCATCTTCTTGTTTGCTAAAACCTGCAAATGTCATTTTTGTACCTTTCACGTATTTCATAGGTTTATGGAGGAATTTTGCGAGGCTTTCATAATCCCAGTTACCTCCTAGTGCTTTTAAAGCAGATGAGTAACTATAGCCTTCATGAGAAGCTTTAACTCTGTCTATTACATCCCATAAATTAGGTCCCACTCTATTCGGGCCGCCTTTAGTATCTGTATGGCAAGCCGCACATTTAGTATAAAGAGCTTTGCCTGCTTCCGCGGAAGCTTTCTGCATTAGGGATTTTATATCTATTTCAATTTCTTCGGGTTCTTGTGTAGCTGGGCTATCTGTTTGAGAGGTTTGACTACCATTAACAGCAATTTGAAAACCGCGATTAGCAGGGTTTAAATTTGGTTTGTATAAAACATCTACTACTTTGCCCACTATCATAGCGATTAATCCGGCTATTAATATGCTTGCAGCTAATTTGTTATTCTCTTTTCCTGACATATATAAATTCCTTATTTAATATATTTTGAATCCATGTTATTTATGAAAATTATTCTATTAAATTGTGTATCCCTTTTATTGCAACTGGGATTATAAACAAATAATTCAATATTCAAAATATATAATTCAATTATGGGTAATCTTTTAAAAATTGCTACTTGGAATGTAAATTCAGTCAGAATTAGAGTTGGCCAGATAAAGAATTGGTTGCAAAGAAACAATATTGATATTTTATTAATGCAAGAAATCAAATGCCTCTCCGAACAATTTCCTGAAGAAGAATTCGCGGATTTAGGCTATAATTGTTATATCCACGGACAAAAATCTTATAATGGAGTTGCGATAATTTCCAAATTTATTGCCGATGAAATTGTTACCAATTTTGAAAATAATCCATGTCCAGAGGAAGCAAGATATATTGAAATGTCATTAAAAATGCCTTTTG
>CAMCRO010000064.1 GCA_945877265.1 Rickettsia typhi | reverse complement strand
CAGAATCTGCTGAAATTATTATTGCATTTTCTTTGATGTGAGATGCAATTTTTAGCCCTTTTTCTTTAGCAAGACGAATTGCTAATTGTCTTGGAGATTCCTTTTTTAAAGGTGTTTCATCAATATTTGCAGGCATTACATTTATATTTTTAATGCCTATCGTGGAAAGAAGCTGCAGTCTTGCTGGGGACTCTGAAGCGAGGATGATTTTACAGTTCATTTATTTATGGCGGTGGATTACTCTGCCTTTTGAGAGGTCATAAGGAGTCATCTCAACCGTAACCTTATCACCAACTAGAATTCTAATTCTGTTTTTATGCATTCTGCCGGAAGTGTGTCCGATTATTATATGCCCATTATCTAGCTTAATTCTGAAGGTTGCATTTGGAAGTAATTCTAAGATAACGCCTTCAAATTCGATTAATTCTTCTTTTGCCATGAATATTTTATATTAATTTATATAAGGATTATAACGGCAAATCTTTTGATTTCAAGTTAATAGATAATGAGAAGAGATATAAGAAATTCTCATTTTTTAATTCTAGGAACAAGAAAAGATATGAGTTACGCTATTACCTTTCTAAAAGTTATATAAACTCTCCTGCTACGAAATTATGTAAATTTTTCTTATTCATATCGTAGATATTTTTTAGTGATTCAAGAACGTTATATATGAATTTTTCTCTCCACTAATACTAAAAATGAACTTTATGATCAAAATGCCCGGTTTAAAATAATTACCCAAAAGCCATTTTATGCAAATAAGAAAGATGAGATACTAGAAGCAACTCGAAAAATGAATAAGTATTTATCTAAGTGGATAGAAGATAAGCCAGATCAATGGCTACGGATGCACCAAAGATTGGGTAACCAGCATGAGATGAAATAAATATTCAATCTACCATATATACATCAGTTGAATCTTGACCGGTCATAATTACATCACCATCTTTATCGACAAGTTCATTTCCTTGTCTATTGAGATATTCCCAACCATCCCAGTTTACTTACCTTTCTGCAGGTGGTTCGTAAGGTATTTGTTTTTTATCCAGTGCATATTTTCTCCTTATATTTCGTTTTATAGCACGTATCTTGAGAGTTAGCTCTATATATCACATATATGTCGCTATTTTCACAAAATCATCCTAAAAATCTGGTATTAAAATGTCAAGACATCTATTGGGTAAGTCTATAAGTTCAGTAAAGCGCTCTAAATAACAACCCTACCGTCGCTGCATATCAAGTATTGTTTAGCACTGCCAAGGTGATCTATAAATTCGCTACTGGCAAAAACTTTGCTCGAGTTATAATGTTTTAAAATTTGGAGCATTAGATCAGCAAGATAGAGCGAGTAATTCCTAATCACTAGGTCGGAGCTTGGAGTCTTCACGGTTCCTCCACATACAATATTTATTTAGCATATCAGGATGAGAAAATATCTAAAAAATGAATTAGTGATATGATAAGAAGGAATAATGAAGTTGCAAAGTGTGGCTCCCCGGGCCGGATTCGAACCAGCGACCAAACGGTTAACAGCCGTTTGCTCTACCACTGAGCTACCGAGGAATAATTACATCAAAAGTGTATACCAAAACTCAGCGAACTATTCCAGACTTTTTTTTATAAAAATGTTATTTTCTTCTATTTAGGTAAATTAAATACAAATTTTTCTGAGAATATCTGTCTGATATTTATGTGTTTTGCGTTGATTTTGTGCAAGAGATTTATTTTTTTGCACCCTAATTACCTCTTTGGTAATTCTGATAACAAAATCAGCTTCTAGCCCTGCTTCTTCACAAGTTTTTACAAAATATTCAGATTTACTAAAAATCCATGCTTTCGCTTCTATTTCATATTTTTTAAGCTTTTGATTTGTTGAAATATTTGAAGCATCAATAATTGCTTGGATTATAATAGCCTTGCGTAGTATTATATCGGGGTTAGATGCGCCAATTTTTAAACGCTCAAAAGGAGATTGAAATTTTATTACATTTGCTGTCATATAAAGTTCTTTTGCTTATTTATAGCTTTTTATTTCTTTTGTTTTATTCTATACACAAATTACACATCACTAATACCCCAAATAAGTTAATAACAAGTTAATAAACAATGAAATATATAAAAATCCATTAATTAGTTTTTTGTAATAATTAGAGAAAATTATGAATATAATGACTTTTATTCTAACAGTAACGATGGTCTGGATTATTTTGGCGTTAATATTTCTGCCAATTGCTATTCGTATGCCTAAGAATATTCAGAAAGGTAATGCGGAAAGTGCGCCTGAAGTTCATTATATAGTAGAAAAAATTTTAATTAGTTTAGTTTTGGCAATTGTTATTAGCTTAATCTATTGGTATTGTACTTATACCAATTTTATTTTTTAATTATCCTAAGGGTTTTCTAAATCAAATCGTACTGACCTATTATATATGGGATCGTTATGATTTATTTTTAAAGAAATTAGTTTTATTGAATCTAAAACTTGGTTTTATCCATAAAAATATTTAGAAAAATGAAAGTAATAACAAGATTTGCACCTTCTCCAACAGGTTATTTACATATTGGATCCGCACGAACTGCAATTTTCAATTATCTCTTTGCTAAACATTACGATGGAAAATTTTTGCTTAGGATTGAAGATACAGATAAAGCGCGCTCTACTCAGGAAGCAACTAATGCAATTATTAACGGTCTTGAATGGCTTGGGGTTAAGCATGATGGAGAAATTATGTATCAATCTCAGAGGGCTGATAGACATAGAGAAGTTGCCTTAGAGCTTGTGAAACAGGGGCGAGCATATAAATGTTTTTCTAGCCAAGAAAAAATAGAAAAAGAAAGGCAAAAATCTATTGATAAAGGGGAATCCTTTTTATTTAAGAGCCCTTGGCGCGATGCTTCTGAATCAGATCATCCCGAAAACATGCCTTTTGTTGTGAGGCTCAAAGCATCAAGGGAAGGCAAGGTTATAATTAATGATATTATTCAAGGAGAAGTTGTTGTTTCTAGTGAAATATTAGATGATATGGTGTTACTAAGAGGAGATGGTAGCCCAACATATATGCTTGCAGTTGTAGTGGATGATAAAGATATGGATGTTACTCATATTATTAGAGGAGACGACCATTTAAATAATGCATTCAGGCAAAAAATATTATATGAAGCCATGGGCTGGCAAGTGCCTATTATGGGGCACATACCTTTAATACACGGGGAAGATGGAGCTAAGCTTTCTAAAAGGCATGGTGCAGTTGGAATTGAATGGTATAGAGATGAAGGATATCTTCCTGATGCCTTATTTAATTATCTAGTAAGATTAGGCTGGAGCCATGGTGATGAGGAGATTATCCCTATCAATAAAGCAATAGAATGGTTTGATGGCAGCCATATTGGCAAGTCTGCTTCTCGTATGAATTTTGAGAAACTCAAATATATAAATTCACAATATTTGAGAAATATGGCCAATCCTGACCTTATTAGCTATATTAAGGCCTATTGGAAAGAAAAAAATATTACAATGAGTAATAAGTCAGAAAAATTCTTGCTACAAGCCTTAGAGGACTTAAAAGTTAGGAGTGTGCTGATAAGCGATCTCGCTGATCTTGCTTTAATTTACCATGAAGAAAATATTTATAATATAACTGAAGAGGCCAAAAAAACTCTAAGTCAAGCAAGCGAAGATTTGATTATTTCTACAAGAGAGCTAATTAAGAATTTAGAGATTATTGAGAAAGATACTATTCAGGCTGAGTTTAAGAAACTCGCCACTGAAAAAAATCTAAAACTCGGAGAGCTAATGAATCCGGTTAGAGCTCTCATTACCGGTCTTACTTCTTCCCCTAGTGTTTTCCATATTATTGAAATACTCGGAAAAGAAATAATATTATCTAGATTCGATTTATATAAGAGAGAAATGTAATTTGATGACCCAGTTGCGTTATATTTTAGAAGATTTATGGGTGAGTAATAAGTTGCCGCAAAGTTCTATTGTTGAGTCGCTAAATTCTAGTGAGGCTGTTAGAGAAATTTTGGCATTTATTTCTTCTGCGACTAAAGAATTTACAGATGTTACTGCTGAAAATAATACAGATATTTTAAGGATAGAGCTGGAAAAAAATAAATCCGGAAATGAGAACAAGACAATTACTGTCGAGCAGATAAGATCTTTACAAGATGATTTGAATTCTACAGCTGGAATTTCTCCTTATAAATTCGCAGTAATCGCAGATTCAGATGCTATGAATATAAATGCATCTAATTGTTTGCTTAAAATCTTAGAAGATACTCCTAAAAATTCTTTTATATTTTTAGTGGCAAAAAGCAAGGCAAGCCTTTTGCCTACTATTAGATCTAGGTGTATTTCTATTTTTAACGATAAAGCTATTGAAAAGAATCATCCTATCTCTTTTGACAAAGAAGTTTATATAATTTTAAATCCTGAAGTGAGATTTGAGGATAAAATTATAATTCTTGATAAGTTAGCTTCAGATAAAAATTTAAAAATAGAAGAATTAGCTAGTTCTATTATTGCATCTATAGCAAAAATTTTGCGCCCTAATCAATTAGATTGCCCCGAGTTAGAAGCGGTTAAAAAATATGTTGAAAAGCAGAAGATTAGCTTTAATGATTTGTTAGACTTTTCTAAAGATGCTAGCTTTTTACTGAATTCTGCAGTTAATTCATTTTTAGATTTTAGGCAGATATTACTATTATTAATTTCAAAATTTGCTTTATTATGAAGAGATAAATCTATTTATTAATTCAATGCAAGCAGCTTCTATAGAGAAAAACTTATCAATATTACGAAATAATAAAGTTTTGCAGCATGCTGAAAATATTCTAACTCTTGATAAAACAAAGCTTTCTGCTCTAAAGAGATTAAAGATAGAGAGAGTAGTAGATTTATTGTTATATAAGCCATCTTATTATCTAAAGCATAGATTATATCCCTCTATCTCTAGCCTTTCTTACGGCGAATATATTGTTATTAGAGGAAAAGTTAACGAAGTTGTTTATCCTCGCACTAAAGCTCAGCCTGTAAAAATATCATTATATAATGATGGTGGGAGTATTGTCGTGGTTTTTTTTAAGCTGCATAATTACTTGAGAAGTATTTTTAAAATCGGCGCTGAAGTTACTGTCTCAGGTAAAGTAGAATTTTATGATTTTAGACCACAAATTAACCATCCTGAAATTTTATATGATAAAGACCTAATTACCCAGAATGAGCCTATATACCCTCTGACTTATGGCATTACCAATTCTCAGCTAAGAAAATATATAGTAAAAGCTATAAAATATTGCACTACACTTAATGAGTGGCTGCCGAGAGAATTAATCGAAGAATATCAGCTGCCTAACTTTATCGAATCGGTTACTAAAATACATGCGGCTGGCCCTTGTTCTATCGATATGCAAAAAGCTTTGTTACGGCTAAAAATAGACGAGGCTTTATCTAGCCAACTTGGATTTAAATATATAAAAGAAGAAGCAAGAGGCAATAAAGGGCGAATATTTAAAGCAGATGAAAAATTAAAGAACTTAATTATTAAAGCTCTCGCTTTTGATTTAACCGAGGACCAAGAAAAAGTTTTAAAAGAAATTGAAGAAGAACAAAGCTTTAATAGGCAAATGCTTCGAATGCTTCAGGGCGATGTTGGATGCGGCAAAACTATTGTTGCAATGCTTTCTGCTGTGAGTGTTATATCTTCTGGCGCTCAGGTTGCTTTAATGGCGCCGACTGAAGTTCTAGCCGAGCAACATTATAATTTTGCTAAAAAAATCTTTGAGCCACATGATATTAATGTGGGTTTACTTACAGGCAAAATGCAAAGTAAAAAGAAAAATGAAAGCCTTCAAGACCTTCTCTCTGGTAAAATAAATTTTTTAATAGGAACTCATTCCTTATTCCAAGAGAAAGTGCAGTTTAAAGATTTAGGGTATGTAATAGTGGATGAGCAGCATAGATTTGGAGTTGAACAAAGAATGGAGCTTATCGCAAAAGGAAGCCATCCGGATATTTTAATTATGTCTGCAACCCCTATTCCAAGGACCTTATCTCTTACTATGTTTGGAGATCTTGAGTTGTCTATTATTAAATCTATGCCGGCTGCTAGAAAAGAAGTGAAGAC
>CAMCRO010000063.1 GCA_945877265.1 Rickettsia typhi | reverse complement strand
ATCTAATAGTTTTAGTATTTCATTAAATGTGTTATGTTTGTACATAGCATAAGTCTTTTTTAAGTTGTTCAAACAGGTATTATACCTGAACTCAAAGACTTATGCTACCTTCATACCTGCCTTCTTAATTTATCCCGGACACTAGTGGGGTCAAGCCCGGAATGACTATGGTCATTCCAAAATGAATTAGGAAGACTAAGTTTCAGATTCTTACATAAATGATATATAGCTTTTAGGTTTGATTAGATACTAGAGGCGATAAGCGAAGCCTAGAACTACTAGGTAAGCGAAGAGTAACGACGTTGCTAATCAAACCCTAAAAGACTATAGGGTTTGTTTTTCTTCGACTAACTCAAACACTTCAACATTATCGCCAATTTTAATATCTTCATAATTTTCGAAAGCGATACCACATTCATATCCTTCTTTCACTTCTTTTACGTCATCTTTGAAACGTTTAAGTGTTTTGAGTTTGCCTTCATGAATCACGATATTATCGCGTAATAATCTCACACCTGCACCGCGCTTGATAACACCTTTTGTCACATAAGATCCAGCAATTTTACCAACTTTAGTAATATTAAATACTTCTCTAATATCAACGCTACCAATATAAACTTCTCTAATAATTGGAGAAAGCATTCCGCTCATCATTGCTTTAATATCATCAAGTAAATTATAGATAATAGAATAATATCTAATATCGATCCCTTCCTTATCAGCAAAGAGAGCAGCAGCATTAGAGGCCCTAACATTAAAGCCTAGAATAATTGCATTAGAAGCATGAGCTAGAGAGATATCAGACTCTGTAATACCACCAACTGCTGTATGCAAAATTTTAACATCCACTTCTTTATGCTCGAATTTTGCGATGCTGCTGGCAATAGCTTCGATAGAGCCCTGCACATCACCTTTGATAATTATGTTTAAAGCTTTTACGCGCGATTCTCCTGTTGCTTTAAGGAATAAATCTTCCAAGCTGCTTTTCTTGGCATGAGCGACCTTTTTATCTAAAGCTTTTTTCTCTCTATATTCAGTTATATCTCTTGCTTGCTTCTCAGTTTGCACCACAGAAAAACCTTCGCCTGCAAGAGGAGCCTTATCTAAGCCAAGAATTTCAACCGGCATTGAAGGAGTGCATAATTCGACATCTAGGCCTTTATCATCCAGCATTCTTTTCACTCTGCCAAATGCGTTGCCAGCAACCATCAAATCTCCTATTTTTAAGGTGCCTCTTTGCACAAGCAAAGTGGTAACCACACCTCTGCCTTTATCTATCTTCGATTCAACAACAGCACCAGATGCGGGAGCATTAAAATTAGCTTTAAGTGCTGCCATTTCAGCAACTAACAAAATTGCTTCTTCTAGCTTATCTAAATTGGTTCTTTTTAAAGCTGAAACAGGAACAACTATAATATCACCACCCAAATCTTCAGGAATTAAATTATGCTGTAATAATTCATTTTTAACTCTTTCAATATTTGCGTCAGGCTTATCCATTTTATTTATCGCAACTATGATCGGCACATTTGCGGCTTTAGCGTGGTTTATAGCTTCTATTGTTTGCGCCATAATGCCATCGTCAGCTGCAACAACCAGCACAACAATATCGGTAACTTTAGCGCCCCTACTTCTCATTTCAGTAAATGCTTCATGGCCTGGTGTATCAAGGAAAGTGATACTTTGACCTGATGGAAGAGTCACGCGATAAGCACCAATATGCTGAGTAATTCCGCCTGCTTCTGCACCTGCAATATCAGTCGATTTAAGTGCATCAAGAAGCGAAGTTTTACCATGATCCACATGCCCCATAACTGTCACAACAGGAGCTCTTGGCATCATGTTTGCTTCATCATCAGGTTCATTAACTAAGATATTTTCAATATCTGAATCAAGAACTCTTTTGCATGTATGCCCCATTGTGCTCACAACAAGCTCTGCAGTATCTGCGTCAATGGATTGGTTAGCATTAGCGATCATTCCCAGTTTCATTAGCTCTTTAATAACATCGGCAACTCTTTCTGTCATCCTGCTAGCAAGTTCTGAAACTGTAATAACTTCAGGTATAATAACTTCTCTATATAATTTTTCTTGTTTTATATCTAAATGTTTTCTTCTTTCTTTTTCTCTAGCTCTTTTAATTGAAGCAAGGCTTCTACCGCGCCTTGGCTCATCTTCGCCGTCAGTATCGAGGAGAGTAAAAATATCGTTTTTACGTAATTTTTTAGGTTCTTCCCATTTAGCTTTAACAGGAGTTTTTGGCTCTTCAGGTGTATCTTTATTTTTTTCACCCAAATCCTGCTCAATTTTATGCTTTGCAACTAAGTTACTATTTAAAGTTTCTGGAATTTCCTGAAATAAATTTTTTTGCTCTTTTACTGCAAGAGGCTCGTTTTCCTCCCTCCCGCTCGAAGATTTTGATATTTCTTGTTGGAAGAGTTTCTTCTTTTCTTCTTCTAATTCCTTAAGCTTCGCATCTTCTGCAGCTCTTTTTAAAATATTGATTCTATTATCGAATTCATTTTCAACATTGCGGACTTCTCCAAGACGCCTAGATCCAAAAGTAGATTGTGAAGCAACTCCTTTCTTCACTTCCACAGTTACAGCGCTACGAGTAGTAACAAATGATTTTCTAAGCCCAGCTTCACTAGGTTTTGATAATGTTAATTTCGGAGCTGATAATGTAAGTTTCCGAGGCTTATCATTTGGTTCGTTATTATCTGTCATTTCTACTCATTAAATTTTTCATATTTTTCGGCAATATCAGAAATTTTGCTAGCAAAATCACCAACAACTAAAAGATAAAAAACTTTTTCTTTACCTAAAGCTGCAGATAATTCACTACTTAAGAATAATTCCAAAATATTATTGTTATTCTTAAATTTTTCCCGTAAGCTTGAATCTTTCGCCTGAATTAAAAGATATTCGTCTTTTTTAAAATTTTTCAACTCAGATTCAACTTGCTTCCTGCCTATGTGCACTTTACCAGATTTTTTTGCTAAAGCAATAAATGTTAAGATTTTGTGATGAATCTGCCTCAAAATTTGTTCTTTTAACACTGAAATATCAACCGGAATCCCAAAATATTCACTTAAAAATTCCGTATTATACCATTTTTTTAGTAGCATGAGATCATTTGATATAAGAATCTCAGGCCCGGATAATTTAAATTCCATATCAAAACATAATATGTTATTTGGCGCTAGAACCAGCCTAAATAACTTATCTTTTTCTAAATTTTCTTCAGTAATTTTACACTTAAATTTTTTGGCCATATTAAAAATTTCTATGTCTAAAAGTTCTAGTAATCACCATTTATACCAAATTTCAAATTAATTATACATTTGATTTTAAAGCGATGCTTAGAATAACAAACCGGACGTCATTTTGAACTTGCTTCAGTATCTCATAATATTCTCACGAGATGGCGGATCAAGTCCGCCATGACTCTTTTGGAACTCTTGCAAAAGTCATGCGAATATTTAAAAATGCAATAGATCTAATAGCAAGTTTCAAATTAAATAGACGCGTGAATTTTAAAGCGAGGCGCCGGAGCGTATAATAATACGTGAGGACAGGCGAGTCTTGCGAAAGTCATGCGAATATTTAAAAATGAAACTTGCTATTAACTTGATCTAGATTTAGCATCCTCAATCACCGCCTTAATATCTTCATCTGTTGCATTTAGGTCAGGTAATATCTCTTTAAATTCTCTAACATTTAATTCTGCTAAATCTTCTAAAGTTTTAATGCCATTCTCTGCAAGTGTCACAAGCTGTTCAAGTGGAAGCCCTAAGCTATCAAGCAATTCTTGTTCAACCCCTTGTTCCTCAAGTTTTTGGAGCAAGCTAGCATTTCTTTCTTCCATGTAGCTTTCAGCACGTGTTTTTAACTCAGCCGCAAGTTTTTCATGAAAGCCTTCGATATTAGCAAGAACATTTACTTCAGTAAATGCAATTTGCTCTAAAGAGGTAAAGCCTTCAGAAACAAGCAACTGCGCAATCATCTCTTCTACTTCTAAAGCTTTCACGAATAGCTCTGTAACATTATTAAATTCGTCAACTCTGCGTTTTGATTCTTGGTCTTCTGTCATAACTTCAATATGCCATCCTGTCAGAGCAGAAGCAAGCCTCACATTCTGTCCGCGTCTTCCAACAGCCATACTAAATTGGTCAGTAGGGACAACAACTTCAACAGCTTTTCTATCTTCGTGGATAACAACTTTACTAATTTCAGAAGGTGTCATTGCGCTTACGATATATTGAGCTAAATCTTTATTCCATAAGATAACATCAATTTTTTCTCCGCTTAATTCGCTAGTAATAGCCTTAATTCTGCTTCCGCGCACGCCAATACATGAACCAACGGGGTCTATGGTAGGATCACTAGAATATACAGCAATCTTAGCTTTAGATCCGGGATCTCTTGCAACAGCTCTTATTTCAATTTGCCCTTCATAAACTTCAGGCACTTCAAGCTCTAACAATTTTGCTAAAAACATTTCGTCGCTTCTAGAAAGGAATATTTGCGGCCCCTTATGTTGCTGGCTCACTTCCTGCACATAAGCACGAATTCTATCATTTATTTTGAATATCTCAGTTTTGATCTGCTGGTCTCTCTTTATAATTGCTTCTGTTCTTCCTAAATCAACTATAATATTACCAAATTCAATTCTTTTAACAACGCCGCCAAGAATTTCACCAACTCTATCTTTAAAATCTTCATATTGTTTTTCGCGCTCAGCTTCTTTAACTTTTTGCACTATCACAAGCTTTGCAGATTGAGCCGCAACTCTACCAAGGTCTATCGGAGGAAGGGGATCTAATATCTCATCTCCCATTTTAGCATCTTCTTTTCTCTCAAGCGCATCTTCTAAAGAGATTTCTGTAAAATAATTTTCGGGCTTTTCAACAACAGTTAGAACTCTATATAATTTAATATCACCATTTTTATGACTAATTTCTGCTTTGATATTGTGTTCATGCCCGTATTTTCTTCTGCCTGCAACTTGGATTGCGTTTTCCATAGCGCTCAGCACCAGATCTTTTGTGATGCCTTTTTCTCTTGCAACAGCTTCAGCTATTTGCAAAATTTCTGCATTTCCAATATTAACCATAACAAACCTCTCAAAATTATTTATTCTTCTTTTTCTTTTTGCGCCAAACTCTGTCTAAACATCTCATCTGTAAAAACTAAATTAGCAGATTTAATATTTTCATACTCAAATTTCATTATTTCCCCAGAAGGAATTTTCAGTTCAATAACTTCCCCATTTCTGGATAAAATTTCACCCTGAAATTTTTTAGCCTCATTAATAGGTCTATGAGTTTTAATTGAGATAAGCCTTCCTGCGAATCTATCAAAATCCTCCAGCTTTACTAATGGTCTTTCAACCCCACTAGAACCCACTTCCAAATAATATCTATCAGGAATAACCTCTTCCACATCGAGTATTGCAGAAAAATTATTGCTAGCTGTCTTGCAATCTTTTATTGTAACAGCACTTCCATCTTTTTTATCAATTGCAATATCGAGCACCTTTCTATTGCTACCTTGCATAGAAATTTTCACAATATCATAACCTAGATTAGCTGCTACAGGCTCTAATATATTCCAAATTTTTTGCTCTAACGTAGATAACGCCATATAAACCCAACAATTTTTAGCAAACAAAAAACATGCCGCATGTTTCATAAGTAGAAGGCTATAGTCAAATATTTTGAAGATTGCACTAAGCTTAAGGAGCGAAGCATATAATAAAAGGTTAGCGACACATAAAGACTCGCATACTTCAAAGTAGAAAACTATCAAATAAAAAAGGCGGGCAAAACCCACCTTCCCAACTCTCTCTCATTTCATCGTCAGGATATCAAATATCGAATCTTATGTCAAAAGATTTATATTAACATACCAATATAGGCAAATAATTTGGATTAGGTAATAGGCGCGAAGACGCCCAGCCTATATATAGGTGAGCACGCTGAGAGCTGCAAAAACCGTTTGGATTATTTAAAAATGAAACTTGGTATTGGCGCATTCGATTGGATTTGAACCAACGACCTTTGCCTCCGGAGGGCAACGCTCTATCCAGCTGAGCTACGAATGCAAACAGGCAGCATGATATCATATTCATCTATTCTCAGCAATGAGCATCTATAATGTTTCAAGTTATGCTGAACTTGATTCAGGATCTTATCAAACTTAACGAGATGGCGGATCAAGTCTGCCATCACAGCCCTTTTTAGTAATCCAGGACTTTTTTAGTAATCCTCGGACTTGATCCGGGATCTTCTGTTAGAGATTGACTCTAACTTTGAGAGAGCCTGAGTGAGATAGGAATTTTTTGGATATGTTAGCATCATAACCAATGCCATATTCCATCAGCCCATATCTAGCATTTAAGTCT
>CAMCRO010000062.1 GCA_945877265.1 Rickettsia typhi | reverse complement strand
GGTATTTCATCAATAATAGATCCGATGGGTCGTGTTCTAGTAGAATCTTCTCTTAATTCAGTGCTTTATATAGATGGTTTTCTTCCAAATAAGCTTTCAAAACCTACTTTTTTCTCATTATATGGTAATAAATTTGTCTACATATACATAATAATCTCTTTTATTTTAGTGTTTCTGTTGGCAAGAAAAGAGATTTGAGATATTTTATTGAGGTTAGTGTTGTATGTTGATACAAGTAAATATTATAAGTTCTGATTGCTAACTCCGTTTTTATAATTAAATACGAGTTGTGCCTTAAGGAATGTTGCAGTTTTAGTACTGCTGATAATTTTATAAGCAAATTTGGTATATATATTTAAAATTATAACTTTACCAGTAATTTAATTCTAGGTATAATCCCGCATTAAAATATTAATGGATTAAAAAAACATTATATGGAACTCGAATTGAATGAATGTGACGGATTCAAGCAACGAATTGACCCGACAGATGTATATGTAGGCAAAAGATTGAAGATGCGCAGAATTATGCTTGGTCTTAGCCAGCATGATTTAGGAGACGCGGTGAATGTTAGTATTCAGCAAATTCAGAAATACGAAAAGGCAATGAACCGGATTTCAAGCGGAAGGCTTTATGCTTTTGCTAAGTTATTAATGGTGCCATTAGATTATTTTTTTCAAGATATTGAAACTCAAATAGGGAATGTTCAGGATGAACGTACTAGTTTTGAATCTGATGATACCGCTTCTGAAAAAGAGTTAATCACATTAATCCGAGCATTTGGCGAAATTAAAGATGGAATTTTAAGAAGGAAAATAATAGACTTAGTTAAAGCTATAGCTGATAGAGATGAGTAATTCATCGTGAAGATACTTAATGTAATGCTAAGCCGAGATTTTGGCGGTATTCAGCAATCTTTTTTAGATTATAATAAAGCGCTTTGTCTTTTGAAACATGAGGTTATCTCTGTTACTTCAACTAATGCATCTGTTAATGATCGGATTGATATCAAAAACTATACTTTACCCAATTTAATATCTTTTGATCCTATTTCTAAATTACTTTTATGGCGATTGATTAAGACAGAAAACCCTGATGTTATTATTGCGCATGGCTCTAGGGCGATTAATTTTGCATATTCTGCTAAAAAATTCAGCAAAAATCCCCCTGTGCTCGTAGGGGTTGCTCATAATTATTGGTATAAACCATTATTAAAATGCAATTATGTTTTCAGTATTACCAAGCATTTAAAAGCCTTTTTAATAACCCAAGGTATAGAAGAAGATCGCATTTTTCTTATGCCTAATGTTGTAGACATTAGTGCTTATTCCTTTGATGTAAAAAAGAGTTTTTCTCCTGGAGAAAAAATTACAGTTGGTGTCCTTGCAAGATTCGTCCATAAAAAAGGTGTTGACGTATTTATAAGAGGAATAAAATTACTAAAAGATAGAGGAATAAATATACACGCCAAAATTGGTGGTGAAGGTGAAGAAAGGGAAAAATTAGAGCTACTCATAAAAAATTTGGATTTAAAGGATGAAGTGAGCTTTGTTGGTTGGGTAAATGATAAAGCTGAGTTTTTAAAAGATGTAGATATCATTTGTATTCCTTCTAGAGAAGAGCCTTTTGGTATTACTATTTTAGAGGCAGCTCTAAATCAAATCCCAATGGTAACTACTAAAACTGTGGGTGCGTTAGAGATATTTGAAGGTGTAGAAAATATTCAATTAATTGATATAGATTCTCCAAATCAAATTGCTTTGTCCATTGAGCACCTGATAAAAAATAAAGCATATGCTGCAAAATCTGTTAAAGCTGCATTTATAAGAGTGAAGGAAAATTACGATATCAAGGATAGTGCAAATAGGCTTAAAACATACATAGCAAAAATCAAATAAAATGACATTTAGAGTTTCAAAACTTCCAAATAATCTCTCGGCAGTAACTTATTCTATGCCTTATCTTAAATCTGTTGCCATCAATGTTATTGTTGGAGTAGGGAGCAGATATGAGGATGCTACAGAGGAGGGAATTACACATTTTCTAGAGCATATGGCTTTTAAGGGAACAAAAAACAGAAATGCAAAAAAAATCGCAGAAGAATTCGATGTTATTGGCGGGCAGTTTAATGCTTATACTTCTAAAGAACATACAGTTTATTATGCAAAGGTTTTGGAAGAACATGTTGAAAAAGCATTGGATATAATTTCCGATATTATTTTAAATTCAGAATATTCAGAAGAAGAGATAGCGAAGGAGTTTAGTGTTATTTGCCAAGAAATTGCGCAAACACAAGATAATCCTGATGATTTAGCGTATGAAAACCTTATATCTCAAGCATTCGCTGGCCAGCCACTTGGTAAATCGATATTAGGCACCGAAAGCTCGATAAAGAAATATCAAACCGAGCATTTTCAAAACTATATAAATAAACATTATAATGCTAAAAATATAGTTATATCTGCTGCTGGTAGAGTGGACCATGATAAATTTTGTAAAAATATTTTAGAAAAATTTGGCGCTCTGCAATCAAATGAAAAAATTATTGCTTCGACATCTGAATATCATTCAGGAAATATTTTTGTAGAAAAAAAGGAACTGGAGCAAAGTACATTATTTTTAGCCTTTAATAGCTCTTCCTATAAAGATATCAAAGAGTATTACCACACGCAAATTTTATCACTAATTCTGGGCGGTGGCTTATCTTCTAGATTATTTCAGGTGATAAGAGAAAAACATGGCCTTGCATATTCAGTAGGTTCTTTTAACACCGCATTTTCAGATAATGGAATTTTTTCCTTATATGCAGGCTGCGCTCATGAAAAAATTAATGAAGTTACTGAAAAAATGTGCGATGAGATCAATAGAATTAGAATTGATGTTAAAGAGGAAGAGTTAAATAGAGCAAAAGACCAAATTAAATCATGTATTTATATGGCAGAAGAAAAAACGGCTTATAAGTCTGAAGAAATTGGTAAAAATTATAGCTTATTCGGCAAATTTATCCCCATAGAAGAAGTTTTAGAAGAGATTAACAATACTAAGTGTTCTGATATTATGAAAGCAGCAGATATTATTTTTACCACAAAACCATGTTTATCTGCTGTCGGAACCAAATCTGATTTGCTCGATTATGAAAACATAAAAGAAAGACTAAAGTGATAGAAACAAATATCTCTGCTTTAATAGTATCTTACTATACCACTGAAGTGTTATTTGATTGTATCTCTTCTTGCTCTAAGCTTAAAGGAATTAAGGAAATTATTGTTGTAAATAATGGCAATCCGCCAGAGGTTCTAGAACGTTTAAAATCCCTTAAAGAAATAAAATTAATAGATGGAAATGGAAATATAGGCTTCTCCAAAGGGTGCAATATTGCAGCTAAGGAAGCTGCAGGGAAATATTTGCTTTTTATCAATCCTGATTGCTATACAAAAGATAAAGATTTTGCTGCGAAGTTGTGTAGTGCACTTGAACAAAATAGCGCCTATTGGTTTGCAACATGCTTGATTCTTAATTCTGATGGGACTATCCAAAAAACTTGCCGACGAAATTTGATGACTCCGTTGAATGCTATTTCTGAAAGCTTTGGACTTAAAAAACTTGGAATTGAAGGAATAAATAGAGATCTATCTGAAATAAATAATTTATCAGATATTTCAGATTTAGAAGCTTTTTCTGGAGCCTTATTTTTCTGTTCAAAGGAGAAATATGAGAGAGTAGGGATGCTTTCGGAAGAATATTTTTTGCATGTGGAAGATATGGATTTATGCAAGAAAATCAAATTTGCTGGAGGCAAGATTTGCTTTGTAAAAAATGCTGAAATTTTTCATAAATTAAGCACAAGTGAAACTACCAATAAATTTTTAGAATATCACAAAGCAAAAGGCTTTATATTATACTTAACTAAATATTTTGGATATTGCAGAATGCCAATAATAAGCCAGCTTCTAAAACTTGCTATCTGGGCAAGATATTATATAAAGACAATATTTTGATTATCGCCAATCAGCAATTCCAGCATCTGCTTTTCCGCGCTGTTTTGCTTTGCCTGCTGGAGCTGCTGCAACACCTGCTGAGGCGGATTTAGTAGACTTTTTCATAGTTTCAACTAATGTTTTGACATCAATCCCTACTTTTGCTAACTCATCTCTAGTTTTTTGTTGCTCTTTTTTACTTCTGAACATATCACTAAGAGTATGGCGCCAGTTAGATTCCACTGTTAAGCCTTGTTTCTTCATTTCTTGTCTTAATATGCTGCCTAGATGGTTAACTAATTTTTTAAGAGCTGGGTTATCGCCAGCTAAAGTTGCGATATTTTCTTTGAGGCTTTTTTTGGCGGTGGTTGATGCATGTCCTTCTTTTACTACGCCTTCTAAAGTATTTTCCATATCTAGGATTGTTTTCATATTGCCATTTGGCGTTAATTTGTGTTTTTCAGTTAAGTCTCTATACTCCCCTGAAGAAGCAAGTTGTGTTTTCAGATCTTTTGATCTTTCTAATGAAGCTACTTTTGCTTTTTCTTCTTGTGCTACTTTTGCTCTTTCTTCTTGTGCTGCTCTTCTAGCTTCTGCTTGACGTTCTTCTTCAGCTCTTCTAGCTTCAGCTTCAGCTCTTCTAGCTTCTGCTTGACGTTCTGCTTGGGCGGCTATTTCAGATTGCCTTTGCTCATAGCGTGCTTTTAAATCAGGGACATCAGCAATAGCGCAAGCAAGCACAGCTTGTTTTTGTTCTGGTGTTGATTTAGTATTATCAGGACCGCAAAATTGTGTTAATGCTTCTAATAATTTGCTAGTTTCTCTGGGTTTTCCAGCAACCGAGGCAGGAACTTTTAGAATATCTACTTGTTCTTTTGTCAAACCTTGATCATATCTACCATTATCAAATCTTGCTACTGCATCTCGCTTAGTTGTATAGGCCATATCTCCTCTGGTGCCTCTTGCACCAGGAATACCCTCACTTAATGGGGTTTTTGATAATAAAGTATCAAGCCGATCTTTTTGAGTGCTTTTGAGTGCCATAAAATACTACTTAATTAGGATTAGTCATTAAATACTGTACTTTTTCTCGTAATTAAAACTAGAGTTATAAGTGGTAGATAGAAAATTTTTATTATAGCTGATGTAAATTTGTTATTAAAAAAATTTAAAAGTATATTTTTCTTTCTGCAGTACGTTATTTTAATTAATCTAAACTTTTTATTATACTAACTATCTCTTCCAAATTTTTGGTAGCCAAATTCAAATTGTCTTTATAATTACCGGTTTTGCTTGAAGAAATTTCATTTTGCATGCTAAGAGTGCAGAGCAATAAAAGATATTCTGTTAGCGCGCCAGGGCTATGTTTTTTTAGCTCTTCAAATCTTTTTATTACTTCGTTTGCTGCGTCCTCGACTAGTTTTTCTTGGCCGTCTTCACATGCAATCGGAAATACTTTATTATTTAAATTAATTGTTATTGTTGCCATTTTTCTTCATTGATTCAATTGATATAAGACATTTTTCTATTTCAAATAAAGCATTTTTACATTCGTTTTTTAACGCTGCATTTTCTTTTTTTAATATTTCATTCGAGCTTATTAATTCCATTTTTTCTTTTAGAACGGATTCATATTTAGTAGAAAAATCAGCAAGCTTAGATTTTATTTCTTCTGTTAAATTTAAAATATTTTTCATCTTTATTTATCTATATTTTATGAGATAGTATCTTCGATTAAATAATGAATTACATTATTTTTATTTTTCTCGTTATCATTTTTAACTAAGCCAAAATATAAAGCTAGTAAAATTATAATCGCATAGATGCTTGCTAAAATCCAATTATCATTAATATGGCGTTTAACCTTTATTATAGTTCGTTTAGTATCTTTTTTTGTGATATTTTTTATGTTTGCTATCTCTTTATTAATTCCTAAATAATCAGAATATAACTTGATATAGCCTTCTATATAAGCGCCACCAGGAATTTCTTTGAAATTCCCTTCTTCTAAAGAAATAAGATATTTTTTTCTAATTTTCAAAGCTTCAGCAATTGTTGCGATATCAAGCAACTGTTGAAGCCGAGTTTTTTTTAATAATTCACCTATTTCTTGATCTTTTGTCATGCTTTTCTTATAAACATCTCTAATTTTTTATTAGCCAAGATTATCATGCTAATATCTATATTTTCTTGAATCTTCAACTGTTCAACAAAATTGTTAAAAATTAGTGAATTTGTTTCTTGATTTTTGAACCAGACATCTAAATTTTCAAGCATGTTGTCGTCAATCACCATTTTGATCAATCTTCTTTGCTTATCATACATATCATCTTTAAGCGATTGCAGTGAAAGCCTTTGCCAGTATGATTCAGTCATTAGCTTATCACATGTCTTTCTTATCCAGTCAATGCTGTAATTACTTGCTATTTTAAAATAAGAAGAACAGATTAATTCTTCATTTGCTCCTGTATCTTTTGCTATAAAGGCAATATCAAGTGAAGAAACAATTGCTTCTAGCTTAGCAAATTTTTCTGCAATATTTTCATTAATTCCAACTTCTATATATTTTTTTAATTTAGTGTCAAAGCGATCTTTAGATTGTCCATGAAGATTCTTGGT
>CAMCRO010000061.1 GCA_945877265.1 Rickettsia typhi | reverse complement strand
TGTTATTAACAGGAATGCAAGTTGCTGCAACCCGCGCATTTATAATGGCTGGCTTTGCCATATGGTCAATATTAATATGCAGACAACCCTACCCTATGCGATCTCTTGGAATCGCAGCTATTATTATACTCACACTAAATCCCGAAGTTGCAATTACGCCAAGCTTCCAGTTATCTTTCATAGCTGTAGCTTCTCTTCTTTGCGGATATGAATTTTATATCAGAAACACGAAGATATTCGGTAGTAGCAAGGGGATTATTGCCAGCATAAAAATTTATCTTATCTCAAATGTCTTCTCCTCTATAGTAGCAGGACTTGCGACTTCTCCTATAGTAATTTACCATTTTTATATTTATTCAAATTATTCTGTTCTTTCAAATTTGCTGGCACTACCAATTGTAAGTTTTATTAGTATGCCTTTTGGATTAATAGCGATAATTTTAGGTTACTTTAATTCTGGCAGCCTCGCTTTTCTTATATTGGGAAATTCGATAGATCTTGTGATAAGAATAGGAAATTTTGTCTCTTCATTGCCCAAAGCCGTAATATATACGGGATATATGAATTATTTTTCTGCACTTTCATTTACTTTAGGTTTTTTATGGTTTGTTATATGGAGATCCCGTATTAGGCAATTTGGTCTGCTCGCGATAATGCTTTCAGGGTTAGCGTTTTTGTTCCAAACAAACCCCGAGATTCTGATAAATACAAAAGCAAAATTTATAGCTCGGAATGAAAATGACAAGCTTATTATCTACTCACCTAAAATTTCTTCTTTTGGCAAAAATCTGGTTAGCAACTGGTTTGGCTATGAAAAACCAATTGCAATAAAAGCTAATTTCGTAGAGCAGAACATCTTTGAGAAAGAATTCAAACTTTATGCGGATTATGAAAAAGATATATTTAAAATAGGCAAAGAAGAAATTAATGCTGATATAGCAGCATTATATATCAGAAAAGATAATAGCTATAAATTAAAGCTCTATGATAACACAAGATTTTTAGCACGATAATACTGGCCTCTCATAGCCAGTTATATATAATTGCGCTAAAACAAACCTTCCAACGCTATATATCATAGGTGAGAAAAGAGCAATATATTAGCCTAACCTAAAGCACTATAGTTCTTTTAAAATATAGAATCAACCTTCTCCTAAGTTCCTCTGCACTTGCTTTTGCAAGGTTAATCCCTGTTTTGTCTTGCTCTATATGCGTTGAATAAGGAGAGAATAATGTATTATAAGATCCAAGCTGCCTGAATTTGCCCGAATAAAGCAAATTAGAGCCATTAATTTCATATAATCTATATTCCACCAAAAATTCCACGCTTTCACGTGCAGAATCCGCATCTTTTTGTATAATCATTGCGGAGCTAGTACTTTTTAACTTAACCTCAAGTCTGTATTTTGTGTCTCCAACTTTAATGTCTAATATGTTATTTAAATGATTCTCAAATTCATAGTTAGTGATAGATTCTCCTTCCAGCTCTACTCTGATAGCAGATAATTTTGCAGCCATATTATCGGCTATCAAAAACCTATTAGAGCAAGACAGAAGCAAGAAAAAGGATGCGAATCTAAGAATATTTTTGATATAATTTAACATATAAAACTAAATCACAAAATTTACTATCTTATTTGGCACAATAATAACTTTCTTTATCTGGCTTGAATTTAAATGTTTTATAACGTCAGGATGTAATATCGCTGTTTTTTCAAGCTCATCTTTAGCGCAATTTAAAGCAGCTTCAATAGTTGCTCTGAGCTTACCATTAATCTGCACAGCAATAGTCACATTATTTGCTATAGTTAAATTCTCATCAAATTCAGGCCAAGTTTGTATTGCGAGAATATTTTGCTTTCCAAGTATCTGCCATATTTCTTCTGTAATATGCGGAGTAAATGGGTTTAGTAATCTAATAATTACTTCAAAGGCAAAAGGGATAGTACCAGAGTTACTACTATCTGATAAAACACTAACATAGTTATATAATTCTCTTATACGAGCTATCGCCTTGTTAAAATGAAAATTTTTAATATCAGCTGTAACTAACTTAATTGTAAGATGAGTTTTATGTAATAGATTTTCATCTGCACTCTTATCAAAATTAGTATTTCTAATTTTCTCAGCTAGTTGCATTAGTTTCACAAGAAACTTGCTACAACCGTCAACGCCACTTTCAGACCATTCTAAATCCCTTTCAGGAGGGCTATCAGATAGAATAAACAACCTAATAGTATCAGCTCCCGCATTTTGTAATATGCTATCTAGATCCACCACATTTTTCTTAGACTTACTCATTTTCTCAACCTTGCCTTGAGTAACAACAAGCCCAGAATCTTTATGTATTAATTTATCCCCGCTTTTATTTATTTCGTTAGGATAAACCCACTGACCTTCCGAATCTTTATAAGTTGCATGCAAAACCATGCCTTGTGTTAATAAATTCCTAAAAGGCTCTCTAACACTTATAATATTTTGATCATTCATAGCTTTAGTGAAAAAACGTGAATACAATAAATGAAGCACAGCATGCTCAATGCCTCCGATATATTGATCTACAGGAAGCCAGTAATCAGCTGCTGTCTTGTCCACCATAGCTTCGTGTTGATTATTGCAATATCTTGCAAAATACCAAGATGACTCAAAGAAAGTATCAAATGTATCTGTTTCCCTTTCTGCTTCACCTGAGCAACTAGTGCAATTAGTATGTTTCCACGTCGGATGGCTATCTAGAGGATTTCCGCTTCCAGTAAAATCAACATCATAAGGTAATTCTATAGGTAGGTCAGATTCCTTCACAGGAAGAACCCCGCATTTTCTGCAATAGACCACAGGAATAGGGCAGCCCCAATATCTTTGTCGCGATATTCCCCAATCTTTTAACCTAAAATTCACTTTAGATCGACCAAGGCCCATTTCTTCTAATTTTTTTATTGCAGCTTTCTTTGCATCGCTACTAGATAACCCATTTAAAAATTCTGAATTAATAACCTTGCCTTCTCCAATGAAAGGCGCTTTTTGAACGTCGATTTTCTCTTCTTCATTATCAACCACCTGGATGATAGGCAAATCATATTTCACAGCAAACTCATGATCTCTTTCATCATGTCCAGGACAGCCAAAAATTGCTCCAGTTCCATATTCTTTTAAAATAAAATTGGCAATATAAATTGGTAGTTTTTTTGTAGGATCAAAAGGGTGAAGAGCATAAAGGCCCGTATGTACACCGAGTTTTTCAGCTCTTTCAATATCAGCCTGAGCTGTGCTCATATGGCTGCAAATCTCCACAAATTTTTTAATTTCTTCTCTATGTATAATTGAAGAAACAATATCGTGGTCATATGCAACTGCAATAAAACTCGCCCCAAAAAGCGTATCTGGCCTTGTAGTAAATATTTCAATATTAGAACCATCTGCTTCGATCTTAAATTGGACATTAGCTCCAAGAGACTTACCTATCCAATTTTCCTGCATAATCCGGACACTTTCTGGCCAGCCTTTTAGGCTTTGTATATCATCCAGTAACTCCCCAGCATAATTTGTGATTCTTAAAAACCATTGTTTAAGTTTTTTCTTTTCAATTAGCGCGCCTGATCTCCAGCCTCTTCCATCAACCACTTGCTCATTTGCAAGCACTGTATTATCAACGGGGTCCCAGTTAACAACAGACTCTTTTTGATAAGCTAAATTGCTTTTTAATAATTTAATAAAAAATTCTTGTTCATGCTTATAATATTCAGGGCTACAAGTAGCAATCTCACGACGCCAGTCATAAGAACATCCTATAGATTTAATTTGGTCTCTCATAGATGCTATATTCGAGAAAGTCCAGTCCGATGGATGAACTTTATTTTGAATAGCTGCATTTTCTGCAGGGAGCCCAAAGGCATCCCAACCCATCGGATATAACACATTATATCCATTTGCCCTATAAAAACGGGCAATCACATCTCCCATAGAATAATTCCGCAAATGACCCACATGAATTTTTCCAGAAGGATAAGGAAACATTTCAAGCACATAATATTTAGGCTTAGAATGATCTATTTCACCTTGGAAACATCCTAACTCATTCCATTTTTTTTGCCATTTTTGGTCTATCTCTGCAAAATTCTTCATATTCTTATTATTACTTTTTCTGTGTTGATTTTATATATTCTTCTCGTGCATTTCTAATAATCTGGTCTGCAAAATTCAAAGAAAGAGCTGTAGACATAGGCTCATTTAACCACACACCATTTTTATATTTCTTTTCATACACTCTAACTTCGAGTGAATCTGGGCTAATAACATCGTCCAAAACTGTAACTTCTATTTTAAAGCTATAATTTGGTGCATCTTTTGTTGTATACCAATCTGTAATTATAACGCCATTATTCTGATCACTCACAGAAGTTGGCAGAGCTTTTAGCACTTCTCTAGCTGAATCCCAAAGGAATTTATTTATTTTCTTGCCAGCAATGCTAGATTTTGTTTCATCCTTTTTGATATGAGAAGGTTTAAAAACCACTCCCTCTCCCCCAACAATTGATCCCATCTCCTCTGCGACTCTTTCTTCTCTTGTTTTGGGATAATCAGAAGAATTAGCGTTCACACTATAAGTTAATAGTAAAAAACTGGATAATTTTAATAATTTATTGAATTGCATATCTTTCACGCTATAAATAACTAAACATAGCGCATGATAAAAAACTTTATCAAGTAAGTAAACCAAAATACTAAAAAATTTCCGACGAGGAGAAAATGAAATATAAAATTTATAATATTATTTCGATATCTTTATTAGCTATTTTATTATCATCTTGTTGGAGTTACGGCACTACACTCTCATATAGTGAAGATTTTAAACATGGGCATGCAATTTCAAAACCAATTTATTTGAGCATTAAAAGAACAGAAAAAGATAGTTTTTATTTTTTACTCAGCAAAAAAATCAGCAGCGATGATTTTTTCGTTCATGTTAGGTGGGTAAGCAAAACCAAAAACAAGCAATTTAATGGGCAAAATAGCGAGTTAAAATTCTTGGTCGATAATATTGAGGTAATCTCACTCACTCCAATAAAGCCTATAAGAACCGTAGCATTTCATGTGGATCAAGGCGGCATTGAAGAAGAAGCTATTTATAAGCTTTCAAGAGAGGAATTAACAAGAATTGCAATGGCCAAATCGGTCACTGTGGATTTACAAGGCAAATATGTTAATAAAATAGCGGAATTTAATAAAATCCACACTTTCAAAGCATTTAAAAACTTCCTAAAAAACGGCTAAGCATTTTGCTAATCCAAGTTTCAAATTAAATAGACACTTGAATTTTCAAGCGAGGCTGCATAAGCGTATATATAATCAGAGCCTAAAACTGAGTCTTACCAAATTCATTTGGAAATTTAAGAATGAAACTTGGTATTACGCAGCTTCCCACACTCCTTTAGGATTTTGCTTATAATACTTTATAGCTCCATATTTTTCTTTATATTTATAATACAAAGCTCTGCATAGGTCTTTCTGTAATTTTGAATCATGAGAAAAAATAATAATCACTCTCTCAAATATTTCTATATCAGTATATTCAGATGCAACGGAAAGCAAAATCTTAGCATTGTTAACATTGCCTTCTGAATGGCTAATCAGCACAGGCTGTCTTTCAGGAAATGAATCATTTATACTACCATGTGGTATAAATGTTTTTTGGCTATATGTCCAAAGAGATTTATTTATAATTTCCTGGAAATTCTCGTCTTCCACTTTCACAAAACTATTTTGCCCAGTTTGATATGATTTCTCTATTAATTTACAAACAGATTTCTCGAACAAATCGCTTACAACTTCATAAAAACTTATATCCATTATTTTATCTCAGAATGATTAATATATAATTGGTAATTCTGCCTTGCAGTATTTTTTTAAATCTATATAACTAAGCCATAATTCTGGCCGCGAGCATTTTCGGATTATAAATCATCATCTGCAATAATCTATCATTATTAATCTCCAGCAAGTTAGAGATATTATTGCATTTATTTATAATATGCCCATCCACAGCTAAATCTAAATATCTAAAATTCTGCTCTCCGCTCTGCCGAGCACCAAGCAATTCACCTTCACCACGCAATAACATATCTTTTTCTGCAATATAAAACCCATCTCTACTTTCCTTCATAATTTTAAAACGCTCAAATGCTACAGAACTAACTTGTTTACCATAAAGCAAAATACATGTGGATTCTTTATCGCCTCTTCCAACCCTGCCCCTTAGTTGATGGAGCTGCGCAAGGCCAAATTTTTCTGAATTTTCTATCACAATTAAAGTTGCATCCGGAATATCAATCCCAACTTCAATAACAGTTGTTGAAACTAATATCTTGATTTTTCCGTCTTTTAATTGCTGAATTATATTGTTTTTTTCCTCTCCAGAAATTCCTCCATGCACAAACCCAACCTCGCTTCCAAAAATAGAATAAAGATAATTAAAACGCGTATTTACATCAATAAAGTTGCTACTTTCTTCTTCGCCCTCAATTAATGGGCAAATCCAAAATATCTTTTCTCCTCGGCCCATAATTTTGGCGGCTGCCTTACACACATCTTCAATTTTCCCAGTAGAAGAGACAATAGTCTTCA
>CAMCRO010000060.1 GCA_945877265.1 Rickettsia typhi | reverse complement strand
ATATCTTTCGTTTTTTCTTTTACTAGCATGAATAGGCTAGATATAATGTTGAAGGCAGCTACAAGAATTATCAAACTCAAGATCGTAAACATAGCCACCCTCTCAACTTTCAATGCATTTAGAAATTGAGCATTACCATTTTCCCAACTTGAAACAATTAGATCTTTTCCAACAACTCCTCTAATTTTTTTTATTAAAATTTTATCCAGATTTGAATCGGTAGAATAAATTTCAATAAAATTTATGGTATTATCTTGCATAAAAAGTTTTTGAGCAGAAGCTAAAGACATTATTATTGTTCCTGCATCATAGTCATACATACCACTAACAAAAATACTCGCAATTTTAAAAGTTTTTTTACGAGGTAAATTGCCAAGAATAGTAGATATATTATTAGGGCATAGCAAAGAGATTTCATCTCCTGTTTTTACACCTAAATTTAACGCTAATTCCTGCCCTATAGCAACTTCATAACCTGAATCTATTTTTTCTATATTCCCTGATATTATGTTATTAATTAAATTAGGCTTTGCTTTTAGATCACCGCTATTAATCCCTCTTACTATAACACCCGAAGATTCTCTTTGAGAGACTATCATAGCTTTGGATTGGACTTGAGGCACAACATATTTCACTCCAGCAACAGATTTTATTCTCTGATTTAAATTTTGATAATCAGCAATTTTATTATTACCATAAGCTGCAATCGAAATGTCTCCACCTAAACCAATAATATTTCTAGTAAGCTCTATATGGAATCCTTCCATAACTGCCATAACCACTACTAAAGAGGCGACACCAATCATCACACCAAGCAAAGAAAAAATGGATATTACAGAAACTAATTTATTATTTTTTTTTGCGCTGAAATATCTTAAAGCTATTCTTAAGGTTAAATTAAGCAACATTAGTGATAGCCAATATTTTTTTTATAGCAACCTCTGGTTCTAACTCTTCGATGATACCAGTTTTCCTATGTTTAAATTCAATAACGCCACTAGTTATCTTTTTCTTCCCTATTATAATTTGCCATGGAGAGCCAATTAAATCATTAACAGCAAATTTACTTCCCGCTCTTCCTTCTGTATCATCATACAAAACATCAATATTTTTTTGCTTCAATGCTTCATATATTCTGTAAGATTCCATCCTACATTGCTCATCATCTATTGCTAGGTTAATAACTGATACCTTGAAAGGAGCAATAATCTCTGGCCAAATAATACCTTTTTCGTCATGGCTTGATTCAATAATAGCAGCAACTAAACGCGAAATCCCTATTCCATATGAACCCATTTCCACTGGCACCAAGCTTCCTGAAGCATCGTTTACATAAGCTTTCATTGCTGTTGAGTATTTTGTTCCAAAATAAAATATATGACCGACTTCAATTCCTCTTTTTACTTCAAGATCCCTCTCAGGGATAGTGCATTTATTTATATCATGCAGCTCATCTGTTGCAGCATATAAATTTTTCAATTCTTCTATTCTAATTTCAGAGTCTTGAGATAAGATATTAAATCTTTTGTCATAATAAAGAACACTTTCACCAGTATCAGCTACTATATGAAATTCATGGTTATGGCTACCTCCTATTGGGCCAGAGTCAGCGCGGACAGGAATAGCTTGCAAACCTAAATCTTTAAAAGTTTTGCAGTAACTTTCAAAAATCTTATCGTAAGATTTCAGAGCAGCTTCTGCAGAAATATCAAAAGAATATGCATCTTTCATTAAAAATTCTCTTCCTCTCATCACTCCAAATCTAGGACGGATTTCGTCTCTAAATTTCCACTGGATATGGTATAAAATTTTAGGCAATTCTTTATATGATTTTATACTAGTTCTAAAAATATCTGTGATTAATTCTTCGTTTGTAGGACCAAATAAAAGATTGTTCTCGTGCCTATCTTTTATTCTTAGCATTTCAGGTCCGTAATCATCATGCCTACCTGATTCTTTCCATATATGAGCAGGTTGAATACAAGGCATAAGTAATTCTATACAACCTGCATTATCCATGTTAGTTTTAACGATTTTTTCAATATTTTTGAGTACTTTATAACCCAAAGGAAGCCATGAATATATTCCAGAAGCAACTTGTTTCACCATGCCACTTCGCAGCATTAATTTATGAGAAATTATTTTTGCCTCAGAAGGATCTTCTTTTAATACTGGCATAAAAAATTCTGAAAGTTTCATTGTCTCATCCTGTTATTTAGCAACTAAAGTTAAAAAATCGTTTTTATATTTTTCGTCTTTTTTGAAAATTCCTGTATAATGTAAGGTAGTCATTATACTATCTTCTTTTAACACTCCTCTTAAACTCATACAATGGTGAATAGCAGAAACTTTAACAGCAACACCCTTAGGAACCAGCCTAGAATCAATAGCTTCAGCTATTTCTGCAGTCATTTTTTCTTGAATTTGCAAACGTCTTGCAAACGCATCAACAACTCTAGCAAGTTTACTTATTCCAACAACGGCTTTATTTGGTACATATGCTATATCAACACTTCCTATTATAGGTAACATGTGATGTTCACACATAGATTTAAAAGAAATATTTTTTAGTAAAATAATATCTTGAAAATTAGCAACCTCAAAGAACTTGACATTCAAAATCTCATCTAAATCAGCTTCGTAGCCAGAAAAAATTTCCTGATAGCTTTTGACAACACGTTCCGGAGTCTTTAAGACACCTTCTCTATTCGTATTTTCTCCAATGTATTCTAAAAGAGTTTTAACCGCATTTATTGCATCATTTTTAGTTGGTTTTGTTGTCATTATATTTATTCTAAATATATGTTGTTATATATTCTTTTATAGCAAATATGTAGAAACAGCAATCCTGAAATAATAGCAATTAGACCGCCTGCACCCATAAAGCCCATTGCAATTTTAACATTAGCAGGCAAGTCTACTCCTGGAGTCTTACGCAACGCACCATACCCACCAGCATAAGACAGTGATAAAATATGAACTAATTGCCCGAAAGAATATAATGCTAACTGAATAATAGACTGCTTATAATTTATCTTACCATAAATTTTATCTACCATTAAGTATATATATCCCATAAATGCTATAGATATTCCAACTATTGAGCCATGATAATGTGCTGGGATTTTGACATTAGAGCTATCTATTAATAAAGCTAAAACTCCTCCGGACCCAAATAACAAAGAAGAAAATATAAAACTATAAGATTTTAATGATTCAATAGACTTAGCGCTAGAAACATGAGAACAAAATACATCTTTAGAAGGCAGAATATTAGAAATCATAATCGCAAATATAAAACAGATAGGAGAAATCGCGCCAAAAATTTTCATATGCTCTGTATAGAGAGAGAAATAGCTATCGCTATCTACAGGTAAGAAAGCTTGAATTATAGGTAGTGGTAAAGCGCATAAAGTATTAAAAATTAAAAAAAATTGCGATCCGATTACCTGTTTATTATTTTCAAAAAATTTAGCAAAAGCCACAATCAAACCAGAGCAATAAAGGAATTGCAGGAGATGCCCACCTCCCCAGAATAACGTTTCATAAAAATTATATTGATCTAAAGGATAGCTTAGTCTCGATAGTTTAATAGCAGAAATAAAAAACGAGAGTAAAATTGCCAATCCGAGAATACTAAGAGAAACAGACTCATATTTGGATGAGAAGACCCCTAAAATATTAACAATAAAATATACTGATATAAAAAATGCTAGCGCAATAATAAATAATAAATTATGCAAGATCGGGATATAATTATTCATGTAAGGTTCAGATTCACCAAAAAATGGAGATAGAAAAATCATACAAACACTAATTATTAGCAAATTTTGTAAAAACTTTACTAGATAATCATATTTAGCCTCTAAATAGTCTGAAATATGGATCATTGCGAAACATACCATCCAAAAAAGCACTGAAAGATCTACATGTATTATTAAGCATGTCTGGAAAATTGATTTATCTGGAAATAAATTTGTTAGGATTGGAGCTCTTAACATTACTATAAATATCGAGTAAGCTCCAGATAAAGCTAGAGAAAGAAGGCTTATAAATATCCATTTCTTTTTAATTTCTGTTTTATTCATCAAGAATGTTATATTTTTTTAAAAATTCCAAGGCAGCTGATTTTTCTGCTGTTTTTTTATTAGCTCCTGTAGCTGCTGCAAAAAATTCTCCAATCTCCACTCTAATTTCAAATATAGGTGCGTGGCTCGAGCCAGTTTGTGATACTACTATATATGTTGGAATGCTAAGCTTATTTTTCTGCGCCCATTCTTGGAGAGTGGTTTTTGAATCCATGGATAGTTTATTTGAATCTTCTATAATCTCAAACCAAAGATTTTTTATTATTTTTGTAACTTCTTCAAGCCCGCCATCGATATAAATTGCAGCTAACAATGCTTCCATAGAATTTTCTACATTTCTATCGTTAAATCTACCGCCATTATTCTCCTCGCCCTGAGATAGAATGATCGCATTCCTTAAATTAATCTTCTCAGCAGCCCAGCATATAGCCTCGCAGGAAACAAGTCTTGCTCTCAAAGATGACAATTTATCTTCATTAACATTCCTATATTTTTCATATAAAATTTCTGCCATTACAAAATTAAGAATAGCATCACCCAAAAATTCAAGCCTTTCATAATTTTTTGCTTGTCCTGTCAATATGCAAGAAGGATGTGTCATTGCTTCTAACAGCAAAGATTTATTAGAAAACTCATAGCCAATGGTAAATTGTAATAGTTCTATTTTTGCAATATTCATCTTATAAGCTATTCTATTGGAGCGAAAAATCTATCTAGTCTAAATGATTTGACCCATTTGCCAATCTGAAAAATTTGTTCTTTAGAGAGAGCATCTTCAAGCCATAGCTTCTCACCGAATGAAAAGAATATGAATTGCACTTTGCTAATAAAATTCTCAAATGGAACATATCTAAGCTCGAATCTACTATCACCGGATTGATCTCTATTATCCCCTAAAAAGAAATAGTTATCATCAGGTACAAAAAATGGGCCAATATTATTCACTTTCGTAAGAATTTTTCTATATTCTGGACCGATATCGCTTTGATTTATTTGCCTTATTATATAGCTTTTACCATTTGGCAACTTCTCTCTATATTCTTCAAAGTTGAGATTATTTTCTTCGTAGCTTTTTACGAGTTTTCTTTCTATTTCTTTATCATTTATAAAAAGAATACCATTTTTTAACTCTATTTTATCACCAGGCATACCAATTAATCTTTTTATATACCTTTCATTCATTTGGTGAGGAGGCCTAAAAATAATAATATCACCTCTTTCTGGGGGACTTGCTAAAACCCTACCAGAAAACAGATTAGGACTAATTATTAAAGAGTGCTTACTATAACCATAATTATATTTTGTGGAAAATAAATAATCACCTTCTATCGCCGTTTTTCTCATTGAACCCGAAGGAATATAAAAAGGTTCAAAAATTAGTATTCTTATACTTACTGCAAGTAGTATTATATAAAAGAAAGATTTTAACTCTTCCAATACTACTTTAGAATTGTTATTGTTTGTCTGAATTTGTGCTTTCATGCTATAATTATGAGATCTTCTATCAAGTCAAATATGATAAATAAATAATCAATTAAATCTACTAGATAATGAATATATTACATAAAAAACATTCAAAAAATTACGATTTAAGGCCGGATAATATAAAAAAGCCGAAATATGTTATAATACATTACACGGAAATGAATTTTGACGATGCAGTTTCTAGATTGTGCGATCCGAGCGCAAAAGTCAGCGCTCATTATGTAATAAAAAAAACAGGCGAAATATATCAGCTGGTGGGAGATTTTTATAGAGCATGGCACTGCGGAGTAAGTGAGTGGAAAGGTGAGAAAAGCATTAATAATAATTCTATCGGCATAGAACTAGATAACCTAGGAAACGAAGAATTTTCTGATGAGCTAATGAATTCCCTTCTAGAGCTTTTAAAATTGCTACGCAATAAATATGATATCTTTCCTGAAAATATTATTGGCCATAGTGATATAGCACCTAGCAGAAAAATAGACCCTGGAATTTTCTTTAACTGGAAAATATTAAGAAAAAATGGGTTTGGGATTAGAATCTTTCAAAAAGAATCCAGAGAAACTACAAAAATGATTTTATCACCTACACAACTCACAAATTTACAAATAAAATTTAAGCAAATAGGTTACGGGATATCCTGCACTGGCGAGCTAGATAAACAGACAAGTGATGTCATACGAGCATTTCAATCGCATTTTAACCAAACTGCCATACATAATCAAGGTGGACATAATTTTTTAAAAAACCTAGAAAATATATATGAATGGGATGAGCAATCTGATATTATTTTGAATAATATCGCAGGACTATAAATTAAATCATTAACTAGGCAACTTATGAGTTTCTTTCCTTATTTAACTGTTATTAGTTGTAAAGAGAGTATAGATTACTATACAAATGCATTTCGATTTCAATTAACAGATAAAGCAATAGATAAAGATATCATAATTCATGCCGAGATGGAATTCTTAGGAAATAAGATAATGTTTTGCTCTGAAGGGGCCTTTGGCATAACAGCTAAATCTCCTAAAACGAATAATATAGAAGCAAGTCTAAATTTATATATGTATTGCGACAAT
>CAMCRO010000059.1 GCA_945877265.1 Rickettsia typhi | reverse complement strand
GTGATATAGCGAGCATTAATGCCGTATCGCCCTCGGCATCTACACAATCAGTATTAGCACCTTTTTCTATAAGAAGTTTCGCTATCTCAGTATTACCTTGTGATATAGCAAACATTAATGGCGTATCGCCCTTGGCATCTGCACGATCTATAGCAGCATCTTTTGCTATAAGAAGTTTAACTATTTCAGTTTGACCTGTGATAACAGCGATCTTTAATAGCGTCATGCCTGTGCCATTTACACAATTAATATCAGTACCTTTTGCTATAAGAAGTTCAACTATTTCAGTTTGACCACGGTAAGCAGCGCGCATTAATGCCGTATCGCCCTCGGCATCTACACAATTAATATCAGCACCTTTTTCTATAAGAAGTTTCGCTATCTCAGTATTACCTTGTGATATAGCGAGCATTAATGCCGTATTGCCCTCGACATTCGCATGATCTATAGCAGCATCTTTTTCTATAAGAAGTTCAACTATTTCAGTTTGATCTTTGGATATAGCAAGCATTAATGCCGTATTGCCCTTGGCATCTACACGATCTTTATCAGCACCTTTTGCTATAAGAAGTTTCGCTATCTCAGTATGACCTTTGATAACAGCGGCCATTAATGCTGTATAGCCCTCGACATTCGCATGCTCTATAGCAGCACCTTTTGCTATAAGAAGTTCAACTATTTCAGTTTGACCTGCCATAATAGCGAGCAGTAATGGCGTATTGCCGTTCTGGGGATTTATACAATTTTTAAGAGCACCTTTTGCTATAAGAAGGTCGACTATCTCAGTTTTACCTTCGGATATAGCCAGCATAAATGGCGTAACGCCCTTGGCATGAAGAGAATCAAAGTCCGCGCCCTTATCTATCAACCATTCTGCCACGCGGAGATAGCTATCACCTGAGAAATTACCAGATACTTTCACCAATTTATACAAGATTGTAGAGCCTGTTCGATCACGAGCATTAACGTCCGCGCCATGATCTACCAAAAATTGTGCTATGTCTAATTTGTTGGTTTGAGCTGCATGATGGAGAGGGGTGTTGCCACGCGTATCTCTAGCATTAATTAGTTCTGGGTTACTTTCTACCAGCTTTGCTACTTAAGATACTTCACCCCTGGTAATAGCCTCAAATATCAATATATTAACAGCCTCTCTACTCATAACAACATATACTCATTTTATTTGTTAAGAATAATTAACGTATATTATACATATCGTCAAGAAAATTATTTTATTTTTTGTAAATTTATGATTTTTAAGCAAAGTTAGCAGCTAATATTTTGCCTTGGCAAGATAGAATGCGGCGCTTTCTGCGCTACCATAGCCTTTTCTTGGAAAAAGCGCGGCCAGAACCGGAATTTAAATATTTTTCAAATGCTAGAGCTTTTCTTTAGTTTCTATAGCAAGATAACTTCTCAGTTTCGCTGGTAAAAATTTGCTGTTGCAGGCACTTTTCCACCATTATGAGCAATTAATTATAGTAAATATTATTTAATGCTGACATAGAGTCATTATATTTAAATTTATATCCTTGATCCAAAAGTCTTGTTGGCATTATTTTGTTCCCTTGCAACAATAAGCTGACTCCCATTTCGCCAAATATTATTTTAATCAAAAAAGTTGGAATATTAAATATTGTGGGTCTATTGAGTATCTTCCCAATTTGCCTGGTGATTTTTTCATTATTTATTGTTTCAGGCGCCACAAAGTTATAAACTCCGGAACATGTCTTATTTTCAATAATGAATTTCATTGCTGTAATTACATCATCTATATGAATCCATGAAAAAAGCTGTTTACCGTCACCAATATTTCCTCCCAAACCTAACTTAAAAG
The DNA here is from genome assembly GCA_945877265.1 of Rickettsia typhi. Taxonomy (GTDB): domain Bacteria; phylum Pseudomonadota; class Alphaproteobacteria; order Rickettsiales; family Rickettsiaceae; genus JABDAD01. The sequence continues at coordinate 4,981 of CAMCRO010000059.1, read as the reverse complement.
GCAATGATATTTTTTTGATGAAACCTCCATTTTGGCCCAAAACAACCCCTAGTCGCATAATACAAACTCTTGCCCCATATTTTTCCAACTTTAAAGCTGCATTTTCCCATTCTTGACATAATTTATGTGTGAAAGATTTTTTTCCTATAGAAGATTCATCTAGAATTTCATTGTTGCAATCTCCATAAAAACCAATAGCTGATGCTGAAACAATAATTTTTGGTTTTACAGTTAATCTTTCCATAAGATCTTCGAGAGATTTGGTCACAGAAAGCCTACTATTTTCCAACTCTTTTTTATTTGCTTTTGTCCACCTGCAGTCGATAGGTTTCCCAGCTAAATTGATTATGCAATCAATTTTTTCATCATTGTTTATTAATGAAAGAGTATCGATAAATCTACAGTTATTTACCTCTCCCCTTTTTTTTCGGGATAGGATTATTACAGAGTCTTTTTGAGATGAAAGAGTGTTTATAAAACGTGATCCAATAAAACCTGTTCCTCCAGTAATCAGATACTTCATGCGCTACCCCCCTTATCTGTGATTGACATAAAAAATGCTTTTGACTAAAAAATATAGGCGATATGAATATGTGTATAGCATTATTGGTTTTACCCATTTTTTCTTATAGAACTACATTATTTAATTTAATTCAATAAAAAGCATGCTCTATAAATAATCTATGGTCTGGGTTTTTTTAGACCGAAGTTCCAAGTAGGGTGGCTTCACTTTGAATAGAGTAAACAAAATACATAATAAGCCCAACTTCGCTATATTCACCTTCGCAAAGGCTCGGTTGTAATCTAGCTACGTCGTGGCATCACGCCATAGCGTGTCCCGCGCGTCGGCGGATGGCGGAGTGGAGAGGATTCGAACCTCCGATACGGTGTTAAGCCGTATAACGGTTTAGCAAACCGCCGCCTTCAGCCTCTCGGCCACCACTCCAAAAAAGATATGGAAATATAAGAATAATCCTTATAGCATTGTTTTTAAGATATTTCCAGCATAAATTAACAGTATGTGTATTAGTGTTTTGGAATGCTTATTCAGATATTTTTACCTTCGCTCCCAGAGGTAAATCATAAATCCACTTGGCATCTTCTTTTTTTAAGCGAACACAGCCCATTGAAGAGGGTTTGCGTTCTTCAAATAATTTTTTTCCTTCCTCTACTAAAGGATGATCTCCTTCAATCATACTATGGAATCCAAAATTCTTATTAAATCGAGTAATGTAATAATAGCTGATTTCTGTTCCGCCTTCTTCCCTCCAGCTTTCTTTTTCTTGGTGCATATAGGTTTTGAATTTGCCAGTAGGAGTACCACCAGGTTTTATTGCAGTAGAACATGGTAAGGTTTTAATTAACCTCTTATTATGAAAAACTTCTATTTCTTGCTTGGCGAGACTTACTTTAAGAAGATAATAGTCTTTAGCGTACGAAAATGGAGCTAAAAGAAAAATAGAGATAAGAAAAATAGTTTGTATAAAGTTTTTCATAGTTATTTTGTTATTATTAGTAATAAAAATATAGATATGGAATTGTAACAATATTTTTTATAACATTAGTTTGAGGTTATTTCTAGAAGAAGTTATGGATATATTTATTAGACAACTTGAAATAGTTATCCCATCATCCTATGCAGAGTGGGAGATTTACCATAATATCTCAAAGGAAGAAATTTTTTTTCATATTCCGGAGATTAATTATGATAAAAATCATTCTTGTTTTACTTCCAAAAATCACCATCATTTTATAGCAAAATTACACAATGAATATGCAGGGATATTGCAGCTTGAAAATCTAGGATCGGCTGAGCTTGCTTTAAGAATAATTGCAGTGAAAGAAGAGTTTCAGAGAAAAGGGATTGGGAAGATTTTACTTTCATTTACAAAGAAATTTTGCATTATGCATAGCCTCAGAACTATAAGGACTCATGCGAATTTAAGAGCAGTAGAATTTTATAAAAAAAATGGTTTTAAGGAAGAATTTTGGGCGGATTGTAGCATAAATGAAGGCACACTAGATATGATGTTTAATTTGAATTGCTCTAATATGAATTTAAATTATAATCTTTTCTAAAACATGTTTTATTGTGCAGAAAAATAATTACATCTTATTATCAAGAAAATATAGGCCGAGTAGTTTTACCAACCTAAAAGGACAAGATATTTTAGTTGAAAGTTTAAGTTATGCTATTTTAAATAACAGAATAGCACAAAGCTATTTGCTAACTGGAATAAGAGGCGTTGGCAAAACAACTACTGCAAGAATTATTGCACGCACCATTAATTGCACCAATTTAAAAAATAATAACAATATACCAGAAGCCTGCAATGAATGTACGAATTGCAAATCATCTCTAAATTCTTCTCATCCAGATATAATCGAGATTGATGCTGCGAGTAGAACCGGAGTAGATGACATACGTATTATTATCGAAAATGCTGAATATAAACCCATGCAAGGGCAATTTAAGGTTTTTATAATAGATGAGGTTCACATGCTTTCAAAAAGTGCTTTTAATGCGCTTTTAAAACTTTTGGAAGAACCTCCTGCTCATTGCCTTTTTATTTTCGCGACAACAGAGGTCTATAAAATCCCTTTAACTATAATTTCTAGATGTCAAAGATTTGATTTGGCAAGATTCAGCGTCCCAGAACTTGAAAGATTGTTAGCTGAAATTTGCAAAAAAGAAGAGATAAAATATAAAGAAGATGCTTTAAAAATTCTTTCCATAAAAGCAGATGGATCAGCAAGAGATGCTCTTTCTTTATTAGATCAAGGCAGAGTTTTAGCAGGTAGCAAAGCTGATGGGGAAATTACAAGCAAAATTGTGAATAAAATGATTTCTGCAGTAGATCAAGTTCTTGTGGTTCAATTTTTAGAGAAAATTACTGCCCGCGATAGCGAGGCTGCCTTAAAAATTTTGGAAGAATTTTACAAAACTAATTCTGATTTTAATATTTTTATATCAGATTTTCTCGCTTTGCTTGGGTATATCTCCAAGAAAATTGCAATTTATGGTTATATTTCTCATGAATTTTATAGCCATGAAGAAGAAATTGTAAATATAAGCAAAAAAATCGATATGGCTTTTGCGCAAATTGCCTGGCAATTAACTTATAAAACTCAAACTGAGCTAAAAAATTCATTAAATCAACTTGAGCATATTCAAATGCTTGCTTTAAAACTTATATATGTTTTATCTACTAAAGAAGGTGGCGCAAAACTTTCCGAAGCAAAAGAAGAAGCTCATAAGAATATTATTCAAGATTCAAGAGAGGTTTTTAGTAATTTAGAACCTAATTCTAATATACCTAAGGATGATGATGAGAATAATTTCACTTTTGATGATTTTCTAAAATTTTTACATAAAAATGCTGAAATGAATCTATATTATGTTTTATTTAACAAGGCAGAATTTTCAGCAAAAGATAATAATATTTGGCATATTAAAATTTTAAGCTCTGCTGGAAAAATTGAGGCCGAACTTCGCCAGCATATAACAAGATGGGCAGGAGAAAAAATCTCTCTTAAATTAGAATATGTAGAAAATTTAACCCCACATAAATTATCTATTAAAACACGTTTGTTAAATAGCGCGGAGTTTCAAGAGCTTGCTAAAAACTTTGCAGATGCACAAATTACTGATATATTAATGAGACCTAACTGAAATTATTAAAGCTATGAATATAAATCAGCTCATGAAGCAAGCTCAAAGCATGCAAAAAAAGATGCAGGAATTTAAAGATAAAATGGCGAGCTCCGAATATACAGGAAAATCCGGCGGGGGGCTTGTCTCTCTTGTGATTAATGGAGATACCATACTTAAATCCATCTCAATTGATTCTTCTTTGCTTAAAGAATCTGAAAAAGAAATGTTAGAAGATTTAATAGTTGCAGCCTTTAATGATGCCAAAAATAAACTCGATTCAGACTCTCAAAACCAACTTTCAGGTCTGGGCGGAATGGGGCTACCTCCTGGATTCAAAATGTCTTTTTAATATTCTTTAAATGAAAAAAGAAAATTCCATCGAGCAACTTATTTATTTATTTTCTAAATTGCCTGGCCTTGGGCCGCGCTCTGCAAGAAGAATAGTGCTTTATCTTCTTGAGGATAAGGAGCATAGAATGAATTTGCTTTCCGAAGGCTTAGTCCGGGCTTACACAGAAGTGAAAGAATGCGAAATATGCTTCAATTTAGATTCTGAAAATCATTGTAATATATGCTTAGATCAAAAAAGAGACTCGCAAGTTATTGCAATAGTAGAAACGGTTGCTGATCTCTGGGCGCTCGAGAGAAGCAACAGTTATAAAGGCTTATTTCATGTCCTTGGCAGCAATTTAAGCGCTGGCTCTAACCATAGGCCAAATGATTTAAGGCTAAAACATCTTCTTGAAAGAGCGAAAAATTTAGGGACTAAAGAAATTATAATCGCAACTAACGCAACACTAGATGGTCAGACAACTGCATTTTATATCACCGAATTTTTTAAAGACTCTGGAATTAATATAACAAGACTTGCAAGCGGGATCCCTATGGGAGGCGAACTTGATTATTTAGATGAAGGTACATTAACTGCAGCGCTAACACTTCGAATGCCTTTTTAAATATAGTCTTAACTAATTATCTAGGAATTCACCATCCCACCATCTTCTGCGCCATTTTATTATCTTAGTTTCTTTTCTAATATTGGCTTTTTGATATGGATCTTCAAGTGCAAATTTTTCAGCCTCTTCATAGCTATTAGTATCAATAAGACTTATGCCGCCTATAACTTGTGTGCCATCATCATTCAAAAGAGCTCCAGAAGCAAGCAACCTTTTTCCTATGCTATAGTGAATTAAGTTGAGTTAGCGTATAGTATGAGATAGATTTAGAAGAAAGAATGCAAGCATATAGTATAGATCTACGTAAGAAGGTAATAGAATTTATTGAGCAAGGTAAGACGCAAAAATTAGCGACTCAAATATTCAACTT
>CAMCRO010000058.1 GCA_945877265.1 Rickettsia typhi | reverse complement strand
CTACACCTTTAACAACGCTGCCTTCTTTTACATTTGTTGTTGTGGCGTCTTTAATTAATGTTAAGAAATCATCGGTTGATGAATCTTCTTCTGAAATATGGGGAACAAATTTTCTTTTTGTTTTTAATTTTTGGAATAATACGTCCATTCAAAATATACCTTGTCAGGTGTGCCTGCCTAACATTCTTTTTATATAGTGTTTTGATTTGAATTAGCAGTTTCTTTGCTATTAGCTTCCCTATTATCTAGGGACTTCGCTCGTTGCATCTGGAATCTAATTCAACTTAAATCACTACAAGTTGATAAATAGCAGAAAAGCAAATTTGGCACAAATTTCCCTTCCTGAAAACATTTGCATTATATACAAAAAAATAAAAAATATCAATGCTATAGTAATTTAGTTTGGATTAGCAACGTTGTTGCTTTTCGCTTACCTATAAGCTATAGGCTACGCTCCTCGCGCCTAGTATCTAATTCAACCTAAATTACTATATATAGTATTGTGGTAATTTTATGTTTTTGGTGAATTTATCTTATGTGTTGGTATTTCAATTAGTTGTTTAAAGTTTGAGGAAAAAGCTAATTAACCATGGCCCATTTGGGAAGAAAAATGGCTGTTTTCCACTCCTATTTTTTCAAGAGCGGTATGCCACTTAAAATTACTTTCTTCGTTAAATACCAAAGAATTATCTGCTTCTGAAATAAGCCAATAATTATTTTCAATTTCTTTCTCAAGTTGGCCGTTGCCCCAGCCAGTATAACCTAAAAATATGTTAACATTCTTTGGGCCTGTCCCTTTTAATATATCTCTTACTATTTCCATATTAGAACTGACTGCTATCTCACCGCTAGGCTTAAACAATAAATTTTTAAAATATTCACCGCTGTGAAGTACAAAGCTTCTCTCGGGCTCTATAGGACCGCCAATAAACAAATTTTGCTCCATATCCGGAATGCTTGTATCAGATAGTCTAAATAATTTTTTCATTGATAATTTAGCGATTTGTTTATTTATTATCAACCCAAAGGCGCCAGTTTTAGAATGTGATACAATATAGATCACTGCTTTATCAAAAACATCGCCAAAAGAGCAATATGGGTTTGCAATCAGCAACTTGCCTGTTAGACTCTCTGTATCAATGTTTTTTATTTGGTTCATAAAATAATTATTATTTGATTTATTATAACATATAAATATCGAAACATGAATATTCAAGGCGCATTTAAATTTATATTTTTAGGTTTTTTGATTTTTTTCACAAAATTCGCATTTGCTGAAGAAAGTGTGAGCCTTTCTGAAAAAAATGGAATTCTATTTGTTAACATACACTTAGATAAAGGTAGCAAGACTTATTGGGAATATTCCGGGCCAGTAAGTATGCCAACAAAAATACAATTAGAAGAAACAGAAAATATAAAAAATTATTATATTAAATGGCCGTGGCCTGACTTTTCTATAGATTCTGGATTTCTTAACGCTATATATGATAAATCCTTCAATATTCCTATATATATTATCCCTGAGCAAAATTCAAAAAATGCTTCTTTTGTGGTGAAGCTAAGTTATTTAATTTGCAACGATCTTGGATGTTTTCCAAAAGAATATTCCAGCAAATATGTAATGCAAAACTTCGCTATTCAGCCGCCAGAAGTTAAAGCTATACAAAATAAACAATATATTAAAAATAGTGATCTTATTATCGAATATCCACGGCAAGAAAATGACAAGATGGAATTTGCTTTAACAGGACAAAATAATGATGTTTATTTACCTAGTTTTGTGGAAAATGCAGAATCTTTCTACAAATTATTTTTCTCGATAAAAGATTTAAACAATAACAAAGATTTCTTGTTGCATAATTCATCTAACCATTCTCCTCTAGAAGTTAAACTTATTGGTTTGCCTGTGGAGACCAAGAATTCATCCATCCTTAGTTATATTTTTATGGCAGTTTTAGGAGGTTTTATTTTAAATTTTATGCCATGTGTGTTGCCTGTTTTGTCCATAAAATTATATGGCTTTGCAAATTTGAATTCTTCTTATGAAAGAAGAATTACTGCCTTTATATCCTTAGTTACCATAATTATTTATTTTAGTATTTTATCTGGTCTTACAATTTTTTTGAAACAAGTAGGGAAAGTTTTTATTCCAGGCTTTACATTGCAGGAGCCACTTGTGCTTATTTTATGTATTATAGTTACTACTATAATGCTGAGTTTGTTAAGAGGGAGAATATACTTTTCTATACCAGAATTTTTGCAAAGACATGAATCTGCAAATTTATATCTTTCTACTATAATTTCGACTCTTATTTCTACTTTGCTTGCAACTCCTTGTACTGCACCTTTTTTAGCAACTAGTATGACTTTTGCATTAACTCAGTCTGAGCTAATTATTTTTATTATTATGTTATCTAGTGGGTTTGGTTTTGCCTTGCCTTATTTTATTACAATTTTTATCCCATCTTTTCTAAATATTTTACCTAAATCAGGCAAGTGGCAGGAAAAATTAAAAACATTTTTCTCTTTGCTCTTAGCTGGCACTATTATTTGGCTTGTGTGGTTGATTAATTCACAGCTTGGTCTCTATTCAGCATTTGCTATGATGTTTCTTGTTTATTTGCTGAGATTCGTGATGGAATATCAATTTAACAAGAGAAATAAAGTTTATGCTTTCTTGTTGTTAATATTTTTATCATTTACTATTCCACTTTCTGTGAGTAATGATTTTAATAAGCTAGAAAGTTATTATAAAAATAATTGGCAAAATTATGATAGGTCTTATATATCCTCTCTGATTAACGCAGATGAAATTGTGTTAATTTCTGTGACAGCTGATTGGTGCGTTACATGCCAAGTTAATAAACTACTAACATTAAATAGAATAAAAACTATTAACCTAATGAAAAAATATAATGTTCATGGTTTTATAGCTGATATCACGCGCGAGAATAAAGAAGTATCTGATTTTTTAAAAGTTAATGATGTATCTGGTATACCATTTACTATTATTTATGGGAAAAAAAATAAGAAAGGTATTGTATTGCCTGTATTATTTGATTACAAAGAACTAGAGGGGGCTATTTTATCTTTAATTGACAACTAAATAATTCGGCTTTGAAATGCAATAAAGGAAGCTTACTTAGAAAAGATTCATAAAAGAATTGTTAGTAATTAAAAAACTTCTTGAATTTTGTATTAAAATGTGTAAACTATTAAACTAACCAATTAACTAATTAGGTTGATATGAGACAAATTTCTCAGCAAGATTCTGCAATAGTTGAAGCTAACCCAATGCAGAAAGCACTAAAAGAGTGCAAAACAGTTTTTAAAATCATTTTCGCCTTTGCCTTTTGTATTAACATACTCATGTTAATTACGCCTTTATATTCTTTGCAAGTACTTGACAGGGTAATAGGCAGTGGAAATATGTCTACTTTGCTTATGCTATCATTAATTATAGGCGTGATATACTTCGTTTATACATTACTACAAATTGCACGCTCTTATACTATGATAAGAATAGGAGAATGGTTAGATAATACTCTTTCTCCTACTCTACTTTCTTATTCAATAGCTGGCGCTGCTTTAAAGCAAGGTGTTGGAGCAAGCCAATTGCAAAGAGACTTCCAGGTTGTTAAAACTTTCTTAACTAGTACTGGACTTAATACGTTGCTTGATGCGCCTTGGAGCATTGCTTACATAGCGGTGATATTTATGATTCACCCTTATATTGGCTTTCTAACAATTATTGGTGGTGTTTTGATTGTAACACTTGCATTTATTAATGCAGCAGCTACTAACAAGACACTTGGTGAAGCTAATGAATATTCTATCAGAAGCTTGAACCAGGCAGAGATTGCTGGCAGAAATGCGGAAGTAATCGAAGCTATGGGTATGATGCAGAATGTTGTGAATAATTGGTTTAATTTTAACAAATCGGCTCTTGCTAAGCAATCTGAGGCTAGTTACCGTAATGGGATGATCTCAAATTGGTCTAGATTTTTACGTAATATTATGCAAATGGCAGTGACTGGCATTGGTGCTTATGTTGTTGTTTCATCTAATGGTAAAGACATGACAACAGGTGGCATGATAGCAAGCTCCATTATGGTGGGTAGAGCACTTGCTCCTTTCGATAATGCAATTGAGCTTTGGAAAACTATCTCTAATACTAGCAAGTCTTATAAAAGAATTATGGAAGCATTCAAGGCTGGCGATTTGAGAGACAAGACTATGCCAATTGCTAATGTGCAGGGTAATTTAGTTGTTGATAATATATATTATGCTCATCCAGTTGCAGATCCAAAACAACAACCTAAATATATTCTAAATGGAGTCTCATTCTCTATAGAACCAGGCGAAATACTTGCAATTATTGGCCCTAGTGCTGCTGGTAAATCCACTCTTGCAAAAGTTATCACAGGTGTATGGCCTGCGACAAATGGAACAGTAAGGTTAGATGGAGCAGATATTTATAAATGGAATAGAAATGATTTCGGCAATCATTTGGGCTACCTGCCACAAGGAATCGAACTATTTTCTGGCTCATTAAAGCAAAATATAGCTCGTATGGCTGAAGAAATAGATAATAATGAAGTGGAAATAGCATCAAAGCTTGCTGGGGCTCATGAAATGATTCTAAAACTGAAAGATGGATACGAGACAGATATAGGAATGTCCGGATCTAACTTATCTGGCGGGCAAAAACAAAGAGTAGGTCTTGCTAGAGCATTTTATGGAAAGCCAAAACTCGTGATTTTAGATGAACCAAATGCTAATTTGGACGAAGCAGGCGAAAAAGCTTTGTCTAACGCTTTAGTCGAAGCAAAAAAGAGAGGCATGGCAGCTATTGTTATCTCTCATAGACCTTCTGTTCTCTCTGTGGTGGATAAAATATTACTACTACAAGATGGGGCTGTGGCTGCTTTTGGCTCGAAAGAAGATGTGCTTAATAGAGTGAAGCTTCTTAAAGATGGTGTTATTCATATAGATAATAAATAAAAGTATCAGAAATGACGGATAATAAAAACACACAAAACCCTAAGCCTCAACTGACACAAGAGCAGATAAAGCACCTTATGTCGATGATGCAAAAACAAAAACCATTAACCAAATCTCAGCAATTAATGGTGAAAGTGTTAAATAAAATTTCTCTTTATGCTAAAGAGTCTATCATTTTAATGCAGAGATTTATTAACTTTATAATCAAAGATTATGATGTTCATAGAAACGATGTGGTTCAGACCGCAAGAGGGCCTATTTTATTCGGCACTTATGTTATAATGATTTTTGTTGTATTTGGAGGAATTTGGGCAGTTTTTGCTCCTCTAGATAAAGCATCAGTTGCTATTGGAACTCTTATTCCAAGTTCTAAGAGAAAAATTATACAACATAGAGAAGGCGGCATTGTTAAAAAAATCTACGTACAACTTGGAGATCAAGTGAAAGAGGGTGACCCTCTTGTAGAATTGGATGATGTTTCAATAAAAAGCCAATTTGAAAGATACTTAAATCAATATCGTACAGCTATAGCTAATGAAAATAGGCTGATCGCAGAACGCGATGACTATGAAGATGTGATTTTTGATGAATTTTTAACAAAGGATATTGCTATTCCAGAGGTTTCTGTACTTATGGCAACTCAGCGCGATTTGTTTTTCTCAAAAGAAGCAGTTTACAAAAAATTAATTGAATCTAAGGAAAAAGAAAAGCTTCAATTGCAAAAGCAACTTGAGAGCGCTAATTCAAAAAAGCTTGCTATCAAAAAATCTCAGGAAGTTGCGCGTGATAGACTGAAATCGTCTAAAGAAATATTCGATAAAGGCCATATTAATAAAGCTCAATTCTTAGAGATAGAAGCAAGATCTATCGAAATGGACAGCCAATTATCTCAGATTGAATCTGATATTGCAAGGATCGACCAAGCTTTGGCCCAGCAAGATGCAGAGTTTTTAAAGTTGCAAAATCAATATTCTTCGGAAATTTTAAAAGAACTTCATGAGGTTCAAAAGGTTAAAAACGAAGCAAAAGAAGCTTACTTTGCAACAAAAGATGCTTATGAGAGAATAATTATTAGATCTCCTGTGGATGGGACTATAATTGAAATGCACGCAACCACACTTGGCGGAATTATTCAAGGCGGGTATCCTATTGCTGAAGTTTTACCTTCTAATGATACTTTGATTATAGAAGCCAGAGTGCCAAGCAAGGATATTGATTCTGTTAAAGTTGGCCTTAAAACTAAAATTAGATTCAGCGCATTTAAATCGAGAACAAGCCCTGTATTTAATGGTTCTGTTATTTCTTTATCGCCTGATATTGTGCAAGATAGGCAGCAGCAAATGATGTCTCCTGAAGGGCCAGTATATATTGCTAAAATTGCTCTAGATATGGAAGAATTTAATAGAGTTACTAAAGGCAAGCTGCTCCTAAGGCCTGGCATGCAAGCTGAAGTGCAAATTGTGACAGGTGAGCGCACATTAATGCAATATTTGCTAGATCCTTTAACGGATAACATGTTTAAGGCATTCAAAGAAAAATAATATCAAGTTTCATTCTTAAATATTCACATGAATTTAGCAAGTCTCGGCCTCCTCACGTATTAATATACGCTCCGGGGCCTCGCTTTAAAATCCAAATGCCTATTTAATTTGAAACTTGATATTAGTGTGACTGATTATATAGGCTGCGCGCGCTTCGTCTTTAAAACCATTTGCCAGATTTAATCTGAAACTCGGTGTAATCAAGTTTCATTCTTAAAATTTTGCAATGACGTTTGCATTACTACGTCATCACGAACGAAGTGAAGAGATCCAGAATGAAAATGTTTTTACTGGATTGCTTCGTCGTCCTTCGGAC
>CAMCRO010000057.1 GCA_945877265.1 Rickettsia typhi | reverse complement strand
AAGGATTTACTTTTTTATCAAATTAAACAAAACTTTTTGCGCAAAGGAATTGCGAAAACAATTTTATTATCAAATATAATAACATTATTTTCTCTTGCACTAATGAATAAAGACCTAAATTTTTCTATAATTTTTTCTTTAATGGTGATCTTTCCAATTCTAGCAACAACGAATCATCTAGATGGCATCTTTTATGAAGAATATAAATCTGGTGCACTAGATTTTTTACTAGTTAGCCACGAAACTCTACATATTGTTTTTTCAAAGCTTGGCACATTATTTTTAATAATATTTGTTACAATTTTATCTCATTATTTTGCTGGTATAATATTCTTTAAAATTAATATCTCTGATATGAAAAAATTATTATTTGCTGGCATTTATATATCAGCCCTTGCTGCTTCTATAATAACAGTTGCAGGAGCTATGAGAGTATATTTTGAGAAAAACAATAACATCTTAGCTATTTCTGCTTTACAATTACTAATCCCAGAACTTGTAATATGCGGCCTCTATTTTCATAACCCTCTAAGTGTTTACTTATACTTATTATCAGGAATTGCTTTTGTTCTAATTCCCCTTTCAATTTTTTTAATTAATATTTTATTAAAAGAGATATACAACAGCTAGCGTTTTATTTGCTCGTTCTTTTATTGTTTTCTTTACATATTATTTTCTTCATTAGATTATTATCTGACAACATAGATTTAATGAGCAATTTTGAATGTTTAATTTTATCGGATATATATTTTCAGCCCCGCTTAGGTTTGCAAAAAAATTTCTTGCAAGTCCTATAGCATCTCTATTTTACGGGTTAGTAGGAAAATGGTATATCCTTACAATGACATTATCTGTGGTAGTATTATATTGGGTTATAAACGGCCTAAATAAAGCAGGGGTGTTAACATTAGCACTAGACGAATTTATGAGCGCAAGCAAACAAATTAAGGGTTTTGCACAATATTGCACTCCTATGATTAGAGATTTAAACGCTTTTTTTAGATGCATGATGGATACACCTGAATATACAGGAGATGAGATTACTGCTGCATTTGAGGAAGACATGAAACAAGAAGTACAAAATGCAGTAGATCATCCTATTAATCATGATAAAATATACCTACTTTCTCCATATGATATCAATGAAGATGATAGACCAACAAACTCAAATCAAAATACTGTTTTACCGCCCCCAAGATAGTGCTAATTAGTCAATAGATTCACTTGATTTTTTCATTTTAGCTTATATAGCTGTTTACAGTATTTTTTTTTGCTTATATCTTTAGCCTGAAAGCTTAGAGCTAATTTTTGATAAATAATAAAAATATATTAGATATGAAAGATAACGAAGATCAATCTGTAAAAGACCCCTCTAAAAGAGATTTTATGGTAGTTACTGCAAGCGGAGTTGCAGCAGTTGGCGCTGCGTGCGCCGTGTGGCCTCTTGCGGATTCTTTAAATCCATCTGCTGATGTTCTTGCTCTTTCTTCTATCGAAGTTGATCTTTCAAATGTAAGTCCTGGGCAAACAATTACAGTAAAATGGCGTGGAAAGCCTGTTTTTATTAGGCACCGCACAAAAGATGAAATTGAAGAAGCAGAAAGCGTTCCGTTAGATCAGCTCATAGATCCACAGGCAGATAGCGATAGAGTAAAAAAAGGCCATGAAGAATGGCTTATAACTGTAGGAATTTGCACTCATCTAGGATGCGTTCCGTTAGATCACCAAGGAGAATTTGGTGGATGGTTTTGTCCATGCCATGGATCTCACTATGATACTTCAGGTAGAATTAGAAAGGGACCAGCTCCATTAAACCTCGAAGTCCCACATTATGAATTTATTTCAGATAAAAAAATAAAAATAGGTTGAATAAAGTCTTATGTCGAAAGATGAGAAAAAAACTGGCAGCATAATAGAATGGATAGATTATAGGCTTCCTATCTTTAGCTTCCTAAAGCATTTTGAACATTATCAAACTCCAAAAAATTTAAATTATTTATGGAATTTAGGCTCCATAGCAGGCCTTGCTTTGGTGATCCAAATAATCACTGGTATAGTTCTTGCAATGCATTACACACCTCATGTGGACCATGCTTTTGACAGCGTTGAAAATATAATGAGAAATGTGAATTACGGCTGGCTAATTAGATATATGCATGCTGTTGGCGCTTCTATGTTTTTCGTGGCTGTTTATTTGCACATTATGAGAGGGATTTATTATGGTTCATATAAAGAGCCACGTGAATTGCTATGGATCATAGGCCTCATAATTTTTGTCACGATGATGGCAACAGCTTTTATGGGTTATGTTCTCCCATGGGGGCAAATGAGTTACTGGGGAGCAACAGTTATTACGAATTTATTTTCAGCAATACCTTTTGTAGGTAAAAGTATTGTAACATGGCTTTGGGGTGGCTTTTCTGTGGATAACCCAACTTTAAACAGATTTTTCTCTCTCCATTATCTTCTTCCATTTGTTATTGTTGGCCTTGTGTTAATGCATATCCTAGCCCTACATCAACACGGCTCAAATAACCCAAAAGGCATAGATGTAAAGCCAGGTAAAGATACTATTCCATTCCACCCTTATTATACAGTGAAAGATTTTTTCGGATTTGGCGTTTATTTTCTTATTTTCGCTTATTTTATATTTTATGAACCTAATTATTTAGGTCATCCTGACAATTATATTCCAGCAAATCCATTGGTTACTCCAGCTCATATTGTTCCTGAATGGTATTTCTTGCCATTTTACGCAATTTTAAGAGCAGTGCCTTCTAAGCTTGGAGGAGTATTATTAATGTTTTCTGCAATAGGAGTGCTTTTCCTTCTTCCTTGGCTTGATAGATCTAAAGTTAGAAGCTCAAGCTTTAGGCCTTGGAATAAAATAGCTTTTTTCTTTTTTGTAATAGATTGCCTAATTTTAGGATATGCAGGCGGCAAACCAGCAGAAGAACCTTATATAACTATAAGCAGATTAGCTGCAACTTATTACTTTTTTCATTTTTTAATTTTAGTTCCGCTAATTGCTAAATATGAAAAACCTTTACCTTTACCAGAAACATTATAGAGCAGCTTATATGCGTAATTTTCTTATTTTTTTTGTATCTCTTGTAATCGCTTGCAATAGCTATGCAAGTGAAGCAAATGCCCCAAAAAAATTAATTTGGCCATTTGAAGGGGTGTTTGGAACATTTGATAGAGAAGCAGCACAAAGAGGCTTCCAAGTTTACAAAGAAGTTTGCGCAGCCTGCCACGCTCTTTCCCATTTATCTTATAGAAATTTAAAAGATATAGGCATCACAGAAGAAGAAATAAAAGAAATTGCTAAGGAACATACAGTTAAAGATGGCCCTAACGATCAAGGCGAAATGTTCGAACGCCCTGCTCTTCCTGCGGATAGATTTGTTCCACCTTTTGCAAATGAGCAAGCAGCACGCGCTGCAAATGGCGGAGCTTACCCTGTGGATTTATCATTAATTGTAAAAGCAAGGCATGATGGAGCAAATTATATATATTCAATTTTAACAGGATATGAAGATGCTCCTGCCAATCACAAAGTTCCAGAAGGATTGCATTATAATAAATATTTCCCAGGCCAAAACATCGCAATGCCAGCACCTCTTTCAGATGGGCAGGTGCAATATCGCACTGGAATGCCTTCATCTGTCGATCAAATGTCTCGCGATGTTGTAGTCTTCCTACAATGGGCAGCAGAGCCAGAAATGGAGCATAGAAAATCTCTAGGCTTAAAAGCGATGCTTTATCTTTTTGTGTTTACCATTTTGTTTTATATTGCAAAAAATAGAGTTTGGTCTCGCTTGAAATAATCTATTTATTGCTTTTTAGTCGCATTCTAGGAAAATAAAGCTCAACAAAAAAACAAATTAAGGATTTATTTTTTCTATATGATAGATTTAAAGCATTAGATAATTATGAAGATTTTATGTCAGGCAAAACAGATAAAAAAGTAGGTGCAGCAGCAGCCAGACGTAGCGATCAAGGTGCGGCTGCAAGCCCTCTCACTGATCCAGTAGGTGCAGGAACTACAGCACCTACTCGTCCTCATGCACTGGGTTTTGCTAAAGCGAAAGTAGCATCACAAACTAAAGGTAACAAACAAAAGGCGAGTTTTACCCCTCTTCAACCAGGTCAAACAATACAAGAACTTACTACTGGAGTAGAATTATTAGGTGGCGTTGCAGGGGCAAGAGCTGCACCACCACCTATACCAGAAGCCAAGACAGCGGCTAGCCAACAAAAAAAACAAGTGAGGGTTGCAGATGAACCAGAAGCTATGGCACCACCACCTCGAGCCGGCTCTCCCGTAAAGACAGATGGAAGGCCGTTCGCAACCCAAAATCCATTATTTTCAGGAAAACGGGCCGCTAAAGCAGAATTAGCTAGTGGTGGTGCTGATATTTTTATGATGGATTCGAGTCTACAAGGAATGGCAGCAGGCGCTGCACAACTTCGAAAGCGGGAAGCTCGAGGTGGTTTAGCCCCTGTTTCTCGAGAAGATGCCCCTCCAGAGCCCAAGGGGCGTTTCGCTGGCGCCAAAAGAATATTTGGAAAAGTAGCATCAGCTGTGACGCAAAAAACTAAAGGCCCAGCAAAGGACCCTAGCGTTTTTACCGTTGACAATCCATTTTTAAATTCTGCTGCCACTGTATCAGCTCCAGAAGCCAAGGCATCGCCTCCAGCAGCACCCAAGCAGCGGAGAGCTCCGTTGTCTTCACAAGCCGCGACCTCTATACAAGCAGCGAACACAAGCAGAACTGCAAAAGTAGGCGAAGCTTTAAGTAGATTAGCATTCAAAGTCACGCCAAGCTCACAAACAAAACAAACTGTAACAAACTTTTTCAGCAGGAAGTCTACACCGCAGCAAGGAGCAGCTACAGCTGCACCCACACCATCTTCTCCTGTAGCTACCTTTGATATTGCAAACCCCCTGCATGCTACGCCTAAAGGAGCTGCAGCAGCCCAATCATCAACTCCCACGGCAGCTCCAGATCAAAAGGAACCAGGAAGAGTTAGAAAAGTATTGTCAGCCATTGGGAGTGGAGCTATAGCTTTAGGCGGAAAAGTTGCCAGAGGAGCTACGCGAGGAGCGGCAGCAATAGGTACTGTTGCTGCTTGCACGGTAGCTGGATCAGCAGCAATTCCGATTCCTATTTTAGGTACAGCTATAGGTTTCGTTGGAGGAATAGCTGCTGCTCGCAAAGTAGATCAAAATATTGCGGCTACATTTCAAAAAAGTCAAGAAGCTAAAGCTGCTAAAGCGCAAGCTGCTTCACAATCTACCCCTTCAAGCCCTCCTGCAAAAGACACGCCAGGCCAATCAGCACCTGCTCCTTCAAAGGAGAAAGGGCAATCGACACCAGCACCATCTGCTTCTCCAACAGCTCCTGGCCAAACAGGCCCAGATCAGCAGCAAGGAAAAGGAAAAGGTGATGAAGACGATGAGAAACCAAAAGATAAAACTTTCATGGATTCCGTTGGCGGCTTAATGGGAAAAATACAGCAAAATCCCATGGGTACTATGATTGCCATTGCTGTATGCCTTTTGGTTCCACCGCCTGCAGGCCCTCTATTAGCATTTGGAGCATTAGCCGGTGCCATGGGAATGCAAAGAACCCAAGATAAAGCAGAAAATTCTATAGCAAATGCAAAATTTGAGATGAAAAAAGCGGGGAAAGCTCCAGCTGCTGCTCAACCTTCAACTCCTGGGCATTCACAAGCGCAAGCTCGCGAACAAACCCCAGCTCATGCACCTGATGCCCCAGCTAATGCCGCAGCGCCAACAGTTGCAGTTCCAACAATACAAGTTAAGAGCCCACCAGCACCTCCACCACGTGCTCCTGGTCGCGGCACCCCACCAACAAGCGCACCAACAGTTGCAGTTCCAGAGCAATCGTCACCAACAAGGATCCCACCTCCTCTTGATAAGGGCGGATCTGCTCTCACAGGGCCAGGAGCTGGAGTTCCAGCTCCAACACAAGCGCGGACTAGCCCTCCACCGCCGCCTCCACGTGATCTTAGCGGCCAACCATCAGTTAAACCCTCTCCTGCGGCTACGCGATTAGTAGCTACCACAAGACGCCATGCTGCTGGACCTACAAGCGCGCCTCGTTCGCCTTCTCCAGAAGGAGGAGTTAATAAAGGCAAAACCACTGGCAAGGATACTGGTATAAGTACTGGCAAATAATCTTAAAAAGAGAGTTTAACAAAGAAATTGACATAACTCTCTTTTTTGTTAAATTATCTCTTTAACTTAAAGAGCACAATATCATGAGTTCAGAAACTCAAGTGGCTTCTGTTTCAACAGAAACTTTGCCAGAAGCGCCAGCAAAAATTGAATCTACCTGGACAAGTTTTGTTCCAATGATCCTTATTTTTGTTGTGTTTTATTTCTTTTTAATCCGCCCTCAGGAAAAAAGAAGAAAAGAACATGAAAAATTAATCACCTCTGTCAAAAAAGGAGAGGAAATTTTAACTACTGGTGGAATTGTTGGAAAAGTGACAAAAGTTAGCGATTCTGAGCCTACTATTATGGTTGAAATTGCTGATAACACTATTGTTAAAGTCTCGAAAAGTGCAGTTAGTGATATTTTAAGCAGAAAGGCAGCCTCTCCTGTTGCAGCAAGCTCCGCCTCACCTGCACCTGCTGCTGTTGAAGCTAAAGCCAAGGAAGAAACAAAAAAAGCTCCCGCAGCTGCGAAAAAGAAAACAGCTACTAAGAAGTAAGAACAATACAGCCCAAACGCAGGATTGTTCTTTTGTTATTTCAGCGAATTTCCACTATCATTCCTGCACTCCACTCTGTCATTCCAGCGCAGGCGCACTAGTGTCCGGGATAAATTTATCATTAGAAAGCTCCGAAGCAAATTTGGTATTTTTCATTCAAGCTTGTGTGCTTAGTGGGAGGTTTTAATGGCGTGTGGCTTGAGAAGATAGCAATCTTTATCCA
>CAMCRO010000056.1 GCA_945877265.1 Rickettsia typhi | reverse complement strand
CATGAAGATTCTTGGTGACCATATTAGAAATTTTCAGAGCTGCATCTTTATATAATTTTATAGAGCTACTAATTTTCAAAGGATGTTCCAAATTCATTATCATCCAAACAATGCCACGCCTTATAACTTTATTTATATCAGTATATATTTCTACCATTACATTCATAGGGATTGAACTTGGTAGTTTTTCTATCGATTGCCATAAATCATCTAGATTAAATATTTCTCTAACTATAACAAAACCTCGCGCTATATCGCAAAGCAGTGCTCCAGTCTCTTTTTTTAGAGAGCTAATAACTGGACCACTAAGCTGGTTGACGAGCTTATTTGTGATTTCTGTGAGAATTATTTCATTTTTTAGCGGATGAGATAAAATTTCTTTTCCGAAATTTTTGCTCATATCAGATGGAAAATATTCTAATAACCATTTCTCGAAATATTCATCGTGAATGAGTTTAGTATTTTGTAATTCATTATATACAGATCTTTTGCTATATGAGAGTAAGACTGATAATTCAGGCCTGGTTAGTTTTTCATTATTGTGAGCACGTTGCATTAATTCTGTAGTAGATGGAATAAATTCCACTTTTCTTTGAAGTAATTTTTCTTGCTCTAATATGTCTATTAACATGCAATAAGATTCCATGGTAAAAATAGGGGAATGTTCCATTATTGTTATTGCAAGTGTTTGATCCTTATTGTCTTTTAAAACTAGATCTGCTACTTGATTTGTCATTTCAGAGAGCAGCTTATTTCTGCTATCTAATGTTAGAGAGCCGTTCTCAATTGCTTTACCGAGGGCAATTTTAATATTAACTTCATGATCAGAACAATCTACTCCTGCTGAATTATCAATAAAATCAGTATTAAGCCTTCCGCCTTTTCTAGCATATTCGATTCGCCCTTTTTGAGTCATTCCAAGGTTTCCACCTTCACCAATGACTTTTGCTCTTACTTCATTGCCATTGACACGTAAAATATCATTTGTTTTATCTCCTACATTGTAATTCTCTTCAGAAGAAGCTTTGATATAGGTTCCTATGCCTCCATTCCATATGAGATCTACATTAGATCTTAGGATATATCTAATTAATTCATCCGGTGTAAGTTCATCTTCATTAATTTCGAACAGGATTTTAATTTCATGAGATAATTTAATCGACTTAGCTTTTCTATCAAAAATTGCTCCCCCATTTGAAATAAGTGAAGGTGAATAATCAGACCATTTGGATCCCGGAAGATTAAATAACCTTTGTCTTTCCTCGAAACTTTTTTGAGGGCTAGGAGATGGATCAATGAAAATATGCATATGATTAAAGGCTGCAACTAATTTGAGAGAATTAGAAAGTAGCATGCCATTGCCAAAAACGTCTCCTGACATATCGCCTATTCCGACTATGGTAATAGGGTCTTTTTGGACATCAATACCAATATCCTTAAAATGCCTTTGAACAGAGATCCACGCTCCTTTTGCTGTAATTCCCATTTTTTTATGGTCATAACCAGCAGATCCGCCAGAGGCAAATGCATCTTGAAGCCAGAAATTATATTCCCGGGAAACTTGGTTAGCATAATCAGAGAATGTTGCTGTTCCTTTATCAGCTGCAACAACCAGATAAGGATCCTTTTCATCATAAATTATTGTATCTTTGGGATGAACAATTTGGGAGTCTACTATGTTATCTGTTATATCAAGAAGTCCTCTTAGGAAATTTTGATAGCATGATACTACTTTTTTGTTATATTCTTCCTTGGATAAGTTTTCTTGGGCGAATCTTGTAAAAAACCCTCCTTTAGAGCCTACAGGGACTATTACTGAGTTTTTAGTCATTTGAGCTTTCATTAAGCCTAAAACTTCCACTCTATAATCTTCTCCTCTATCAGACCATCTAAGTCCCCCTCTGGCGACTTTGCCACCTCTAAGATGTATGGCTTCAAAATCATTAGAAAAAACAAAAATTTCAGCATATGGAATAGGGAGTGGTAAGTCTGGGACTAAGGCAGAGTTAAATTTAATTGAAATATAAGGTTTAAATTCCCCATTAACTTGCTGATAATAATTGGTTCTTAGCGCAGCTTGAACTATTGCGAGTAAAGTGCGTAGCACTTTGTCTTCTGCGCTGCTAGTGACTTTAATCAAATACTCCCTTTGCCACACAGAAATCTCATTAGCTTTTACTAGGTCATGAGATTGCAAATCGAATTTATATTTAAATAAGTTAATTAAAGATTTAGTATAATCAAAATGTTTCGTTAAAATTTCGCTTACATACTTGTAATCATACCCATAGTTAGTTTGATGCATGTAATAGGCGAGTGTACGAATTAAGTCAACTTCTCGCCAGGAAAGTTTGCTATAAGTAATAAGCTTGCTTAAATAGTCAACTAATGTTTTTTCCGAATATATTGCATGAAGCGCATCTTCAGCAAGCAGCCTTACTTCTTCGAAATTTTCTATTTGGCTAGGTAAGACTAAGCTATATTTATGTATATGTGTATTTTCTAATCTAAATAATGTGTAAGCCTGTTCTTCTAAAACAGTGAAACCTAAATTTTCAAGCAAAGGCATTGTATCTGAAAGAGTTAGTTTTCCTTTGTTTGAGAAAACCTTGAGACTTAGTTTCTCGTTTGAAAATTTATCAATTTTAAAAATAACATTATGATTAGCGCTCAGTTTACTTAGATATAAGGTGTCTACTGCGCCTTCATAAGATGTATTGTTGAATTGATAATCAGCTGGGAAAATTTCAGAATAATTCTTTAAATACTCAGTTACGTTTTCAGATTGGTGAAGCTTTTTAAATTCTTCTATATAATTCTCTTCCCATATACTTGTTAGTAATTCTAGATCATACTCGAATCTTTCATTGTCTTGTATTGCGAACAGCTCACAATTCTCGGATGCAAAAGTAGTGTAAATAAAAACAAAATTTTGGCTTACTTCTGTTACATAATGCCTTAATGTTTTTACTCCAAATTTTTCTTGTAGATAAAGCTGCATTTTATGATGATTTTCAGGAGTAAATCTTTTTCGAGGCATAAAAAGAATGATCTCCGCAAAATTTTGTTTGCAATGGCCCAGCCTGAAAAATTTCAAATTGCCCACAGACATAGCAGAAAGGGCGTTAATGCATAAATTATATAGTTCTTCTTCATCTATATGAAAAAGAGCTACTCTTGGAAGGGATTGAACTATTATTTTTAATTTTTTCTCGTTATAACCATTTTTGATAAAATTAGCTTTTTGTAAAATATAGGATAATTTCTCTCTAATAAATGGGATGTCTTGAACAGATTGATAGTCTAAATTCGAGCTATATAATCCTATTATAATTTCTACCTTCTCTAAGGTTTTATCTGCATTGAAATTTTTAACTAATATATAATCTATAAAATTACTGCGATGAACCGAGGAAACTTTTTGTAATTTTCCGAATTCTACAATTTTTTCTCCGTTATATTTATCTACGCCTTGAAGCAAATCTTGTAATGTTGCAGAGTTACCCCAAATCGACTCATCACCTGCAATGTTAGTAAATTTATTGCCTGCTTTATCAAAATGAATATAACCTAAAAATGTGAAATTATCATTTTTAAGCCAGGTTAAAAAGTTTTTGGATTCTTCAAGAACATGGCTTGAGAAAATATTTTTTTGTGAGTCGATGGAAGTATTGAGTTTATCTAGCGAATTTAAAATTTTCTCCCAAGAATTATATGTTTTATCAACTTTTTCTAATATAGATAAAATACCATCTCTAATTTCTTCTGCTTGCTTTGAATTAATATTTTCTTTCAATGTTAGGCAAACTATGGATTCAGACTCTCCGATTTTTGCAAATGAAAGAATAGAGCCCTTGCTATCTCTTTCAATTTGGATAACAGGATGCAGGAAAAAATCATAATTAATATTAAACTCTCCAAGGAGCATTTTTATAGAATCTACTATAAATGGCCGGTTAGGCCCTACTATATTGAATATAGTTAGATTTGAAGCTATATTTTCAAACCAGCATTTTCTGATACCATCACTTTGTTTCAGATATTTAAAAGAATTATCACAGAAAATTTTCATTTCATTTTCTGAATATAATTTTAAATAATCTAGAGGGATATATGAATAGAAGCTTTTTACAAAGTCTATATATAATTTATCGTTTGAATTTTTAATGATATTATTGATCAATTCTATATTCCGCATAATTATGTCACAATTATATAATTTCGTAATATAATAGTCATAGACGATATTAAAACACAATAAAAGAGAATATGAAAGCTGAGACAATTTTTGCATTATCTTCTGCCAAGGGAAAAGCTGGTGTTGCTGTTTTTAGAATTTCAGGGCCTAGATCCTTGGAAGTTTTAAAGATGTTATTGGATAATGAAAAAGATATATTACCAAGGGTATTTTATAGATCACGAATCTCCGATCCTTTTACTAAGGAGCTTATAGATGATGCTATGTTCGTATATTTCAAAGCTCCAAATAGCTTTACGGGCGAAGATGTAGCAGAGATTCATACTCACGGTAGTATAGCCATAATAAATATGCTCACTAAAGTGATGCTTCAGTTTGAAGGGGTGAGATATGCTGAAAAAGGTGAATTTACTAGAAGAGCAGTGATAAATGGAAAAATGGACTTAACTAAAGCAGAAGGTTTGATCGATTTAATTAATTCTGAAACTTTAATGCAACACAAACAATCTATAAAACAGATGGATGGTTTTTTGTATGAAAAATGCGAAGAGTGGAGAAAAGAAATTATAGAGATAATGAGTTTGGTAGAAGCTTTTATCGATTTTCCTGATGAAGAAATTCCTGAAGATGTTTTATTAGACGCTGAAAATAAAATTAATTTATTAAAAAGCTCTTTCCAGAAATATTTAAATGATAAGAGGAGAGGGGAAAGGCTTAGAAACGGTATCAAGCTTACTATTTACGGTAAGCCTAATGTTGGAAAATCCAGCCTTCTTAATTGCCTTACGAAACGAGAAGTTGCGATTGTTTCTGAAATTTCGGGCACAACTCGAGATATTATAGAAACTCATTTAGATATAGGCGGATATCCTATAATTTTAACAGATACCGCAGGTATTCATGAAGATACAGAAGATTTAGTGGAGAAGGAAGGTATAAGGAGAGCAAAAATCGCTGTTGAAGATGCCGATATCAAAATATATATGCAAGATGTTGCAAATATTAGAGAAATAGAAGCATATGAAGATTCTACTATTTATGTGGTTAATAAAATCGACCTAAGTGATATAAGCCTACCGCAAAATTATTTAGGTATTTCTATTAAGAAAAATCTTGGTCTTGAGGAGTTATTTGATGTAATCGCAAAAAAAGCAGAAGAGATTGCTGGTAACTCAGATGATGTATGCATAACACAAACAAGGCATAGAGTTGCACTGCAAAATTCATTTGAGGCACTCGAGAGATTTAATTTAAGAGGAGATATAGTGCTTGCCGCTGAAGAGCTCCGAATTGCTGCATTTGAGATTTCTATGCTTATTGGGAGAATTGATGTGGAAGATATATTAGAGCAAATTTTTTCGAGTTTTTGTATCGGGAAATAGGAAAGAGATAGAAGGCTGATAGCCTTCTATCTTTATTTTTGTTATGCAGCGTCAACATGAGTGGCACCATCTCCTCCCATAACCCCCGTTTGAACTTGGGTTCCTTCATCTCCAGCTCCTTCGACAGCACCTAAATCGCTCGCAGTTGAAGCAGATAGTGCTGCAGCAACACCACCTCCAGTTACTGCTAGAGATGCCAATCCAGTTCCTGCAGCAGCTGTAAGATCAACAAGTGTGCCATCAGCTAAGGGAGCGATCATAGCATCGCTCGGGTCTAAGGTTGCACGTGCTGCATGGCTTGCGTCAATTATAGTTTTATTACTTTGCTCTATAAGAGAGTGTACAAAAGTTACTGCAGCTCCTGAGGAGATCAAGTTTTTCTGATGAAGTTTTGGCAATCCTGAGTCTTTAATAGCTTGCTCTACCATTTTTGCTATATCTTTATCTCCTAAAGTCACAGTTGCTGAAGCATGAGATAAATCAACTACAACTGGGCCTTTAGCTTTAGCTGCTGCTTTTGCGGCAGCTTGAAACTTGCTTGCTGGAGTTACGATATTAGGTAAGATAAATGTTCCCTGAGTAGCTCCTACTGCTTGCTCTCCTGTTGCAACTCGCGCGGCTGCTGACATTAAACCAGGTGCAAAAGCATCAATAACACCAGTAGCACTTGCAGCTGCAATCAACGCAGTTGCTGTTGGATCCGCATCTACTGTTGCGAGTTGAGCACTAATCTGAGTTTTTACGCTAGTTGTTATTCCATGTAACATATCAGTTGAAAGGTTAGTTAAGGCGTCTTTTTGAGCTGCATTTAATTTACCATCTCGTTGTATCTGAGCTCTTAATGCTTCTGATGCGGCGTCTGTTCCTATAGCTATTGCACCTTCTAAAAGTGGAGCTGCTGCTTTTAGGCAGCTCAAAAATTTTGTTTTACAAGTTGGCGCAGCAGCAGATGTTAAAGGAGGCGTTGTGACTGCTGGTGTTGTGCCAGGGACAATGGAAACAGTTTGAAGGGACTTAGACATAATTTTGATCTCCTTATAGAGTGTTTGGTTGATTTCTAAAATTATTCTATAAAATTGAAATTTAGAAGTAAATCTCAATTATAAGTTGAAATCAAAATAGTTAAAGTGAACATATAAAAATAACTAAAGAATTAGTAAAAGGCACTGTCATTCAGCGCTTGATCCTTAATCTTATAAAGTTTGCTGAGATGTTGGATCGTGTCCAGCATGACGTTTTTTATTATTAGATCCTGGAACTAGTTCCACTAGTGTCCGGGATAAATTAAGAAGGCAGGTATGAAGGTAGCATAAGCCTTACAGTTCAGGTATAATACCTGTTCGAACAACTTAAAAAAGACTTATGCTATGTACAAACATAACACATTTAATGAAATACTAAAACTATTAGATA
>CAMCRO010000055.1 GCA_945877265.1 Rickettsia typhi | reverse complement strand
GAGTTGCCTCTGTTTATGTTCCAAACGGTGGAGAGGTGGATAGTGAGAAATTTAGTATGAAGCTTAAATTTATTAAGGCTTTAAAAGAATATTCCAAACGGAGAAATTTTGATGAAAAATTAATTATCGGTGGTGACTTTAATGTTGCGTTAGATCCTCTAGATGTATATTCACCAGAAGAGCTGAAAAATACCACATGCTTTACAAATACTGAAAGGTTAGAAATGCATGCTCTAATACATAATGGTTTGATAGATATACATAGGTTATGTAACCCAGATTTAAAAAAATACAGCTGGTGGGATTACAGAGCAGGGGCATTTAAACAAAATAATGGCTTAAGGATTGATTATTTTTTAACCAGTGCAAATTGCGCGGAATTTGCACATAGTTGCGCTATAGATGAGATTCAAAGAGCTGAAGAAAAGGCTTCAGACCATGCACCTGTTACACTAGAATTATATTACAAGTAAATTGAAATGAATGACATTGCACGAAATAAACAAAAAGATTTTTTAGCTGGAATCGTTGGAAATCTTTTAGATAGATATGACATGGCTCTTTATGGACTTACGGCAGCTTTTATTGCACCAAATTTTTTCCCATCTAATGATCATGTTGTAGCTCTAATTAAAGCTTATGGGGTGATGGCTCTTGGCATTTTTACTCGCCCTATAGGAGCGTTCGTTTTTGGTAGGCTTGCGATGCTAATCGGCGGGAAGAAAGTTATGATAATCTGCTTATCAGGAGTGGCTATTTGCACTGGGGCGCTCGGGCTTATACCTTCTTATCAAAATATTGGCCCTTCAGCTACAGTCATTTTTGTTTTAATTAGGGTGATTCAGGGTATATTTGCTGCTGGAGAAAATTCGGTGGCCTCATTTTTTATCATTGAAAAAAGTGGAATGAGCGAGGCGACTAGAGCCAGCGCTTTTTATAATTGCTCGACTATGATAGGCGTTGTGTTTGCTTCTCTTGCAGCTACGCTGATTAGTTATAGCTCCGAGCCGACATATTACTGGAGATTTGCATTTTTTATTGGATTTTTAACAGCTATAGCAGGTGTGGTGCTTAGAAGCTCAATTTTTATTGAGAAAGAAATATTAGTGCCCCACGTTTCTTTTAAAGAAACTATCAATCTATTAATACGCCATAAAATTTCTATCTTGAAAATTATATTAGTGAGCAGTTTTAGCTATATAACTTATACTATTCCATTTGTTTTTATGAATAGTTTTATTCCTGAAATTACGGATATTAAGATGGGCGAAATGCTTCAATTAAATAGTGTGCTACTCGTGTTGGATACTGCATTAATTCCGATCTTTGGAATGATTGCAGAAAATTATAATAGAGCAAAATTTATGGCTTCTATGAGCGGTTTTGTGGCTCTTGTGATTATTCCGTTATTTTATTTTTTCGAAAATAGTAGCTTTGTGTATGTGATGTTTGTGAGGCTGGTGATTATATTCGCAGGCCTTGCGTATCTGGCCCCGATTCAGGCTTGGTATTATGAGTTGTTTGATGGATCTGAAAGATATTTGTTAACTGGGATTTCTTATAGTATAGGAGAAGAAATTTTGGGGCGAAATAGCACAGTAATATGCCTATCTTTATGGTATTATTTTGCTAGCCCAGTGGCTCCTGCTATATTTATAGCCACAATTGCGCTACTGGCTACTATTTCATTGTTAGTGCCTGTAGAAAAAATAAAAAATTGACCGCTTTAACCGTTGGAATATTGATCCTCGCAGACCAAAGTACTAGGTGGGTGCGGTGATATTAGTGCCACAGCAACTAACAGTGACCACTCCCTAATTTAATGATTATAGTCCTGGGAAAGCATGTACCCTGACGAGCCAAGCAGCCAAAGTTAGTATACTACAAGATTAATTTTTTGCAATCTTTGTATTTAAAATATTTATTCTGTAAGATTTATGTAGTGTTGTCCAAGTATTCCAAAAATATCAAACCATTGAGACTCAATCGCTTCATTTGAATCTGCAATTGTATCTACACTGCTAATCTCATCCCATAATTCATTAGATTGTCTGCCATGTGTTTGAGAAATTTTGGCAGTAAAGCTATTTCTATTGGCACGGGAAAAAAGAATTTCTGTTTCTTCTGTCAAACTAAATAAGTTAGTAATTCCACTTAATATATTGTCTTTTTGAACTGTTGTGTATGCGCGAATTGGGTCGTTGCAAAATTTTCTTAAAGATTCTAATACTTTCATAAATTTAATGTTTTTAGTTGTCTTCTATTTGTAATATTAAGGTATAAAAATCCTCAATAACTTTTTTTATTCATATACAAAAAGTTATCATTAAATATTTGCCATATATTCTCATAAATATTCATATCGAGATAATTTGTTGAATTAGTTGTTATAAATGCAATTTTATCATTAATCATTTTTATAGAATTTAAGCTATTTTCGTTTAGTAAATGTGTTATGCAAATTGTGAGTTTCTCGTAATTATTATTGAGAGCTTCAATAGTAGATTTTATAGTGTTACCGGTATCTAATATATCATCTATTATGATAATATTTTGATATTTCTTATCGCTATTAAACCCTGTTATTTCTATTTTATCAGAATTTCTTGATTTACTAAGTGCTTGATAAGGTGTTTTTAGCAAATTTGCTAAATTTTCAGCTCGCTGGGAACTGCCTTCATCTGGAGAAATGATTATAGTATTTGTAAAATCTGTGATTTTTTTTCGTAAGATTTGTGCAAAAAAACTTGCTGGACTTAGATTGATAAATTCCTTTCTGCAATATGATATAGCTTTTTCAGAGTGACAGTCTATTGACATAATTTTTGAGATTGCTGTGTGATCAAATAACCTAAATAGCATTCTGCTGGCAATAGCTGCATTATTTTTTAATTCTCTATCTTGCCTTAGGTATGGAATATATGGCACAACTAATGTTGCTGATTTTAGGCCTTTTGATTCAAGTAAGTCTAGCAGGAGAAGTAACTCTATTATTTTTTGCTCAGGACATGGCCATAATTCATGAATAATTATAGCCTTTTCTTCTATTTGCTCTGTATTTAGATATAGTAGCTTTTCCTTGCAATTAAAGTTATCTATATTAGCTATTTCAACTTTAAAATTAAGTTTTTCTGCTAAGCTATATGAGGCTTCTTTGTTTTTTTCAGTTGAATATATAGTAAACATAAAGTGACGCTTTGTTGGCCAATTATATATATTCTAAAGGTAAAATCAAAGAGAATATTTGACAAAAATTCTCTTAAAACTAGTATGTTTCTACAATAAAGCGGAATCACAAATGAGCGAAATTACTCAATTATCAAAGGAAGAATATTTAAAAGCATATAAATCAATGCTTTTAATAAGAAGATTTGAAGAAAAATGTGGGCAGTTATATGGAATGGGGAAAATAGCTGGTTTTTGCCATTTATATATTGGGCAAGAAGCTATAATAGCAGCTGTGGGGCTTGCAAAGAAAAAAGATGATTCAATGATAACTAGCTATAGAGACCATGGACATATAATAATTGCAGGCACAGATCCAAAATATGTTCTTGCAGAGCTTATGGGTAAAGCAACGGGATGCTCTTTAGGAAAAGGCGGTTCTATGCATATGTTTGATATACCTAATAAATTTTATGGGGGGCACGGCATAGTTGGCGCTCAAGTTCCTATAGGGACTGGTATAGCTTTTGCAGAAAAATATAATAAAACTGATAGTATCTCTTTTACATTCTTAGGAGATGGAGCAGTGAATCAAGGGCAAGTATATGAAGCATTTAACATGGCAGCTCTTTGGAAATTACCTGTTATATATATTATTGAAAATAACGAATATTCGATGGGGACTTCAGTGAAACGTTCTACATCTATGACAGAACTTTATAAAAAAGGTATTTCATTTGGAATTAATGGAGAACAAGTGGATGCTATGGATCTAGATAAAGTATATATAGCACTTGCAAAAGCTCGCAAATTTGTCTCAAGCGGTAATGGCCCTTACATACTTGAGATGAAGACATATAGATATAGAGGCCATTCTATGTCTGATCCAGCTAAATACAGAACTAAGGAAGAAGTAGAAGCATATAAAAACCTAGATCCTATTAATAATATTGCTGATTTATTAGCTAAAAAATTTGGATATACCGAGGAGAAATTAAAAGAGTTTGAAAAAGAGATAAAGGTTCAAATTCAGGAAGCAGTAGATTTTTGTGAGGCTTCTGCTGAGCCTGATGAGTCGGAATTAGAGACACAAGTATATATTGCATAGGGAAATATGAGAAATATTACAGTTAGAGAAGCTTTAAGAGAAGCAATGCGCCTTGAAATGCATGATGATAAATCTGTATTTATAATCGGGGAAGAGGTTGCAGAATATCAAGGGGCATACAAGGTAACGCAGGGTTTACTCGAAGAATTCGGACCTGAGCGTGTTATTGATAGCCCTATTACAGAACATGGTTTTGCTGGCCTTGCAGTTGGTGCTGCTTTTGCTGGCCTTAAGCCCATTGTAGAATTTATGACTTTTAATTTTGCTATGCAGGCTATAGACCAGATTATAAATTCTGCAGCTAAAACTCATTATATGTCCGGAGGGCAAGTTAGATGCCCTATAGTTTTTAGAGGCCCGAATGGTGCTGCTTCTAGGGTTGGAGCACAACATAGCCAGAATTTTGCAGCTTGGTATGCACATGTGCCTGGTCTTAAGGTTATTGCGCCATATTCAGCTGAAGATTCATGTGGATTGCTTAGAAGTGCGATAAAAGACCCAAATCCTATTATTTTCTTAGAAAATGAACTTCTTTATGGGAATAATTTTGAAGTTCCTGAAGTGATTGATCCCATAGAAATAGGAAAAGCAAGAATTGTGAGACCAGGTAAAGATGTGACTATCACTGCTTTTTCTATCCAAGTGAAACTAGCTTTAGAAGCTGCTGAAAAACTTGCAGAAATGGGAATAGATGCTGAAGTTATAGATCTTAGAACAATAAAACCATTAGATTCAGACACTATTATTAATTCAGTGAAAAAAACTAATAGATTAGTTACTGTTGAAGAAGGATGGTTTTTTGCAGGTGTCGGAGTTTCTATTGCGGGAATTATTATGCAAAGTGCATTTGATTATTTGGACGCTCCTGTCGAGTTCGTGACAGGAAAAGATGTTCCTCTACCATATGCAGCAAATTTAGAAAAACTCGCGCTTCCTTCAATAGAGGAAATAATCGAAGCTGTAAAACGCTCATGTTACTATAAATAAGGTTGGAATATGATAATTGAAATTTTAATGCCTGCTTTATCACCAACTATGACAGATGGCACATTAGCTAGATGGCACAGAAAGGAAGGGGATAAAATAAAACCAGGCGAATTAATTGCTGAAATAGAAACCGACAAAGCAACTATGGAAGTTGAAGCGGTGGAAGAGGGTATTATTGGAAAGATATTAATAAGCCCCGGAACTAATAACGTTCCCGTTGGTAGTGTTATCGCTCTCGTTATTGAAGAGGAAGCAGATAAGGAAGCATTAACTTCATATCAAGTTAAAGGCTTAAGTGCTCCAGCTGCCCCAGCGAAAGAAGAATTGAAAAGCAAGGAAGAAACTGTTTTACCAAAGTCACCCGAACCTATACATAACAATGAAAGAATATTTGCTTCTCCCCTTGCTAAAAGGATTGCAGCAGATAAAGGAATCAATCTTCAAAATATTACCGGCTCCGGCCCGAGGGGAAGAATAATAAAGCAAGATCTCGAAGGCCAGGAAAGAAATGCTTTGGCTGTAAAGCAGCGTAATCCTATTTCTCATAGTTTAGAGCCTCTAACTAATATGAGAAAGGTAATAGCAAAGCGCTTAGTTGAATCTAAGCAAACTGTTCCGCATTTTTATCTAAATATTGAATGTAATTTAGATAAATTACTTGCAGTAAGGGCTGATTTGAATTCTATCGAAGGATATAAAATTTCGGTTAATGATTTTATTATTAAAGCAACCGCTATGGCCCTTGCTAAATCGCCTGATGCCAATTCTAGCTGGTCTGAAGAAGGAATTATTAAATATAATAATGTAGATATTGCAGTTGCTGTTGCTATTCCGGGGGGGCTTGTGACTCCTATAATAAAAAATGCTGACCAGAAGACTATATTAGAGCTTTCTAATGAAATGAAACAATTAGCAACAAAAGCAAAAGAAGGCAAGCTAAAACCAGAAGAATATCAAGGGGGTAGCTTTAGCATTTCAAATTTAGGCATGTTTAGCATTAAAGAGTTTTCAGCAATTATAAATCCCCCGCAGAGCTGTATTTTGGCAGTAGGGGCTGGAATTAAAGCTCCAGCTATAGTAAATGATGAAATAACAATTTCCACTATAGCTCAAATGACTTTATCTTGTGATCATAGAGTTGTGGATGGTGCTGTTGGGGCAAAGTTTTTGAGTAATTTTAAAGATTACATGGAAAATCCAATTAAGATGTTTGTATAGAGGTTTTATGTCAGTTGAAAAATATGATGTTGTTGTGATTGGAGGCGGGCCTGGTGGATATGTATGTGCAATTAGGGCCTCTCAGCTTGGAAAAAAGGTTGCTGTTGTTGAAGCAGAGCATTTAGGAGGGATTTGCCTTAACTGGGGATGTATTCCTACAAAATCATTGCTTAGGTCTGCTGAGGTTTTCCATTTAATGCAAAATCATAAATCTTTTGGATTAAATGCGGAGAAGGTTTCTGCAAATTTAGAAAAAATTGTCGAAAGGTCTAGGAATGTATCTGGCCAGCTTTCAAGCGGTGTTGCAGGGCTATTGAAAAAAAACAAAGTAACAGTGATTCGCGGCTTTGCAAAATTTATATCTGCTAAGAAAATCGAAATTACCGGAGAAGAAAAGCTTAAGTTAGAAGCGACAAATTTCGTTATAGCAACGGGAGCTAGGGCTAGAGTTTTAACTGGGTTTGAACCAGATGGAAATATAGTTTTAACATATAAAGAAGCAATGACTCTTAAAGAGCTTCCTAAAACTATGGTCGTGGTTGGTTCTGGCGCTATAGGGATTGAATTTGCTTCGTTTTATAATAGCCTTGGGGTTGATGTTACTGTGCTGGAAGCGCAAGATAGGATATTGCCTGTAGAAGATAAAGAAGTTTCAGAATATGCTAAAAAAGCTTTTGAAAAGCATGGAATAAAAATTAAGACTTCTATCAAACTCATTTCTCTAAAGAAAGATAAAGATTCGGCTGAAATTAAATATGAAGCTGCAGGAAACTCCCATTCTATTAAGGCTGATAAAGTTATTATGGCTGTGGGTATTACCCCTAACACAGATAAAATAGATTTAAAAAATACTGCAGTAAAAATTGATGAGAAAGGCTTCATTATTACGGATGGGAATTTGCAAACAGCAGATAAATCAATATATGCAATTGGGGATGTAACCATGGGGCCTTGGCTTGCTCACAAAGCATCTCATGAAGGTGTGCTTGTGGCAGAGCATATTGCAGGGCACAAAACAAAACCAATTAACAGGCAAAGAATTCCTGGCTGCACATATTCGCTTCCGCAAATAGCAAGCGTGGGACTTACAGAAGAAAAAGCTAAAGAGATGGGAATAAATATTAAAGTTGGCAAATTCCCGTTCTTAGCGAACGGCAAAGCCATTGCTTTAGGGGATTCAGACGGCTTTATTAAAATGATTTTTGATGCAAAAACTGGCGAAATTCTTGGAAGCCATATGATAGGTTCAGAGGTTACCGAGCTTATTAATTCTATCGTTCTTGCTATGAATTTGGAAGCAACAGAAGAAGACATATTTCACACCATTTTCCCACATCCGACTTTATCGGAAATGCTCCATGAATCGGCTTTGAATGCATTTGGTAAGGCTATACATATTTAATACCAAGTTTCATTTTTAAATAATCCCTTGTCATCCGGACTTGATCCCACTAGTGTCCGGGATAAATTAAGAAGGCAGGTATGAAGGTAGCATAAGCCTTACAGTTCAGGTATAATACCTGTTCGAACAACTTAAAAAAGACTTATGCTATGTACAAACATAACACATTTAATGAAATACTAAAACTATTAGA
>CAMCRO010000054.1 GCA_945877265.1 Rickettsia typhi | reverse complement strand
TTTTATTTTGAGACAATAGGGATGCTTGATTTAAAAAAGCGCACTTTCTAACGTCGCTTTCTATTAATGTTGTATATTTTACTCCCATGATAGATAAAACAATGCCAGGAAGGCCTGCGCCGCTTCCTAGATCGCATACGTGATCATCTGGAGCAAGGTAGTCAAATAGCTGGGCGGAGTCCAGTATATGTCTATGCCATAATTCAGCTTCTGTGTTTTTTGAAATAAGATTTATAGTTTTATTCCATTTTAAAATTAAAGAAGCATAATCGCGCAGTTTAGGCTCAGCTCTGTTTATTTGTGCTATCATTTAAAGTGGAATATTTTGTTTTTATATAAATAATCAATGTAGTGATGGATGTGGGTGTGATTCCAGGAATAGTGCTTGCTATACGTATATTAGAAGGCATATGAGATCTGAGTTTTTCTCTTACCTCGGTTGAAAGGCTAGATATTTTGTCATAATTGATATCTGAGGGGATTTTTAGCGATTCTTCTTGCTGGAATATAGCTATATCGTCTTTTTGTCTTTTAAGATAAGAAAAATATTTAGATTCTATTGTTAGATAAGAAGTAATTTTTGTATCTAAGGCTTTTATGTCAGGGAAGATCTCGAGAACCTTGCTCTGTCCAAAGTTAGGATGACCCAATAATTCGAAAGCTGATTTAATAACTCCATCTTGAGATAAATCGTTACCAAGTTTTTGCAAAGCAGATGGGCTGATTTTAAGCTCTTCGAGCAGAGATTTGCTTTGTGTGATACTATCAATTTTATTTAGGAATAGCTTTTTTCTTGCTTCTGAAATAACGTTATAATTTATTCCTATGGGGGTTAGCCTTATATCGGCATTGTCTGCGCGAACTGAAATTCTATATTCAGATCTTGAAGTAAATACTCTGTAAGGTTCTGATGTTCCACGTAGAACAATGTCATCAATCATAACTCCTATATAGCTTGTAGAGCGATCCAAGACTAAAAGTTCTAAATTCTTGGAGAACCTTGCTGCATTAATTCCCGCAACCAATCCTTGTCCTCCAGCTTCTTCATAACCAGTAGTACCATTAATTTGTCCAGCTAGGAACAATCCTGGAATTTTCTTCGTTTCTAATGTGTGATTGAGTTGTCTTGGATCTACATAGTCATATTCTATTGCATAACCAGGTCTTAGCATTTTTGCATTTTCTAGCCCAGGGATAGTTTTAAGCATAGCAATTTGTACGTCTTCTGGTAGAGAAGTAGAAATTCCATTCGGATAGATAGTATAATCTTCCAGCCCTTCGGGCTCCAAGAAGATTTGATGATGAGTTTTAGAAGCGAATCTGCTAATTTTATCTTCTATGGAAGGGCAATATCTTGGACCCACTCCTGAAATATTACCAGAGTACATTGCTGATAGATGTAAATTATCCCTTATGATTTTATGGGTTTCTTCTGTCGTCCTGGTTATATAGCATTTAATTTGAGGCACTTTAATTTTATCTACTAACTCTGAAAATGGCGTAGGACTTTCATCGCCATATTGGATTTCTACTTTAGAATAATCTATTGTTCTGCCATCAATTCTTGCCGGGGTGCCAGTTTTTAATCTTCCTAAAGTGAACCCACTAGTTTTTAGAAAGCTTGATAATCCATAAGAAGCTGGTTCTCCTCTTCTGCCAGCTGGCGTTTGCTCTTTACCTATATGTATAATACCAGATAAAAAAGTGCCAGTGGTTAAGACAATAGATTTAGAGCATATTTCAACAGAATCGTTACAAATTACTTTAAATATGTTCCCTTCCAAAATATTGATATCTTCAACCGAAATGAATTTTATTTCGAGATTTTTATAATTCTCTAGCTCATTTCTCATGGCTTTTTTATATAAAGCTCGATCAGCTTGAGCTCTTGGTCCCCAGACGGCAGGGCCTTTACTACTATTTAGCATTTTATAATGAATGCCGGCTTGGTCGATAATACGGCCCATTAATCCATCTAGGGCATCTATTTCTTTCACAATTGTGCCTTTAGCAACCCCTCCTATTGCAGGATTGCATGACATCTCACCTAAATTATCAACTGATTTAGTGATTAAAAGTGTTTTCGCTCCGCTGCGTGCAGCAGCTGCTGCTGCTTCGCAGCCAGCATGGCCTCCTCCTATGACAATTACATCATATATTATGTTAGAGTTATGCTGGTTTTTAGTCATAAATTTATTTTACGATTTCTATTTGAGAGAAAAAGAAATTAATTTCTATTGTAGCATTCTCTACGCTATCAGAGCCATGAACACTATTCGCTTCGATATCAACAGCAAGTTCTTTTCTTATGGTACCTGGTAGAGCGTCTTTTGGGTTCGTAGCGCCCATTACATCTCTGTATTTTGACACGGCATTTTCGCCTTTTAGAACTTGAACGATAACAGGGCCTGAAGTCATAGATTCGACTAAGCTATTATAAAATGGTCTTTCAGAATGTACTGCATAAAAAGCTTTTGCTTGATTTTCTGATAGTCTGAGCATTTTTTGAGCAACAATTTCTAGCCCGGCTGCTTCTATAATAGAATTTACTTTGCCTGTAATATTTCTTTGAGTTGCATCTGGTTTAATAATTGATAATGTATATTGCATTTTTTCCTGTATATATTTGATTATAATAAATTTTCGGACATACTATATACCACAAAATTTGCCTAGCGTTAATACAATATTTAAAAAATTATTATGATTTTTAATAAAAATTTCGAAAAAATACGTTTAGAAGATATTTATGATTTTGTATCTTCTATTTTAAAAATTCCTGAAAAAAGAATATTTTGTTTATATGGAAATTTAGGTTCTGGAAAAACTACGATTTCTAAGGAAATGATAAAACAACTAACTGGTATCAATACAGCCACGAGCCCGACATTCAATATTGTGCAAATATATGAAGGTAATGGCATTGTTGTATATCACTATGATTTATATAGGCTTAGAGATGAGTCTGAATTATATGAGATTGAGCTTTTAGAGAATTTAGGAGATAAAGCTTACGTAATAATTGAATGGCCTGAACTCGCAGAAAAACATCTTAGCGGACTTACCACTCGTATGAATTTGAAGATTGAGATTGACGGAGAAGACTCAAGAACCATTACAATATCCTAGAAGGACTATGTGTATAAAAAATGTTCTATGTTAACATAATGCAACTCAAGTGTGAGTTTTATTCAAATTTACTATTATGGCAGAGGAGTTAATAGCTTTCATAATAGAAAGCCATAAATATTAACCCAAAATTGTAGCCCAAAGTAAGCTAGACTTAGGTTATATTCATACTAGAGGTTTTGTAGAGTGATTCCTCTGAATATACTAAAAGATTAACTCGAAAATGTTATTCATTTAGTCATTGTTGCAGAGTTTCATTAAAGTTGCCATTTTTTGAAAACTATAATAAAGCATAAGCGCTGCAACTGAGATATTGGCTGATGTTTATTTCTATAGAAGACATGATTATTTTAATCTTCTGTATTTACCGTAGGATTATCTAATCTAACTTCTAATCAAGACGATGAGTATTTTTGAAACAAGCGTCTAGACACTCGAATATGAGTAGTCTAAGAATTTTAGAATTACAATGACTCAAAATATAGTTTAATAAAGCCCTAGAACATCTTTTAGATAAATTAATATTATAAGATTACTCCGCTATGCGGCTAGGTATTGTTGATTATTAATTATTATGAGATTTTCTTTATCAGATTTCTCATAATAAACATGATGAATATAAATAAGCTTGCGGTTGTCATGATATAAAAAGCAGGAGCGTAATATAGCCCTGTTACTTCGACAAGCCA
The DNA here is from genome assembly GCA_945877265.1 of Rickettsia typhi. Taxonomy (GTDB): domain Bacteria; phylum Pseudomonadota; class Alphaproteobacteria; order Rickettsiales; family Rickettsiaceae; genus JABDAD01. Next base: position 4,381 of record CAMCRO010000054.1, on the reverse strand, counting down.
TCTAGATATTATAGGCGAAGTACCTCCGAAAACAGCGATTCCAAAATTATAGCTGAATGCTACGCCAGAAAATCTTTCTTCTGGTTTGAATAAAGAGATAACAAATATATAAGCTGCCCCAGACATTGCTCCAGCTAGGCTTCCAAGCATTGTAAGAGAGAGAATTTGGCAATAAACTTTCTCCGAAGACATTAGTAGTAAGGTAGGTACAGCCAAAAGTAATACTGCAACCACAGACCATCTCATGATAATAACTTGGCCTATTTTATCCACAAAATAACCTGCTATAGGCATTGCTATCATAAGAATAAATAAAGCATAGGAAGAATAATAAAATGGTAGAGGATCTGGATAATGCATCACGCTCGTGAAGAAAACAACAACATAAGTTTTAACCATGTAGACTATGCTGCTTGTTACACCTGCAACACAAAAAGTGAGGAACATAGATGGCCAAGCTGTTTTAACAACATGAATAAACGGAGCTCTTAAAGTGCGCTTTTTTTCTGCAAGATTAACAAAAATAGGAGTTTCTGATACTCTAAGCCTCAAGTAAAAACCGGCAATGCCCATAAAACCACCAAGTAAGAACGCGAATCTCCATGCATATTCTATGTGAGGAAAGAAATGTCCTATGCCAATACCAATAAATGTTGCTATTAAAGATCCTGTTATATTTGTTCCATGAACAGCTGCAGTGACGAAGCCAGGTTTCATATTATTATAATGTTCAAGCACAAAAATAGCAGCACCTGTTCCTTCTCCGCTTATGCAAAGGCCCTGGATTAACCTGAATAGCACTAGCATTACAGGGGCATAATATCCAATTTCAGCGTAGCTCGGAATTAAACCCATAGCAAAAGTTGGCACTGTCATACCTAGCATAGAAAAGATAAGAGAAATTCTTCTGCCATATCTATCTCCAATGTAACCGAAAAGAATACCACCTATTGGTCTTGTTATAAAACCTACAGCAAATACCACAAGGCTTAGTAAGATTTGTGCAAATTCTGAAGCGGCAGGAAAAAAAGTTTTGCCGATTATAGCTGCAAAAACAGAGTATACTGTAAAATCATAATATTCTAATATGTTACCAGTAACAGCTGAAAAGAAAACAAATTTACGTTCATTCATAGGCTATATTTTGCCAGATATTTTTATTGTATATTGGCGGGATTATATATGTAATATTATATTTGTGAAATGAATTTTAATGACATAATATAACAAGCTTAGTATTTGACTAAACATTTATGAAAAAAAAGAATATTTTAATAATAGGAGCAGGCGCGTGGGGGACCGCTCTTGGGGTTTTGGCGAATCGCCAGGACCATAAAGTATTCCTGATGGTTAGAAATATTGATGTCTGTAATCAAATTAATACTAAGCATCTTAACCCTAGATTAGAAAATTATACATTAGATAAAAATATTATTGCTGTATCTGAGTACCCTAATAACATAGATATAATAATATTCGCAGTTCCTTCGGACTATTTGCTAATAGCATTTGACAAAGCAATAAAAAAATATGGCACTAATCCAGATATGGTAATCGCTACCAAAGGGATGGCGCATAGAGAAGGAATATTATTGAGCGACTATTTTGCAGACAAATATCAGATCTCTCCAATTTTTTTATCTGGGCCTACTTTTGCAGCAGAGGTCGCATCTGGTTTAAGTTCCGCCTGTAATATTGCAGCGACCACAATCTCTAAAGCAGATGAAATAGCTTCTTACTTGGAATGCGAAAATTTTAAAATTAAAACTACTACAGATATAGTCTCTATACAAATTGCAGGATGCTATAAAAATGTTATAGCAATATATTTCGGTTATATTTCTAAGCTTGGAATGGGAGAGAATTATAAAGCAAGAATTTTTACTGAAAGTTTAACAGAATTAATGGAGATATGTGAGAGAATGGGAGGTGCAAAAGAGACAATATATTCTTATGCATGTATTGGAGATTTGGTTTTAACATCTTATTCTTCACTTTCAAGGAATTTTCGTTTTGGTGCTATGTTAGGTGAAATTGAAAAAAATAATAAGGGAATGGAGTATTACAATGACGAGACTATTGAAGGGATTTTAGCAGGAAAATCTTTATCGCTGTTATGTAAATCTTTCTTGCATGAATTAGAAATCTTACCAAAAATTGTAAAATTAATAGAAAGTTACGAAAGGACTAGATCATGAAAAGTTTAGGGATTATGGGTAGTAATGGGCGCATGGGGATGGCAATAAGAAATAATTTGTCTCGTTTTTCTGAAATCCAGAATATAGCCCTATACTCACGGGGCGAGGATATAAATAAATTTATTAATGATTCAGATTATATAGTGGATTTCAGCACTTCTTCTGCTACAGAGTTACTTGTTAAAGAAATGTTACAGAGTGAAGTTAAACCTATACTCATAGGGACTACTGCATTATCAGATCATTCTAAACAAATGATAAATTTATTATCTAATAAGACTGCGGTAATGGAGGCGCCTAATGTTAGTATAGGGGCAAATTTACAGGCTATGATTGCAGCCAAATTAGCTTCTATCTTAGGTAAAGACTATGATCCTGAAATTATAGACTTGCATCATAAACACAAAAAGGACGCCCCATCAGGAACAGCACTAATGCTTGCTGAGAATATTAATGCAGGTTTTATAAAAAATGGTTTTCCAGCTTCTAAAATAGTGAAATCTAGGGATAGTAATATTTTAAGAGAGAAAGATGAAATCTCGATTGCTTCTATAAGAGCTGGAAATATAACAGGTGAGCATATAGTGAGTTTTTTTGGTGAATTTGATAGTTTAACAATTTCCCATAAGGTGGATAACAGAGATTTACTTGCAATTAGTGCTATCAAAGCAATTTTGTGGCTAAAAGATAAAATGCCAGGGAAATACTCAATTAAAGATATGATATCATTTTAACGAATCTGTTGCTTTGCACCCAGAAAAGTTTTGACAAGACCAGGAGCAACCTTTGTTTTTTCAGAAGCAAGTACATTATTATTCTGGCCCTTAAATATTCAAATATTAGGACATAATCGAATTGTTTTAAAGAGCATTCTGAGTAGTCTAAGTGGACAACAGAAAACTTTTGTTCAATCAAACTAGAAATACTCAGACAAAAAGCATTCGAATCACCTGTGTTACATGGGCTTATCAAAAAGAAAGTCATTTAAGGTTTTCTGAGTTTCGCCTACGTCAATGTGTAAATATACTGCAGAATACGAAGTAAAGTAAGATTCAAAGCTTTGAATTTAGACAAAGAGGAGTCAAAGTTCGAGAAAGATCTAAGATCATCAAATTCCAAGAGAGTCAGTTAATATCAGATATTCTATCACATACACCAGACGCGCTTGGTATGGAGCAATAACATATGGACAAGTAATGTTGTACAAGAATATGCAGAATTGCATTATTCAGTAAGGTACAACAGACGTTCAATTATGAAAAGATTAGGGTTTTCTGTGCAAAAACCTATCAAGCTAGCTTTTGAGACAAATCCAAAGAAAATTGAAATTTAGTTGAGAGAAGACTCTCCAGCAATCAAGAGGCGCGCATCTATAGAAGGAGCTAGAATTTATTTGGGAAATGAAATGGATTTACAGTCATCTGATAATCGATGAAGAACTTATGGAATCAAAGGAAAAACGCAGATAATCAAGCAAACGTGCTCTAACATCCTAGAAGACATAAGTCCTAAGGGTTTTATGAATTGGATGGTCTTTGAAGATAATTTTACTAGCGAGCAATTCATTGGCTTTTCTTAGGTAGGCTGGTGAGGAAAATCAAAAAAGATTTTTATAATTGCTGATAATTATAAGGTACATTATAGCAAAAAAGTTAAAGCTTACGTTGCAAAACATAAAAATCAGCTAGAGATATTCTATCTGCCAGCTTACTATCCAGATATGAATCCTGCAGAGTTGGCGCATCAAGATGTCAAAGCTTTGTAATAAATAAGTCTTCCTACTCTAAAAAGATTAAAGAAAACAGATATATAAATAGTTAGTTCAGAAAAGTTTTGCTACAAAAAAATTAATAGAAAATTTTTTCTTAAAATTAATTTAAGATAGCGTATGAGATCTAAAAAACTAAAAGAGCTACTTATCACAGTTTCGACCTTATCAATTACTCTTGGCATTAACGATGCTCTAGGAGCAGCTATAAAAATTGCAAATTCAGAGCCAGCCTCTTTAACTGCTGGAGATGACTGGATAGGCAATGTATAGTGAATTAAGTTGAGGTAGCGTATTTAAAGAAGAAAGCTATTGAATCAAATAAGGAGTCAAACTTCTCGATTTTTTGCTTAACCCATCGTTTCATATTAGCCCAGAATTTTTCTATTGGATTAAGATCTGGTGAATATGGTGG
>CAMCRO010000053.1 GCA_945877265.1 Rickettsia typhi | reverse complement strand
GTAATAGTAGATGTAGGCCTAAAAAATGAAGGCAGAATTCCAGCAAGTGAATTTAAACTAGTTGTAGGTCAAATGCTCCCAGAAATCGGAGAAAATGTTGATGTATATGTTGAAAAATTAGAAGGCAGAAATGGCAGAACCATTCTAAGCCGCGAAAAAGCTATAAGAGAAGAATCTTGGGTGATCTTAGAAAGAGCTCACGACACAGGAGAGTTAGTAGATGGTGTAATTTTTGGAAGAGTCAAAGGTGGCTTTACAGTAGATTTATCTGGAGTTGTCGCTTTCTTACCTGGCAGCCAAGTAGATGTACGCCCAATTAAAGATGTTGGTCCGTTAATGGATATAGTCCAGCCATTTAAAATCCTAAAAATGGATAAAAAACTTGGTAACGTTGTTGTATCTAGAAGAGCGATATTAGAAGAATCTAGATCAGGCGCAAGAGATGAGATGCTTGCACAAATTAATGAAGGCATGATCCTTGATGGTATTGTAAAAAACATCACAGATTATGGTGCATTTATTGACCTTGGAAGCGTTGATGGCTTGCTTCACGTAACAGATATTTCTTGGACAAGAATAAATCACCCATCAGAAGTTTTATCTATGGGTCAAAAAATTAAGGTGATGGTAATCAAATTCAACGAAGAGACAAAAAGAATTTCTCTTGGTATGAAACAACTTGATCAAAATCCTTGGATGGGAATTAAAGAAGATTTCCCAGTTGGAAAGGTAATGAAAGGTAAAGTAACAAATGTTACAGATTATGGCGCATTCATCGAAATTAAAAATGGTATTGAAGGTCTTGTTCACTCAAGCGAAATCAGCTGGGTTAAAGCAAATCAAAATGCTAAAAAAGCTCTAACAATTGGGCAAGAAGTTGAATTTGTTATCTTAGAAGTTGACGAAGAAAAACATCGTATTTCTTTAAGCATTAAGCAATGCATGCAAAATCCATGGGAAGAATTTGCAAATAGCCATAATGTTGGAGATGTAATGAAAGCAGAAATCAGAAATATAGCTGATTTTGGCTTATTTGTTGCAATTGGCAAAGAAATTGATGGCATGATCCATGAATCTGATATTTCTTGGGAAAACAGCCCAGAAGCACTTAAATCCTTTAAGAAAGGCGATGTAATTGAATGCAAAGTATTAGCAATCGATATTTCTAAAGAGAGAGTTAGCCTTGGTGTTAAGCAGTTAAGCGACGCTCCAGCTGAAACAACAGAAGCTACTAAATACTCAAAAGGTAAAGTTGTAACTTGTCTAGTCTCTGCTGTAGCGGAAGATGGTCTCGAAGTTACAATTGGAGATAATGTTTCTGGTTTTATCAAAAAAGCAGACTTAGCTAGTGATAAATCCGAGCAAAGACTTGAGCGTTTCAATGTTGGCGATAAAATTGATGCAAAAGTCTCTTCTGTAAGCAAAGATGGGAAAGTAAATCTTTCTATCAAAGCTCACGAAGCTGCAGAACGTGAAAAAACTATCAAAGAATATGGCTCAACAGATAGCGGCGCTAGCCTTGGCGACATTCTTGGAGCCGCTTTAAGCCAAGCACAAGAAAATAATAAATAATTTTCTTTTACCTAAATATTACTTAAAAAGCTCGGTGGATCAAAAATCCTCCGGGCTTTTTTTTGTTTGCACTATATTAACTCAGATCAATGACATTAAAGTCGTTTTACTGCAAAAAATTAAGAAAAAATCCACTGAATATCTAATTTTAGTATTAGCGTTAAAGAAAAATGATATATGATGTTTATAAGAAATAAATTTCATGAGCTAATATATGGCATTTACCGAACAAGGGTTAGAAATAGCTGCAGAGAATGTAATGAAACTGCGCGGTCAAGATACAGATAATATAGCGCTTAAACCAGCAGCTCGCAATTCTGTGCAACAACTTTTAAATGAAATCAGAGAATTTAGTGAAGGCACAAAAACTCTAGAGGCAAGTCTAGAAGGTAAAAACCCTATAACAACATTAAATTTCTTAGGAGCAGCACAAGCACTCCTACCAGATGGCTCAGAAGCTTTAATCCAAGTAAATCAAAAAATCAGCGCAATAAAAGCAGCAGAGTTAGCAAAACGCAGACAAAAACTAGGCGCGAAAGCTATAAAAAATGAAGAAGACTTGCGAGCCGAATTTGAAAAACAGATGTTACAAGATTATATGGTGTTTAAACACGACGAACATGCCGGCAACGCAACTACTATAAAAACTCTAAAAGATAGTGAAGAGAAAGCTCTTCAGTTAATTTCTCAATTTAAACAAAATCATCTTTTGCAAGAATCAGATTTCACCAGAATTACCTCGGAATTAATAGATACATTACCAACAAGACTAAAAAAATTAGATTCAGACCTAAACAAATGTAGAGATGTTATACTCAAGATGAATCGCAAGATAGGAACATCAGATCCTATAGTGCTAGACGATGCCATGAGATCTGCTGCAAGCCATTACAAAGACGCACAAGCACTAGCAAGTGGTGAAAAAACACTAGAAGATTTTGCTTCGATACCTAAAGATAAAAAAATAGAACTCGTAGTAGTATGCTATGCGATCGCTTCTGATGATCAAAAAGCAAAATTAAGAATGAATCCAGAAATAGCAGCATCGCTAGTTCCAGAAATAGCAGCATCGCTAGTTATCGTAGCGCCACCGGAAGAAAAACAAAAATTACATCATAACCTAGGCCTACCATTTATTAGGGAACAAGAAGAATTATTCCATCAAACTATATTAGCTCATCAATCTTCAAAAACCACTAGCCTTAGATCAAAAATAGAAAATCTTGAGATATATCAACTTAGCTATAATAAACTTGAGCAACTAAAAAGATTATCATTCTATCAACATAGCTCTTCTCCTGAAACTCAAAGATCTGGAATCAAAATAACTCCAGACTTTGTTTCAACAAAACTGATAGCAGTAAGAGAACAAGTAAGCCGCCTAAACGAAGCGAGCAGTAAAGAGGATGTTCGTGAGTGTGTTGCTAGTATTTCTCAAGTTATTCCAAGTATATTAAATAGTTCAAGATCAGAGCATGAAGCAGCAGTCGCCAATGTCACACCTAAATTAACTAAGTTACACAAAGAAGAAGAATCACTGCAAAAGCACATAAACCGTATTGCAAGAGATGCTTTAAAAGATGCGGGGAAGGAAGTAAAACGCACATGGAAGGAAGCATTTAGCGATTTATTTGCAAGCAAAAAAGAAAGAGAACAGGTAAAAGCAAAAATTACAAATAGTGGCATAGATTTAAGAAAACTTCTTACAAGAAAACCAACAGAAGCTCAATTATATAAAGGACACCCTAATACTAGTAAACGTAAAATAGATGGAGGTATCTCTGAATTATAGTTAAAGATATACGAAGTCTAAACGTAATATGTAACCATTAGCAACAAGGTTGCTAATGCAACTAAAATGACTATATAAGGAACTCTATTATAATATAATTTTATTCTTGTATTTTCCGCTCGCAAATACTAAAACTGTAAAAAATATTACAGGAACTCATGGATAGCATAATAGTAAAAGGCGGAAATAAGCTAGAAGGCACAATTAATATATCTGGGGCAAAAAACGCAGCTCTTCCAATAATGGCAGCAAGCTTACTCACTGCAGAGCCGCTGCATTTATCAAACGTTCCAAAGCTAGTAGATATCAAAACCATGCAGGAATTACTCACAAATCATGGATCTATTTTGAAGCCTGAAAATAATAGCATAATTATTGATTCCTCAAATATCATAAGTTACAAATCACCTTATGATATAGTCAGGAAAATGAGAGCCTCAATTTGGACTCTTGGCCCATTGCTTGCAAGATTCAGGGAAGCGGAAGTTTCAATGCCAGGAGGATGCGCCATTGGAGCCCGCATGATAGATCAGCACTTGGCTGTAATGAAGGCCTTGGGAGCTAAAATAAAAACGAAAAATGGGTATATTGTAGCAAAAAGCGAAGGCAAATTAAAAGGATGCCACTTTAATTTCACAAAACTCTCGGTGGGCGCAACTATTAATGGGATTTTAGCAGCAACCCTAGCAGAAGGAGAAACAATTTTAACAAATTGTGCTGCAGAACCTGAAATAGTCGATTTAATAGTAATTTTAAACAAAATGGGCGCAAATATAAAAGGCGCTGGCACTTCTAAAATCACAATTCAAGGCGTAAGAGAATTAGGAGGAGCAACACATCATTTAATTGGCGATAGGATAGAAGCAGGCACTTTTATGTGCGCTGTTGCTATGTGCGGTGGTAAAATAAATCTAAAAAATATAGATTACAATATTGTCGAAAATATAATCCTAAAATTAAAAGAAGCAGGTGTAGAATTTGAAAATCTCCAAGATGGAACAATCACAGTATGTGCTCCAAATAAAGTCAAAGGTGTTGATATGCAAACAGAAGCCTACCCTGGGTTTGCAACAGACCTCCAAGCTCAGTTCATGACACTCATGACAACAGCTTCCGGCTCATCTGCTATAGCTGAAAATATTTTCGAAAATAGGTTTATGCATGTTCCCGAGCTTTGCAGAATGGGAGCCAACATCACCATAGACGGACACAACGCATTTGTAAGAGGCGTAGAAACACTAAGCGGAGCTGAAGTAATGGCAAGCGATCTTAGAGCCTCTAGCTCTCTAATTATTGCAGGCCTTGCCGCACAAGGCACAACAAAAGTTAGAAGAATATATCATCTAGACAGAGGCTATGAGAATATTGAAGCTAAGCTCAATAATTGCGGCGCTGAAATAGAAAGAATCAAAGGAGATAGTGTTTGATGAATAAAGATTTTATTCTCCCCTTTATGATTTCGGATCATTCTGCTAATGGCCGCATAGTTTCATTAGATGAATCTCTGAGTAAAATAATATTTTTACATAATTATCCAGATAAAATTTCAGAGTTACTTTCTGAGCTATTAGTAATTAGTTGCTTTTTAGGCCAAAATCTTAAAAAAGATGGCATAGTAACCTGCCAAATTCAGCAAGGCCGTGGAGCCATAAAACTAATGGTTGCTGAATATATGTTTGGCGGCAATATTAGGGGCTATGCGAGTTTTGAAGAAGAAAAAATCACAGATACCACTATCTTTCTCGATTTAGTGAAAGATGCAAAACTTGTCGTCACTGTAGAATCTGGCGAAGAAAAATACCAAGGTATAATAAACCTCGATGAAGAAAATCTCACTCAAGCTTTTACAAAATATCTTCTGCAATCCGAGCAAATAGATTCCATTCTTTTAATAGAAAGTGGGATAAAATATATTTTTGATGAAAAAATTACAGCAGCACGTGGAATTATTCTCAAAAAAATGCCTCAAACAGCAAATGCTGATCCTGAAGATGCTTGGCTGAAATATAAACATTTCTTAGGCTCGATCTCTCAAAGTGAATTAATTGAAACAGAAGCTACAGAGCTCTTAAGACGGCTATTTCACGCAGATGGAGTATTATTATTCGATCAAACACCTCTTCATTTTAAATGTAGATGCTCCCGGGAAAAAATGGAAAATATTCTAAAAACTATCCCGGACGAAGAAAAAGAATCTCTTAAGATAGACGGTAAAATCCTAATCAAATGCCAGTTTTGCAGTAATGAGGAGATTTTTTAATGAAAAGTAGAACTTTGTTAATCGGAATAATAATATTTCTCCTTATCGCAGTAGCTGGCCTTGCATCAAGCTTATATAATGCTCAGAAAAAATTAGCTGTGGAAAAAAGTTCTTGCGCAAAAGAAATGTTTGATTTAGCAACAGAATCACCGGAAGTTGCTCTACGTTTATATCAATTAATGAAAGATGCAGATATGGTGTTAAACCACCATAATATAGAATATTGGGCAGATGGAGGAACTATTTTAGGCGCAGTAAGACACCAAGGTATTATTCCTTATGATGATGATTTAGACATCGAAATAGATGCCAAAGACATACCTAAAATCGAAATTGCTCTACAAGACTTAGAAAAGCTGGGTTATGTTATCGGGCAAAATAGAGAAGATTGGATACAAATATTTAAATATGACTCATACACAAAAAAAGAGAATCATTTAGATATATTTGCTATCAAATTTAATGGGAATGAGCCTTATTTTGCAAATCAGGTCGCAGAAACTCAATTTGGCAAAAAAAGAAAATTATATAAAAATGAGATTTTCCCTCTAAAAAAATACCAATTCGGAGAAATTTATATTTCTGGCCCAAATGAGCCTCTGGGTTACATAAAAGAATATTATTCACAAGATATTCTGACTAAAGGTTGCATATGGCCAAAACACGGCAATCATACAATAAAGAGAGGTAGATGCCTCTTGCTAGAGGGAAGGATGCTAGAGCCGCTCAAACCAACTGGACCTCTGCTAGATAATTCAACAATTTACTAAAATTAAACTCTAGCAAAATTTTTTCTTCATAGTTATACTATATTAGAATAGTTTTGATTAGGTCAAAAGAAAGAGGAGCCAATCTTATAAATAATAGGTAAGCATTGATCAACAAGGCACCTAATTCAAAGTGAATAAATATTATTGAAAAATAAAATTTTGGGAATAAAATTGCTATGTCTATAAGTTTAAAACTACCTGAAAATCTTATCTTAAAACCAACCATAACGGTTTTTGGAGTTGGCGGTGCAGGCGGCAACGCAGTAAATAACATGATAAAATCAAATTTACAAGGCGCGACATTTGTCGCAGCCAATACGGATGCACAAGCCCTTGAGCATTCTCTAGCTCCTAATAAAATTCAATTAGGTTTAACTACCACAAAAGGACTAGGCGCTGGTGCTTCCCCTGAAGTTGGCAGAAATGCTGCTTTAGAATCAGAGCCAGAAATCAGAGAGTTGCTTGAAGGCAGCAATATGGTTTTCATCACAGCTGGCATGGGAGGAGGAACAGGAACTGGGGCTGCGCCTGTCGTTGCAAGAATAGCGCGCGATTTAGGCATATTAACTGTCGGCGTAGTTACGAAGCCTTTTAATTTTGAAGGAAAATATCGAATGAAGCTTGCTGAAGGCGGCCTAGAGGAAATTCAAAAAAATGTCGATACTCTGATAATTATTCCAAATCAAAATTTATTTCATATTGCTAACGAAAAAACAACATTTGCGGATGCCTTCCAAATGGCAGATGATGTGCTCCATGCTGGAGTGCGCGGGGTAACAGATTTAATGGTAATGCCAGGTCTTATTAACCTTGATTTTGCAGATATTAGATCTGTAATGAGCGAAATGGGCAAAGCTATGATGGGCACCGGGGAAGCTTCAGGAGAAGATAATAGAGCAATCAGAGCAGCGGAAGCAGCTATTTCAAATCCTTTATTAGATCACAGATCCGTCAAAGGCGCAAAAGGTGTTTTAATTAACATTACTGGCGGAATGGATATGACATTATTTGAGGTAGATGCAGCAGCAAATAGAATCAGGGAAGAAGTAGGTGACGACTCCGAGGCTAATATTATTTTTGGCTCTACCTTCAATAAAGATTTAGATGGAATTATTAGAGTTTCAGTTGTTGCAACAGGCATCGACGCAGAAAACCCTCCTCATTCAACAAAATATACGATGCCTCATCATATAACTAAAATCGAACAGCCAGTTATTTCTGAAATAATAACTCAAGGAACAGACATAAAAGAAGAAAATATTTCCGAAGAGACAAACATAGAAAATCAAACGGAGTCTCAAGCTCATCAAGAAGAGGCTACACAAATCATAATGAGCATAACTCAGGAGGAAGAGGCTCCAAAAATTATTGAAGCTATCATTCCTGAAAAACATCACCACCAGGAAGAAGTAAAACCTAAGACTTCTATTTTTAGTAAGATGATAAATTCAATTAAATCTCAAACTACGGAACATAATCTCTCATCTCAAAGTGGAAGATTAATGCCTAAAGGAGATCAAGTTGAGCAAATTAATGACACAGCGGATATCTATGATGTTCCTGCTTTCCTCAGAAGAAAATAGTTTAAAAGGCTGGTAATATGACGCACGAAGAAAAGAGTATATCTTCTCCAAAAAATATTTTGGCTGAAGCATTAAAGAAGAAAAAAGAAAAACTTGCCCAAGGAGAAAGGTCTTTCAAAGGATCTCCGAATGGAGGTAAGTCTTCAGGAAAAAATAAAAATTTTGGCCCAGTTGGAGGGAGTTCAATCGGCCATAGACCAACAGGAAGATAAACTTAAATATCATCTTCTTTCAGCAATGAAGTCATCCAGGACTTGATCCTGGATCTTATCATTAAATACACGTCATCCCAGACTCGATCCTGGATCTTTTTAAGTTTGATGAGATCCCGGATCAAGTCCCACTAGTGTCCGGGATAAATTTATCATTAGAAAGCTCCGAAGCAAATTTGGTATTTTTCATTCAAGCTTGTGTGCTTAGTGGGAGGTTTTAATGGCGTGTGGCTTGAGAAGATAGCAATCTTTATCC
>CAMCRO010000052.1 GCA_945877265.1 Rickettsia typhi | reverse complement strand
AAAGTTATTAATCTCATAATCGCAGCTTAAAACACCTACCTCCAAATACCTCCATTAATTTATACACCTCCTTCCATGCAACAACGCCGGAGCGCAAGAGACGCGGCAATCCAGTAAATTGTCATCCCAAAACTCTTTCACGATCTCCATAAGTCAAATAATTTGGATTATGTTATAGAAAAAGGAGCGTAGCCTATAAATTAATAGGTAAGCAACGAATGACGTAGCACATAATTCAAAGTAGAAGACTATATTTGTATTATAATAAAGTTAGCGTATAATATTTAAAAATTATAAGAGATTGTAAATGCACTTTATTGATGAAGCCAAAATATATTTAAGAAGTGGAAATGGCGGCAATGGATGCGTAAGCTTTAGAAGAGAAAAATTTGTCCCTATGGGCGGGCCTGATGGCGGAGATGGAGGCAGAGGTGGGAGCGTCATTTTCGTTGCGAACCCTCATCTTAATACTTTACTAGATTTTAGATATAAGCAGCATTTTAAAGCCCCAGGCGGCGAAGGCGGCAAAGGAAGCAATAGAAACGGCAAATCAGGAGAAGATTTAATAATTGAAGTTCCAGTTGGCACGCAAATTTTTGATGAAACTTCCAATCTTTTATTTTTCGATTTCACGCAAAAAGAGCAAGAATATAAAATCCTAAAAGGCGGAAAAGGAGGCCTAGGGAACACTCATTTTAAATCTTCAGTTAATCAAGCCCCAGAGCGCTCCACAAGAGGAGAAGAAGGGCAAGAATTATGGGTGTGGCTCAAACTCAAGCTTCTTTCAGATGCAGGCCTTGTTGGCCTTCCTAACGCAGGAAAATCAACTTTTTTATCAAGAGTTTCAGCTGCAAAACCTAAAATTGCAGACTATCCTTTCACAACTTTATCGCCTGGGCTTGGTGTTGTTTCTGTGGATGATGAAAGTTTCGTGCTTGCAGATATTCCAGGCCTTATAGAAGGAGCTCACGAAGGGCATGGCCTTGGTGATAAATTTTTAAAACATATAGAAAGATGCGGCGTTATCATCCATTTAATCGATATAACAGCTGAAGATATAATAGAAAATTATGAGATAATCAGAGGCGAGCTAGAGGCTTATTCTGAATTATTAAAACATAAGGAAGAAATTATCTGTTTAAATAAATCAGATTTACTTCAAGAAGAAGAAATTCTTGAGAAGAAAAAACTATTAGAAAAACACACCAAATGCCCTGTACATATTATATCCGCAGGTTCAACTTCTGGTCTCAAAGATATTGTGAAAGAAACTTTAAAGCTCATCAAAGATAGCAGAGAAAATAATAATTAATTTGTATTTAAGATTAAAAAATCATGCTCGATATCATAAGTCAAAACTTACTCTCCCCTACAATATTATTCTTCATTTTAGGTGCATCTGCAGGATTTTTAAAATCCGATTTAAATGTACCAGATTCAATGGGTAGATATCTTGGTATATATTTAATGATGTCCATCGGCTTTAAAGGCGGAGTTTCTGTTTCAGAAATAGAAAGTTTTTCTCGCGAAATTATGTTAACGATTTTTTGCGGAATATTATTTAGTTTTATAATTCCTTTTATTGGATATTTTTTCTTAAAAATATCCACAAATTTAGATCGTGCAACTGCATCTGCACTTTCAGCCCATTATGGCTCTGTTAGCATCGTAACTTTTGCAACTTGTGTTAATTTCTTACAAAGTAAACATATTGAATATTCAGGTTTTATGGCAGCAATCCTTGCGATCATGGAAATACCCGCTATTTTATCAGGTCTTTATCTAGCCCATAGAGTAGCGCCTGAAACAAATTCTCATAAAAAAGAAGAAAAAATATTAGCCAAAGAAATTTTTACAAATGGCTCGGTCCTTCTTTTACTTGGATCGTTTATTGTAGGCTCTATTTCTGGAAAATCAGGACTAAACCAAATTGCTCCATTTTTAGTCAATCCTTTTCAGGGTGTAATTTGTATGTTTATGCTAGATATGGGTTTAATTGTAACAAGGCGTTTACAAGATTTACGCTTAATTTCTGCAAAAGTCATTTTATTTGGAATATATATGCCTTTACTTAGCGTCGCAATTGGCCTGATATTATCCAAACTAATAGGTTTAGATCTTGGCAGCAGCATATTATTCATGACATTATGCGCAAGCGCATCCTACATAGCGGTTCCTTCTGCCATGAGGCTAGCTCTGCCAGAAGCAAAAGAGTCTGTTTATGTGCCAATTAGCCTCGGCGTAACATTTCCTTTTAATATAATTTTTGGCATTCCATTATATTTTGCAATAGCTAAATATTTTTTATAATTCTTTTCGGAAGCCATATTAAAAAATGTTATTGCTTTTAATTTTCACGTGCTATTATACCAGTTTTAATTAACTATTTGGTGATTTTACTATACCAAGAAACACAACAACTTTAGATTTTACTATTACATTAGATACTGAAAAAAAGCCCATCTTTAATAGCTCCTACTGAAGACAGAGGAACCATCATCTTTACATCAGCTCTGATGCCTGGCCAAACAAAAATATCGGGTATAGAAGCTCCTGCTCCCGAAGCTTCAGGTAAATTTCTAACAGAGCCCCTAACTGTAACTACCCTTACATTTACAGGAGGCACAATATTAGTAGACCCTAACATGGAGCCTCTAGGAAATAACTCTGACAACTCTGACAACGAAGATCTATAATCCTGCAGATGTCTAATTATAACTAGCTTATAATTAGACATCTTTTCTTACATTTTCTTAATTTATTTCCTAAAAAAACTTTCTCAATGCAGAGAACAGGCATATATATCAGGGTAATACTGATACAATTCAATTAGATAAAGCACCTTTTCCAGATTCAGGATTAATAATAGGAAACCATAGCAGTAGCGGTTATAATATTTGAAAGAAAAAGTGTAACGGCTCCCTAGTCTTACATTCGGCTAACCTATTGCTCAAATGGAACCAACAGAAACTACATGATCAGCTCCTGCTACTTTAGAAGATTTTACACCTGAAGAAAATTAATAATTTCTAAAACACCTACATAATTAGGTGTTTTCTTATTCTATTTTTTTAATTGCAAAATCTTTGATTTAATTCTTTAATCATGCAACGCAACCAAATAAAGAAGGAATATGTCTAAAGTAATGGATATAGAAAATTTCCCAATAATAGGCTCACTAATTGTTGTAGACGAAGGATGGGAAGCTAACGTTCCCTCTGATATACTGCTTGCTTGTAATATTTTATTAAAAAAAGGAAGCAAACTATTAGTAAATGAGAATTCAAATTTAATTGCTAACGTAACTTTTGAAAGCAGGGAAGCATCAATTATATTAAAAGCATCTTCAGAGTTTCATGGAACAATTTTTTCAGTAGATGGAATAAATTTACATATGGACTGCCCACCTAGTTCGCATGAACGGAAAATATAACATGAGTGTACTCTTCTTGATCATGCCATGCAACTTCATATACTTGGAGCAGGTAATGATCATAACGAATATATTTAACCTACAATATACTAATCATTAAGTCGTTTTTAGATAATGAATTCACAAATAAATATAAGCTTTCAGCTATTTCCAGCAGATGAAATAATTTTTAATGATGGTGATATTGTAACTATTAAAAGTGGGACTGCTTTTGAAGCGCGAAGAATAATTCTTCTAGGTTCTGCCTGCATTACAGTTGAACAAGGCGCGACCTTAATTTCAGATATATTATTTTGCTCAGAAGAATCATATGTGCAAACTCAAAGCACAGCAATTTTTTCTGGCGAAATCTATACAGACTATAACTCGAACCAGCTAAGCTTATATTCAGCAAAAGCGCAAATTATTAACGAGGATTTTATTAATCAGTCTATTGAAGCTTTGCTGGAAGAATATTATTATCATCTAGATTTAGAACAAATATACTGAGCGTTATTATTTCACATTAACAAAATATTTTTCTCAAAAATAAGAAGTAATATTAGTGCTAAATGATAATCTGATATATTAAGCTCGGGAACAAAATAATAGCAGCAGGTCCAAATGTCCAAAATGATTAATATATACTACCAATTCCTACCAGTAACCGAACTAGTCCTTTCAGCAAATCAAATTCTGCGAATCAAGCCTGGTGTGGACTTTAGTGCAAAAAAAATCATTTTGTTAGATGATGCACAAATTATAGTCGAACAAGGAGCCTCCTTAAGATCTGCAATATATTTTGATTCAGAGGAATCTACAGTAACCATGCAAGAAAATGCAGTTTTCGGTGGAACATTATATACATCTCAGCATGAGCATGCTGTATCAAAATCTTCAAGCTATGCTCATGCAATTAACATAGCTCTTATCGAAGAAATACTAAATGAATTCGCACAAAAAATAGCATTATTTGGAGGCGAAGATGGTGGATTAGGAGCAATGTATAATGAAGTAAGCGCAGCGCATGGAGAAGTAATAGGGGATATTACACAAAACGACGAATGAAAATTAAATTGACTTTTAATCAAACATTTTCTATACTCCTGCATCATTCACTTTTTAAATAGAGATATAACAGTGACAAAAATTGTTAATGCTAAATATAAAGCTAGCCGCCGTTTGGGTGCAACTATCTGGGGAGATGGAAAAGATCCCTTTAATAAGAAAAATTATAAGCCAGGCCAACATGGCACTAACACTCTAAGTAAAGTATCAGATTATGGTTTGCATCTTAGAGCAAAACAAAGGCTTAAAACACATTATGGCAGAATTAATGAGCGTCAATTCAGAAATATCTTCAAGACAGCTGTAAAAATGAAAGGCAATACAGGAGAAAACTTCATTGCATTGCTTGAATCACGCCTTGATGCTGCAATTTACCGCATGACAATAGGTTCTTCAATTTTCGCATCACGTCAGCTAGTTTCTCATGGCCACGTGCTTGTAAATGGAAAAAGAGTTAATATTCCAAGTTATAAGCTAAAAGTTGGGGATGAAATTGAAGTTAGAGCTGCTTCCAAGCAACTTCCTGTGATTGCAGAATCATTAGCGAAAGGCGAGAGAAAAGTTCCTGATTATTTTGCTTTCGAGCAAGATTCACTAAAAGGAAAATTACTTAGAATGCCACTTACTTCAGATGTGCCTTATCCATTTGAGCCAGAAGTTCACCTAGTTGTGGAATTCTATTCTAAATAATAAACCTATAATTACTATAATTATTACCTAGCGCGTATTTTTCATTAAATACGCGTTTTTTCTTTTTCATTTATTTCATTCTTTTTCATACTATAGTCAAATAATTTGGATAAAGTGGCATGCGCAAGGAGCGTAGCCTATAACTAATATATAGAAACAAGCAACAACGTTGCTAATCCAAACTAAATTACTATAGAATTAGGCGCTATTAACAAAGAAGTAATTTTGATGATATTTTTAGGAAAAATGAAGTTTAGGAGCGCAGCTTATATGTCATACGTGAGCACCGCAAACAAATTTTGACGCCCGAAATAGCTCAAAAGAATTCTTCCTTAACAATGCCTAATTGCTGCCAATGCTAAGGCTTGCAACAAGAGGTATAAAAATAAGAGAAAACAAACAAGAAAGTAGCACAGAAGTTGCAACTCTCTCAGGGTGGAATTTCATCAAAGATGAAACTACAATAGTATTTGCCGCCATCGGGGCACTTGCAAGTAAAAGCAATGCTTGGTGTTCTGGTGTGTCATACCATTTCAATACAAATTTATCTAAAAAGATAAAAGCATATGTCACAGCAGGGAACATAACGAATTTAGAGAAAAAAGAAGCTATAGTAAATTTTATATCTATCTCGAAATTTTTTAATTTTGAAAGACCGAGCCCGATCATCATCATCCCTAGAATAGAATATGCACCTCTCATGTTAAAAATAAAATCATCTCAAAAATCTGGCAATGTTAAGCCGAGTATACTACACACACATCCAAGAGCAAATGCATGCAGCATAGGCAGGCGCAAAATTTGCTTCATACTTTCCTGCGTTGAACTAATAGATCTTGCGCAAATATAATAGCCGACTGAAGATTCATAAATATTCACTCCCACAACAGCCATCATATATATACTTAATGTATAATCATCAAATAACCATGAAGCAATAGGAAGCATAAAATAACCTGTATTCCCACTCCCTGCACTCATAGCAAGAATATTTCTGGATTGCTCATCCCATTTTCCTTCATACATTTTATATGCTAAATAACATAATAATGTTGAGATAGTAAAAGTAATTAAAGCAATTCCGACATCAGCAAAAGAAAGGTTCGCGCTAGCAGGTATTGTGAAAAACACGATGGGTGCAATAAAATAAAATAGTAAAGCTGCAATACTTTCTCGCTCTACTTTTTCCATTCTTCCTGCAACATAGCCAATAATCACGCTAAGTAGTATCGAAATAATTTTAAAGAAGATGATAGCAAAAAGAGCCATTCTATTAATGCAATATTAAAATTTCCCAGATTCTACATTCGCTCATTAAAAAAGCAATATCAATAGTTATCTGAAAAATCGAAATATTTCCTCATTTATAATTGCGATTTTAATATATTTTAAAGTCCGCAGAATAAAGATTATCCTGGATGAATACTGGGTTAATATTCTCAGACTGCTATCACCAGGAGCGATGGCGACGTGGCGATCCACTAAAAATACTACTTTATTCTAGATTGCCGCGCTCCAGTGCTTTCGCTCGCAATATACGGATAAGACTAATAACAACAATACATAAGCAACAATATGAGAGTGAGGTAGCTAAGACAGCCTCATCCTCTCTTCTAAGTCTTTAACCAGTGATTTCACCAAACGGTAAATTTTAGCATCAAAACTAATATTCTGGCTGGCCCATTTTTGCACCCAGGGCTCTGCTAATTGCCAGACATTGACTTCTTCATTCAAATTTTTTGCGATTCCTTCGACAATTACGATTGTTTTTTGCATCAAAATTAGTTGAGGCTGTGTTTCCATCCCAAAATCAGCAATAATTTTAAATAAATTCTCAAGCAAATGGCCGATCGAAATCTTATCTATTTGCTTCCCTGCAACAGGCTCTGCAGCAGCTCGCGCTGCTAGAGCAAAATCCATAATATTTGTCTCGCGCGGGATATATCCAATTTCCACATGAATTTCAGCCACTCTCTTATAATCTTTTTTAATAATGCTATGCAAAATTTCAGCAAGGCCGAATCTGTCTTTTTCAGAAAGCCGGCCAATAATTCCGAAATCAACGAAAGCAAGCTCTCCTTCTTTTGTTACTAAAAGATTCCCCGGATGCATATCTGCATGGAAAAAGCCATCTCTGAAAGCTTGATTCAAAAAAGTAACAACTAAATTTTTAATAATTGTTTCTTTATGAAGCTTATATTCTGCAATCTTTTCTAAATCATATATAGAAAAACCATCAATCCACTCGAGCACAAGAACTGAAGACGTAGAATAGTCCCAGAAAATTTCAGGAATTTTCACACCCTTATCTTGTTTCAAATTATTTGCAAGTTCTGAGCATGCTGCGGCTTCATTTACAAGATTAAGCTCGAATTTCATCGTTTTTTCAAAAATATTCACAGCCTCAATTAGCCTTAATCTTCTAAAAGAAGGAACAAATTGATTGAAAATTCTTGCAATGGAATAAAGCATTGCAATATCTTTTTTATAAATTCTCTCAATATCAGGCCTGAGTATTTTCACAGCCACTTGCCTTCCATTTTTTAAGTAAGCTTTATGCACCTGCGCAATCGATGCTGCAGCGACAGGATCTTCATTGAAAGAATCAAATATATCTGAAAACTTCTGCCTTAATTCTCGCTCTATAATTTCTTTTGCAAGAACAAAAGAAAATGGCTGAAGCTTATCCTGTAGATTTGAGAGTGAAAGAGCAATATCTTTCCCCACTAAATCAGGCCGAGTTGCAATAGACTGGCCAAATTTAATAAAAATTGGTCCGAGCTGCTCGATAATTATATGTATGTTTATTTTTTTAGAAGATGTAAAATTCTGAGCGATAGTTTTAAACGGAGCAAATAAATAACTAACAATAATCAGGCTACTCTTTTTATAATTTCTGCCGATAAAAAATAACAAGCCAGAAGCTGCAAGTTTTCTTGCTAGAGCTAGCATAGAAAATATATCAAGAATTATTCTCATTTTTTATATGCCGTATGGATTGCAACAATCCCATCTGTAAGATTTTGATATCCAACATCACTAAATCCAGAATCTTCAATCATTTGAGCGAATTCATTTTGTGGAGGAAATTTCTCTATGCTTTCAACGAGATATTGGTAAGATTCTTTGTCAACAATAGCTTTGCCTAAGCTTGGAATCACAAATTGCGAATAAATATTATAGATTTTATCTAGCACAGGATTTTGTGGTTTTGAAAATTCAAGACACATAAATTTGCCACCTTTTTTCAGAACTCTTTTTGCTTCCTTTAGGCTTGTTTCAATATCAGTAAAATTCCTAATTCCAAATGCAACGCTATAAACATCAAAATAATTACTCTCGAATGGAAGAGTTTCTGCTGCAGCATTCACAAATTTGACAGAAAATATCCTATTATTAATTAGTTTTTCTTCACCAAGCTTAAGCATTTCCAAATTCAAATCACAGACAGTAATATCCGGATTCTTGCCATTTTCTTCGCAATATCTATAAAATCTTTTTGTAATATCGCAAGTGCCTCCTGCCATATCTAAGATTTTCGCGTTCGGGTTATCC
>CAMCRO010000051.1 GCA_945877265.1 Rickettsia typhi | reverse complement strand
TCTGATTATCTGAGCAACAAAAAGGAAAATACTAGAGAAACTCAAGCTAAAATTAAATGCAAAGTTATTAATCTCATAATCGCAGCTTAAAACACCTACCTCCAAATACCTCCATTAATTTATACACCTCCTTCCATGCAACAACGCCGTAGTGGGTTCGGGGTGACGTTTTGTTTTTTTCTGGATTGCCCGCGTCGATTTTTCAAATCTCCTCGCAATGAGGCTCCAATGAGCACTGTCATGCCTAGATTTATAGGCTGCAGGTCTGCGCGCTTATCACCTAATCCAAATTATTTGCCTATAGTCACTGGTGGTGTCTCGGGAGTTTCTGATGCTGGAAGAGCTGCATCCGGAGCCGATGGAGAAGTTGCTTGAATATTGTCTGGCGGAGATGCTGGAGGATTAGATGCAGCAGGAGCCGCTGGTGGAGTTAAAGTGTGGTTTGCAACGAAATTCCCAAGAATATTATTCAAGGCAACATTTTGAGAGCTATAGCTAATTAAATTTGTTGCTCTAAAATCGACATTATTAAATTTGGAATTATCAAATACCCCATCTGTGATAATCGCTCCAATTAACATGCTGCCATCAAAATTACAATTTGAAAAATTGCTACTTGAAATTACAGCTCCTTTTAAATTAGTATTTTGAAAATTACTATTAGTAAACTCGCTATTCTTAAAAATCGTTTTTTTCATTATACTATTTGAAAAATTTGCTTTATCAAATTTGCGGCCTGAGAAATCTAATTCAGAAAAGTTATGGAAACTATAATCGCCTGAAGAATCAAGTTCATCTAGAGATTTTATTGGGTCTATTCCTTCGAGTATTATTAGGTTTTTATTATTTAAGGCTATATTTTTTGCTGAGGTGATGTTGGTGTAAGTAGAAGCTTTGCTTTCAGAAGAATTAATTTGCCCATAATCTATCGTTATTTTGTCTAACTTTGAATTCTCAAAAATAGAAGCAAAAATTAATGCCTGAGTTAGAGCTAAGTTAGAAATATTACTATTATCAAAACGAGAATTTTTAAGATGAGCTCTTATTAAGCTTGAATCTTTAATAGATAAATTTGTAAAATTACTTGAGGTAATATTAGATAAATCTAAGTTTACCTCTGTGAAGTTAGAGTCAGTAATCTTTGAATCTCTTATGATTATCTCTTTTAGGTTAGAAGAATTAAGCGTTAAATCATTTATTATTACTTTGTCGAAAATACTATTCATAGCATTTACGTTATCAAAACTACTTGTAATAAGATTCATTTGGCTGAATTTAGAATTGCTTAAATTACTATTAGAGATAGAAAGATTTTGGAAATCATTATTAGTTAAGCTTGAATTCGAAAGATTGGTGTTTATAAAAGATGAGTTACTTAAATAAGTTCCATAAGAAAACATATTAGAAAGATCTGTATCTTCAAAAATTGCATCATCAAAAGAAGTTTCTTTAAACATTGATTGTGCTACATTGCTTCTTGTAAAGCTTGCTCTATAACGAGTTGCAGATGAAAAATCAGATGATTCACAAAATGCATCTATGAATTTTACATCATCCATTTTGGAATAGCCAAAATTAGATCCCCAAAAAACTGCATTATTAAATTCTGTGGAAGCAATGGATGCTTTTTCCATATTTATATTCTTAAACGAATCATTAGAGAAGGTGGAATATTCTATCCGAGATCTCTGCATGGTGCTATTATCAAAAATATTTTGCATAAAAGAAGATTTGGAAATTAGAGAATCTTGAAAGCTTGCATTTTTAAAATTACTCTTACTTATTTTCGAACCTGTGATGTTACATGATTCTATACTTGCCGAATCTGCAATGATGTGCTCTATGGTGGTGCCGCTTAAATTACAATCTGAGAAGCTACAATCAGAGATATTGGACATCGAAAGATTACAACTTGATAAATCAACTTTAGCAAACTCTGCTTTTGATAAATTAACACCGCTTAAATCGCTATCCGATAAATCTACATTAATTAATTTTAGGCCCACTAGATTTGGGCCAAATTTGCCTTTAATATCGGCAATTCTATTATTTTCATTTTGTCGTTTGATATAGTCTACGATTTCTTTATTTAATTTTTCAGACATTAAGGAAGAATTATTATCAGAACAGCCTTGTAAGGCCCACACCAATATCCATAGTGGTAGGAAAGCTAATAGTTTTATTTTAATAAGCCTAATCTGTTTTAGCATTATGAATATACTGAAAAATTAATGAGATAATTAGAGATTTAATAATTCCACTTGGAATGAACACTAAGCAACCAGTAATAATAGCTTGCTTTGCCCCGATGAAATTAGATAGCCAAAATACACCGAAGCCATATATTATTATTTGCGCTAAAATGACTAACATAATTATATGTGAAAGTTTTTGCATAGCTGCTTTATGCTTATATCTCACATAAGAAAGGAAATAAGAAGCTAGAGACATTCCAACAAAATAGCCAGCTGTTGCACCAAAAAGCCTTTCTAACCCATGGCCGAAATTATTAAATACCGGCATTCCAAGAGCTCCGCATGCAAGATATAAAAACCAAGAAAGCAGCGCTTCTTTAGGTTTATATAGCAAACCTATTAAAATTGCTGCAACAGTTTGGAGTGTTATAGGAACTGGCTTGATAGGAATTACTATTTGCGCCGAAGCTGCAATTAAAATTACGCCAAAAAAAATTCTAGCTATAGAAATATTATTTATTCTAGAGACAATATTAGTTAACATGCAAGCTCTTCCTCTAATTCATCTTCTTCTTCCTTTTTACCGCCTATACCTGAATGGATATTGAGAAGCTTTAATTTGCGGTGCAGGGCAGACCTTTCCATCCCAACAAAAGAAGAAGTTTTAGATATATTATTGTTAAATCTGCTCATTTGAGCGGTGAGATATTGCCTTTCAAAAACTTCTCTTGCTTCTCTAAGGGGCATAGACATCATGTCTAAATTCGTTTCTGGCTTGCTAATTGTGATTCCATTATTTGTTATTTCAGTAGGTAGCATTTCTGGTTTGATTGGAGAATTGAAATTGCCTGAAATAGGGTTCATTATGAGCGTCCATTCTATTACATTTCTAAGCTGCCTAATGTTGCCAGGCCAGTTATATGCCTGCAAAGCCGCAATTACCTCTTCTGAGAATTCTCTTTCCTTTATACCGGAAAATTTTGAAAGTTGCTTTACAAAATATTCGACTAAGGCCGGTACATCTTCTTTTCTTTCTGATAATTTAGGAACTTTAATATGCATAACTTTTAAGCGATGATATAAATCTTCTCTAAATTTATTTTGCAATATTTGCTGCTCCATATCTTTGCTAGAAGCAACTATGATTCTGATATCTAAATTAATAATTTTATTTGTGCCAGGCTTTTCAAAAGCTTGATCTTGAACAAATTTTAAAAATCTTGATTGAGATGCAAGAGGCATATCTGTGATTTCATCAATAAATAATGTACCACTATTTGCTGCTTCTAATATGCTGTGGCGTTTAATGTAAGCTGAATTTACATCTGTTTTTTCTGGCTCTCCAAAGAGTTCCTGCATTACTTTTTCATGAGAAAGACCGGTTGGGCTGAAAACAATAAAGGGAGAATTTGCTCTTTTAGATTTTTTATGAATAAGTCGTGCTGCAAGTTCTTTACCTGTGCCAACCTGGCCTGTTATCATAACTCTACCTGCAGAAGATGCCGCTCTTTCTATTTCAGTTTTAAGTTTTGTAACTATAGAAGAATTACCAAGCATTTCTGTTTTATCAACTACTTTAGATTTTAAATCTAAATTCTCTCTTTTAAGTTTTGCAGCTTCGCATGCTCTTTTCAAAACTATCATTAATTTTTCATGAGTGAATGGCTTTTCTATATAATCATAGGCGCCCATTTTGATTGCACTAACAGCAGTTTCTATTGTGCCGTGTCCGCTTATTACGATCACAGGCATTAAAGGATAGCGCTTTTTTATTAATTCTAAAATCCCAAGGCCGTCTAAATCGCTTCCCTGCAGCCATATATCGAGAATTAAAGCATTTGGAACTTTATCTGCAATTAAGTTAAGAGCTTGGTGGCTATTGGCGGCTGTTCGTGGAATAAAACCTTCCTCTTTTAAGATATCTGATATCAGATCCCTTATATCAACTTCATCGTCTATTACTAAAACATCTATAGCCATAAAAAATATTTATCCTGTTGCTTCATTGTTAAATAATTTCTCAAACAGATTAACTCCCAATTTTTTATAAATCAATGCAAAAAATACATTTTTGCAACAGCTGATTGAAAAAAGTTTATTTTTTTATTTTTATTAAGCATTTTGTTCGAATTTTCTTCTTTCAAAAATTAACTTCACGCACCCCCCACCGTTGGCGCTGTTGGAGATGATAATTTCTCCACCATGATCTTGGATGATTTTTTTTACTATAGCAAGACCTAGGCCTGAGCCTTTGGACCTTGTTGTTAAATATGCTTCTGTAACTTTATCTATGAGATTCGGCGGAAATCCTTTTCCATTATCAGTGACTGAAATTTCTAAATCTTCTTCTGTCAAAATTAGATTGGTGTTAATTTTTTTGTTAATTGGTAAATTTTCTAGGGCTTCTTCTGCATTTTTAAATAAATTTACAAATATTTGATTTAATTGAGTTATATCACATGAAAATATGAAGCTTTCAATATTATGAGAGAAGCTATATTCTATATTTTCATGTGTTGCTTTCCTCGATTCTATCAATTCCTTTAAAGTTGATATTATTTCTATTTTTTCAAAAATCGGACTTGGCATTCTTGCAAATTCTGCAAATTCGGTGACAATCTTTTTAATATCATTGGTATGGCGCTGAATTGTGGATGTATATCTTTTAAATTCTTCTGGGTCAGATACTTCTGAGCTATATTTTTTGCTAAGCCTATCTGCTGAGAGAGTGATAGGTGTGAGGGGGTTTTTGATTTCGTGAGCTACTCTGCGTGCTACGTCTGTCCATGCAATTGCTCTTTGTGCTAACGCTTCATCTTTCTGCAATATATTGATCTTTCTTACCATGCGGTTAAAAGCCTGTGTTAGAATTGTGAGCTCATCTTCCTGAGATTGTTCTGTGGGTATTTGCACTGAAAAATCGCCATCTTGAACCAGTTTGGTGGCGTTTACTAGCTTTCTAATAGGGTTTGAAATTTTACTAGCAAAAATAGCGCCTATAGAAATTGTGGCTATTAATAATAAGCCTGCAATTAAAACAAACATTAACGCAAATTTGATTTGAATGGAATCAAGCTTATTCATTATATTTTGATATTCATTTGCAGCGCCATTTGTTTTGTCTACATAGTGAATTATCTGCTCGTCTATTAACCTGCCGATGAGAAGATAAGCATCTTCATAATTTCGGAGTTTTACCAGCATCCTTATTTTTCCTGGATCTGACAATACTTCCACCACATCTCCGCTATTTGTTTTTTCAAAAGATTGCTGCGGAATCTTCCAAAAAGACAAAGCAAAGCTCATTGGTGTTTGAGCCATTATTGTGTTAGTTTTTCTTTGAAAAATTATTGCTTCTGTGACCGAGCGCATCTCAGCTTGGGTATTTAAAATATTATTCAGGATTAAAGGATTGTGGACTACTTCAAAATATAATTCGTTTATATCTCCTGCAACTGAAAGAGCTGTATCTCTTAATTGCAGTTTATGTTCTGCTATATATAAATCTGCCACTCTAACAGATTGATTTATCGAAGTAGATATCGTGGAATTAAACCAATTTTGCATGGCAAAATTTAAAAT
This sequence comes from Rickettsia typhi, assembly GCA_945877265.1. Lineage (GTDB taxonomy): Bacteria > Pseudomonadota > Alphaproteobacteria > Rickettsiales > Rickettsiaceae > JABDAD01. Next base: position 3,027 of record CAMCRO010000051.1, on the reverse strand, counting down.
TAAAACAGAAAATATTGAGACAATAATTGTTGGTATAATCGCGATTATGCTAAACATTAAAATAATTCTCGCCCTTATGCGCGAGCTTTTATAATCCTTAAAAACGCTGAGTAGAATTTTTCTAATAAGAAATAGAAATAAAATTAATACTACTATTAAATCTACTAATATTAGGGTTATAAGATCTAAAGTTGAATAATTTGGATTAGAATAGCTATAGGCTGTTTTTGAAATTATTACTATTGCTATTGCGAGAAATAAAAAAAGAAAATTATTAATGATTTTTTTATTTGAAAAAAGAATATGTAGTCTTTCTAAAATATTAAGCTTCATTAGAATTGTGATTTTGCATTTTTTTTCTTAATGTATTCCTATTAATACCAAGAATAGAAGCGGCTTTTAATTGATTATTATGCGTATATTTCAGAGTTTGTGCGATCAACACTTTCTCAACTTCAGCAATTACTCTATCATAAAGCCCCGAAGGAGGATAAGCACCTTCATGCAATTCAAAATAATTTTCAATAATTTCATTTAGTGCAGAAGAGATAGAGGGTTTTTTCATCTATTTTAACGCAGAATTCAAGGTGATTGTTACAGTAACCGAATTCTGAAGTATAAAAAGTTTTTTATATTATTCAAGCACCAAGATGCTTATTTTATAAGCTAATTTTGATGTGTGGTAAGGAAGCTAGCTAGTATTTACCAAACAAAATGACCAAACGCTAGTAAGAACACTTAAAAATTACACAGGTGCCATGTTGTTGCTTAACATTTGCGATCTAAAATTTATGATTTGATTCTTTATCGATATTTATATGTGGCTTGGGAAAGAATATTTCTATTCTAAATGTTTTGCCTGAAAATTGCCGTTAGTGATGAAATATTCCACTTCTTCTATTACATTTTGGTTAGATAATAGGAGGCTATGGGTGGTGTTTATAATGATATGATCTTTCATTCCCTCTATTTTTGTGCTATTTACGCTCACTGTGCCATCATCCTCCCCTGGTATTAGAAAAAGAGAAGTGATGGGATTTATAGAAAAATTTCCGCTAATTACGCCTGCTTCATAATCTATTTTTTGCGGCAGGCTTTGTAGAAAACTTGATCCTACTTCAAGATCTTTCATAGCTGGGCCAAAAATAGTTTGGAACCAAACATATTTTCCAAGGCTATTTGCAATTTCAACTCCCTGATTAGGAGTGGCCAAAAAAACTACCCTACCCAAATTTGGCATGGGATGATGCGCTAAGATATAACGAGTGATGATTCCGCCCATTGAATATCCTACAAAATGAACTTTGCTGCAGTTTGGTAGTGCTTTTTTTATTTTAGGCAAAATAAATTGCTCTGCTAATTGAAAGATATGATAATTTCTTGAAGGATAATCTATTGCAATGGTTTTATATCCATTTTCTTCTAGATGTGAGGTTATACGAGAAAGTGAGAAACTACTTCTACCAAATCCATGAAGTAATATAACACATTCTGTCGCCATTGCATTTCCTATGAAGCAAAAAATTAATATGAAAAAAAGAGGGTATTTAGTTTTCCTCATTCTTTTTTCTCTTTTTTTTACCCCATAAATCTTCTAACTGAAAATGATTTCGTGCTTCTGGGTGGAAAATATGTACTATTATGTCACCACAATCTACTATGACCCATTCTGCATTCGAAAGGCCTTCTAGCCCGACATTTATATTTGCATGGTTTTTTACCTCTAAACTTACAAAATCTCCGATTGCTGCAACATTACGTGTGGAACGCCCGCTTGCAATTATAAGATATTTTGCAAGCGGTATGTCATCTCCTAAATCTATGACAGAAATATTTTCTGCTTTTTTATCTTCTAATGTTTTTACTATAAAATCTTTTAATTCATCTATATTTGTTATCATTTTTTCTCTTTTAATATCTTTCTTATTTCTGTTGAAGAAACATCAATTTCTTCTATTTCTATAAATTCAACTTTGCCTGTAGGATTATATTTTTTATAAATATAAGAATTTTTTACTTCATGACTATAGTTGCTACGTGAAAAAATAACAAGTTTTAAGCTATCTATTATTTTATCTATTCCTTCCCATTTATGAATTGAAGAGGCAAGATCTGCTCCGATTAAAAAATAAAATTCTATTTTAGGTAATAATTTTTTTAAATAACTTATTAAGTCAATGGTGAGAATAATTTCAAGCTCTTTTTCTATTATGAGCAATTTCATTTTATTAAAACTTGCGATCATGTTTTGCACCATATGGCTTCTTTCTTCAAAGTTATGGTGATGAGTGGGTTTAGTCGGGTTTTGATTTGCAAGATCAAACCACACTTCATCTAAAGAAAGTTTCTCTAGTGCATTTTGTGCAAGATTAAGATGCCCATTATGTGGAGGATCGAAAGAGCCGCCAAAAATTCCTATTTTTAGCTTTTTATTTTTATATGATTCTAATTTTTCTAATGATATTATATTTAGCATAACATTATATTAAAAGGTAATAATGGCAATTTCGAAGATAGAACTAGAGGCTATACTGAGAATGAAATTTCCACAAGCTGAAATTAATTTAACAGATACAGCAGGAGACGAAGATCATTATAATTTAATAATAAAAGACTCTGGTTTCGGTGGGATGAGCATAATTGCGCAGCATAAGCTCGTTAAGGATGCTTTGAAGGAAGTTTTATCCACCCGGCTGCACGCTTTATCCATTAAGACTTTGAGCTGAATTGTTTGGGTTTGCCTAAGGCGCATGACTTTAGTGTCATCACGAACTAAGTGAAGTGATCCAGAATATAAAAAAGAGAAGTCATTCCGGGTTTGAAGAGATTCTGAATTAAGTTCAGAATGACAGTTTTTTTATGTATTCCCACCTGTTGCTGGCGTTGTTGCATGGAAGGAGTGAGAAAAGGGTTGAGATAGAGAGGTAGTTGGGCTAATAAGGTGTTATTTTATGAGAAAGCACCGAGAGAAGCGCAACTGGTCGGGATATAACGAGAAATTAAAGAAGATAGCAAGGATAGATTTTT
>CAMCRO010000050.1 GCA_945877265.1 Rickettsia typhi | reverse complement strand
AAGTTGAATATTTGAGTCGCTAATTTTTGCGTCTTACCTTGCTCAATAAATTCTATTACCTTCTTACGTAGATCTATACTATATGCTTGCATTCTTTCTTCTAAATCTATCTCATACTATACGCTAACTCAACTTAATTCACTATAGTAATATCGAGGCTATCATTATCTAGATTTAGCTCAGTTAAAACAGTCTCATATTTTCTCAGGTAATTTTCGTAGTCATCATCAGTTTCGGATGCGGCAACCTGATTAGATAAATCAAGTAACATATTAAGAATTAGTTCTTTTATCATAAATTAGCTCCTTCAGTTTCTTGAATGCTAATTTATCTTGAGAACCTTAGTCAATATTCTTGATATATTTTTGAAACTTATCTTTTTCACCCTTGTGTTTCTCAGCATCAGGAAGAGCATCTTTCGTTTTTGTTATAACGGGCCAGACTTGAGATAATTTTTTTCCTCGCTCCAACCAAACAAGCAACTCATCTGCTTCAGGTTTAATTGCATCTACAGGGCATTCTGGTTCGCAAACTCCACAATCAATACATTCATCTGGGTTAATCACCACCATCATTTCTCCCTCATGGAAGCAATCAACAGGGCAAACCTCAACACAAGTAGTATATTTGCATTTAACGCAAGAATCAGTTACGACGTAAGACATTATTTTTATTCAATAAAATTTCTATTTTCAAAGAAAGTAATATCACAAAAAGCAGTAAATTTGCAATAAACATAATTATAAGAGGTTTTAGCATGGAAAAATCAACACTAGGCCCACTAACTTTGAATATGCTAGCTGGCTGGTGCAGGCTATACCACAGGTCGACTGAAAATTTTACAATTGGCACATTTATCATCCCAAGCAACGCAATGACGCAGCAAGGCTTTTCAATTTTATGGATATTATCGCTACCTTTTGAAATTCCAATATATAGTATATAAAATATAAATAGAATCAGCATGGAAGTTAGCCGCGCATCCCACACCCACCAAGCCCCCCAAATAGGCTTTCCCCAGATCATGCCCGTTAGCAAGGTAATTAGAGCAAAATAAGAGCCTATTTCGGCAGAAGCAAGGCTGATATAAAAACCGAATCTTGCTTTCCATATAAGGCACGAAGCGCTAGAAAGCCCCATAACCATAAATATCATAAGGCTCAGCCAAGCAGAAGGCACATGTATATACATCATTCTCACCATCTCGCCTTGCTGATAATCTTCAGGAGAGGCAAAGAGCGAGCTATAAATTCCAGCAATTAAAAAAATAACGGAAGCAAATAATAAGAATGGGCGAGCTTTTTTTAGTAATGAAAGAAAAAAATAAGGATTTAATAATCTAAAAAACATTTAGCCCTCAAGCTCTAATATAGCAATCACATCTCGCCCCTCTGCAACCAATATATTATATGTCCTTGCAGCAGATCCGATCTGCATAATCTCAGTAGAAATATTGTGATGGGGAAAATGATTTCTAATCTTGCTGCCTAAATCATTTGCTTTTTCAGGGTTTTTTGCCCCATAAAGCAAAATTACATGAAAAGCATCTCCTAAATATTCTGCAATATCACTAACATCTTTGTAAGCACGCACACAAGAGGCGCTAATTATTATATCCTGTTCAAATTTTTCTTCTCCAATAGTAAAAGAGGATTTGCTATAAGAAGTTATGATTTTTGTCCCTTCTTTTATAAGTGGCGTAATATCTAAAGAATCTAAATTCGCCATATCTCCTCTTAATAAAGTCCAAGACTCTTAGGTTTTACAAATTTCATCCATAAATCAATCAGTAATTTTGTAATCACAATTGCAGAGAACATGGAAGCTACAATCCCCACAGAAAGACTCACAGCAAAACCTTTCACTGCCCCTGCTCCAAAAATATAAAGCATTAAAGCAGCAATTAATGTCGTAATATTAGAATCAGCTATTGTTGCAAAAGCTGTGTCAAATCCTTGTTTGATTGCATAAAGGTTAGATGCTTCTTTTCTTAGCTCCTCTCTAATCCTCTCATAAATAAGCACATTCGCATCTACTGCCATGCCTATTGTTAGAATAATTCCAGCAATGCCCGGAAGAGTTAAGGTTGCTTGGAATAAAGATAAAAGAGCTATAATGTAAAGCATCGCAAGAGATAGAGCAATATTTGCAAATAAGCCAAATATCCCATAAGACCAAAACATAAAAATCACCACTCCACAAAAGCCGAGTATTGCAGCTTTTTTCCCTGATTCTATCGAATCAGCTCCAAGATGAGGGCCAATAGTTCTTTCTTCGATAATTGTAAGAGGTGCCGGCAAAGCTCCCGCTCTTAACATAAGAGCAAGCTCCTGTGCACTAGAAATAGTGAAACTACCAGAAATAATACCAGTTCCAGTTAAAATAGGTTCATTAACAGAAGGAGCACTTAAGATTTTATTATCCATCACAATAGCTATTCTTCTACCTTTTGCATTTTTTGTAGCATCGCCAAATAATTTTGCCCCGATATTATTCAGCGAAAAGCTTACAGCTGGAGCTTTATTATCATTAAATGTAGCCTGTGCATTATTTAACATGTCTCCCACTATTATCGGCCTTTTTTTAACTATAAGGCTATAGCTAGTTCCATCTTCGTATTTTCCTTGTAACATCATATTATCAGCTGAAGTATGAGACTTTGCTGTGCTTCTAGAAGTTGCTTCTTCATCAACCATATGAAATGTCAGCTTCGCAGTTTGCCCTAATATAGATTTTAAATAATCAGGATTTTCCTCGCCTGGCACTTGCAAAAGAATATAATCAGAGCCTTGCTTTTGAATATTAGGCTCCTTAGTACCTGAACTATCCACGCGCATTCTAATAATTTCAATAGACTGCTCAAAAACATTATCCCTAAGTTCTTCAAGCTTAGACTCATCATATTTTATAATAGCATTATTTCCCTCCAGCTCGATAATAGAGAGCTTCTCAACAGAACGTATTGCCTTTCTAATTTTTTCAAAATCTTCCATATTTCTCACTTCAAACATAACGCTAGTAGGGCTAGTGGTGAGATTTTTATATCCAATTTTTTCTTTCCTAAATTCTCTTCTGAGGGATTCAGAAAAAATTTCAAACTGGTCGGAAAGATATTTTTCGAAATCCACCTGAAGAAGCAAATGAGATCCACCTCTTAAATCTAGGCCCAGGTTTAAAGCTTTCTGCGGAAAAATAGAATTATCTGGAATAGCTCTAAAATTTGGCATTGCATACATCACAGCGAGTAAGGTAAACAATATTGCAGATACTAATTTTGCTTTGGAAATTCTAATCACTTAAGTTCTCCTCGTTCTTCTAATTCAAGATTTAAAATTTGCTCCATTACTGGTAGAAGTTTTTTATTAAAGATATTATTATTAATTTCTCCGGAATGGTCATAAACCACCGCATTATTATATATCACAAGAGTACGTGGAATTCTTGTAAGCTCAATTTCATTCAAACTATCCACGGGGAAAGAAAAAGAAACTTTTATAAAAGGATTGCCCTGCTTCTTAAGTATATTATTCACAGAAGCTGTATCATCATTAATAGCAATTCCATAAATATGAGCCTTTGAGATTTTTTTAAGCTTCATTATATTATCATGTTCTGCGATGCAAGCCTTGCACCAGCTTGCAAAAAAATTGACCACGTAAAATTTTTCATTGGGTGAAAAATGCTGGGTAATAGATTTCGGCACGGGATAGAGAGGGCTTAAAGATACATCCACCTGTTCTCCGCTGACTCTAATAATAATTATGATAATTGTTAGAAAAATAAGGATATATAATGATATTATCCTATATTTTGACTTTATAAAATTTTTGATCATTTAATAGCCGCATTAAGTCTATTTATAATTTCATCTCTTCCTATCAATGGTAGGAGTTTTGCAAGTTCCGGCCCATGTTCCATAGCAGTCAGCGCCTTTCTAATTGGCATAAATAAAGATTTGCCGTTCCTATCAGTGTTTCTTTGCAGTAGAGAGGTCCATTCCTTCCAGCTTGTTTCATCTATTGCGCCTCTTGGTAGAAGCTCTGAAGCTTGTATTAGAAATTCTTTATCTTCCTGAAGAGCTTTACAAATTGTGAAATTATGGCAAATATCCCACCAGATTTTTACATCCGCAATAATTTTAAGGTTAGGTCTAACTGCATACCAAAATTCTTCAGAAATATTTTCTATTCCCATTTCTTTAAGCCTTTCTTTCGCCTCTGCAAAAATTAAAGAATGAATAAGTTTTTCATTCAACCTTTCTAGATCTTCAGGCATATAGGTTGTAGCGCTCAAAGAAAATTTCTTAATATCAAATTTTTTGATTAATTCAGAAATATTAGAATATGGTATGAGGTTATTACTAGTGCCAATATTTGCAAAAAAACTATTTATTGACATAGCTTCTATATGCTTTTCTTCTCTCAGAGAAGCAATTTCATATCCACCTGCTCTTTTAGAAATTTTTTCATCCTTTGCTTTGACTAAGCTTAAGTGGCCAAATTTAGGAGGCTTGCTATTCAATGCTTCAAATAGTTGCACTTGAATTGCAGTATTCGTCACATGATCTTCACCCCTAATAACATGAGTGATTCCGCTATCAATATCATCAACAGTAGAAGAAATCATATAAGTCATACTTCCATCTTCTCTAATTACAATCGGATCAGAAATATTAACAACTTCAAAATGCATAATGCCTTTTATCAAATCTTCCCATTCTAAAATATCACCTTCAAGCTTGAACCGATAATGTGGTTTTCTGCCAGAATTTTTATATTTTTCTTTTTGCTCCTCAGAAATTTTAAGAGCAGCTCTATCGTAAATAGGAGGCATCCCGCTTGAAAGCTGCAATTTTCTTTTTATTTCAAGTTCTTCAGGAGTCTCATAGCATTCATATAACCTGCCGGATCCTATAAGCTTCTCTTTAGCTATTGCATAATTTGCAAGCCTATCAGACTGAGAAAAAGTTTCATCCCAATTAATTCCAAGCCATCCTAGGTCATATTTTATAGCTTCTTCATATTCTTTTTTAGAGCGAATTAAATCAGTATCATCAATTCTTAAAATGAACTTACCGCCAAAATGCCTTGCATAAAGCATATTAATCAAAGCAGTGCGCGCATTTCCAATATGGAGCATGCCAGTTGGGGATGGAGCAAATCTTGTTTTTACTGTCATAGCTTATTTAATAATATTTATTTGTTATAGGATATCTCCAGTCTAAGTCGAAACTCATATCAGAAATTTTTGGCCCCATAGTTGCCTGATATCTTTTAAACTGGGATATTCTAACTAAGTTTAAAACTTGGTCAACTATTTCAGCATCAAACCCGAGATTCGCAATCTCTTCTTTAGATTTTAATTTATCTATATAATTATATAAAATTTTATCTAAAATTTCATAATCAGGCAATGAATCACTATCTTTCTGACCATAATCTAGCTCTGCGGTTGGAGCTTTAAAGATAATATTTTCTGGAAAAACTTTTTTAACTTTATGCAGGCTAACTAGTGGCAAATTTTCATTTCTCCATTTTGCAAGTTGATAAATTTCTGTTTTATATAAATCCTTTAATAAATTATACCCCCCGTTCATATCCCCATAAAGAGTGGCATATCCAGTTGCAAGTTCTGATTTATTCCCTGTTGATAGCAAAAGCCTTCTAGTTAAATTTGAAACGCCCATCAAGATCACACCTCTTATTCGAGATTGAAGATTTTGTTTGGCGATATTCTTATAAAAAGAAGATTTATTTTCTTCGACATTCAAAAGCTGTATGTAACTTTCGTAAATCTCTTTAATAGATAATATCTCACATTTTATGCTGTTAATTTTTTCAAATTCTTCTGCATCTCTATAAGTTTCTTTGGAAGTAAATTCGCTTGGCATTGCAAATAATTTCACATTGTCTTTGCCAATCGCATCAAAGGCAATCAAAGAAGTTAAGCTAGAATCTATACCGCTTGAAAAACCCAGAGTAACTTCTTCAATATTATTCTTCTTTAAATAATCCCTTAGTGCAAAAATTAGCGCATCATAAATTTCAGAAAGTTTTTCGCTCGAATGCTCAAGGCCTTCCGAAACATCTATTTGTGTTTGATGGGAACTAGCAAAATCATCAATTTTGAAAAATTGATATTTCTCTTTAAATTTTTGAATTTCGAAGACAATTTCTCCTTTGTTATTCATAAGAAAAGAATTTCCATCATATATAATGCTATCCTGCAACCCAACTTGATTTACATACATTAAATTACACTCGCACTCTCTAGCCATTGCTTCAGACGCAGCGATTCTAGCTGCTTTTTTTGTTTTTGTATAAGGCGATGCATTTAAAACACATAATATATCTGGCTTATTTTCTGCGACTTTACTTCTGACTTCCTCATGCCACAAATCTTCGCATATAAGGACAGAAATTTTTGCTCCATTCAGCTCAAATAGGCTTATATTCTCTCCAGGAGAAAAAATTCTTTTATCATCAAAAACTCCAAAGTTGGGTAGCATAATTTTTTTATGAGTATAAATAATATTTCCTGCCTTTAAGACCAAAGCAGCATTGTAAATCTGATTATTTTCTCTTATAACGCTGCCAATGATAGCGGCACATTTTAAATCGCTGGAAAAAGCCAATAATATTTTATTTACCTCTTCTGCAGCATCTACAAAACCTCTTCTTAAGATAAGATCTTGTGGGTTATATCCAGTCACAACAAGCTCGGAGAAAATTATAAAATCAGCCCCATCTTCTTCAGCCCTCCTCCAATAATCTTTTATCATGGAGCAGTTATATTCAAAATCCCCCACAATACTATTAACTTGAGCTATAGATGCTTTTATATTCTTCTGCTGCATAGGATTATATATTTATGATTCTGTGAAATATTCCCAAGGTAATATATTATTATTTCTTGCTGTAAAGATATAACAAAAACACCATTACCACAGTTAAAAACTGAAAAACAACTCGAGCTATCATTAATTTATTAGAATATTTTTTGTTAATTCGTCCGCCAAATGCCATAAGCACAACGCCCGAAACAAGGGCAGTTATCACGCAAAATATCAACAAAAACACCAAAATCATTATATCACCTTTTTATTTTATTTTTTTGTAAAACATCATTGCGAGGAGCTTAAGCGCAGAAGCAATCCAGCCAACACCTTTACATCCTGGATCGCCACACTCCTCTGCGTTTCGCTCTCGTTGACGAATAGCCGGAGCAACCGTCATTGCGAGGAGGCCATAAGCCGACGCGGCAATCCAGTCCTTCCGACATTACGAGCGAGCTATTGTGAGTGCAGCAATCTAGAGTTATAATTTACTAAATTACTAATTAGTACTAACTGTACTATATTCAATAATCATATTTTCTAAATCGAAAAATTTACCGATCTCAATATTAATCTCAGATTTTAATCTATATAAATCACCAGTCTTTTTTGTATCATATAAAAACACGACCTGATAATTATAATATCTATGGTCCACCCCGTTAAAATATACTTCAGGAACATTACTTTCCATTAGCACATCAAAGCTTCTAAAAATTCTACCAATTTTTTCTGAAATAATTTCAGGGTCATGATCTTTTGATCCAAAAACCTTAATACAATTATCACCAGGATATTCAGCTGTAGAAGGAGCTCCTCCGAGCTCCTGACCCATTTTACAAAAATGATTTTTATAAAATTTAATATCGACAAACCCCCTTGTAAAATTATCCATAAGAGACCAATTAACTAAATTCTCTTGAATAACTTTACTATTTGGCACAAGCACATCTGTCATCCTGTTTGTTTGTATAGTCACGCATCTTGCACCAATTGAGACAACCTTGCCATGAACATTTTCAATTTGGACTATATCGCCCATTTTTAATGGTCTCTCAATCATAATAATCAAGCTTGAGATAAAGTTATTAATAAGATTCTGCGCACCAAGGCCAACACCAATGGCAAGAGCGCCTCCAACAAACGCAAAGGTGCTCAGCGGCACATTAGCCACCTGCAAGACAATTGTCACAAATATTATTAGCAAAATATAAGTAATAAGATTTTCCACTGCGTTGGCCGCATCTTGATCTTCTGCAAATTTAGTATTAAGAAATTTTCTAAGCTTATGTTTGAGCTTATTAAAATACCAAATCCCAACCATCAAAACCACAAAGGCAAAAACCAAATTACCTAAGGTGACGTGGTTTTTATCAACAGTAAGCAATGGATAATGCCAAATAGAATCGACAGCATGTTCAGAAGTAGTAATCAGTTCGCTTAATTTTTTATGCGAAATAGTAGCAGAGCCTTGGAGATTATTTGCAGCTGCGCTTGCAAGAGTTGTCATCATTAACACCAATATATTTATTTTTTCATTATTAGAAATTTAACTCCTATAGTCAATATCGCTTGACATTTCTGGCAAGTTAATATAGTTTGGCCGCTGATATATTGTAACTATAAGAGTCAAGGCAATAAGTTTTATTAATTTGCCAAGCTTTATCGCAGCTCAACTTAGTAAGACACAAATTTTCAAATTTTGATAGAGATAATATGAAACGCACATTTCAGCCAAGTAATTTAGTTCGCAAACGTAGACATGGTTTTAGATCGCGCATGCAAACCCATTCGGGTCGCGTTGTGATTAGAAAAAGAAGAGCTCAGGGGCGTAAGCGTTTAAGCGCTTAAGTAAATTGCTTGAGTAAAATACAAACACAACTCCTGCCTCTAAAAAATCAAAAAGCCTTTAATAGAGTTTCGGAACATGCGGTAAAATATATTTGCCGCTATTTTATTATCAGCTCCTCACCCATCACACCTGCTTTTCAGAATCTTACTAACAAAAAAATAGATAATAGAAGGCTCCCTCTTTATTGCGGTTTTAAAATTTCTAGAAAATATGGCAAAGCCCATGAGAGAAATTTACTAAAAAGAAGAATAAAAAATATATTATATTTCCTTCTGCCTCAAATGGCTTTAGATATGAGCTTTATTTTTATCCCACGAGCTCCAGTGAAAAACTTAGAATATAAAGATTTATATAACGAATTAGAAAAAGCATTAAACTGGCTAGCAAAAAAACATAAATAAAATGAAAAAGCTTTACCTC
>CAMCRO010000049.1 GCA_945877265.1 Rickettsia typhi | reverse complement strand
ATGACAATCTTAGATTTAGCAATTCAGTATAATAATCTAAGATTGTCATTTTAATTTTTAATATTTATCTGGCGGAGAGAGAGGGATTCGAACCCCCGATACGCTTACGCGCATACACGCTTTCCAAGCGTGCGCCTTCAACCACTCGGCCATCTCTCCTAATATACAAATTATTCTTTATCCAATCTATGATCTGCCCATGCTTCTAGAATCATCTTTAAAGTTTTTTCGTTAGCTTCATCAGGATCATCGCTAAATTCTGGCAAATCTAAGATAAGATCAAATAAATCTGTTGAAGTTAATTCTTCAATTTCAACATCGGGATAATACTCTTCAAGAGCTTCTATAAGTAATTCAAGCTGGTGCCACTGCATATCTTTCTCAAAATTTTATTGTAATAAATTAAGCATCATTATTATCTTTATATCTCTTCGTTTATTAGTGTAAAGCAATTATAATATTTATAAATTCTCTACAAAAATAAGCAGAGTTTGTTATAGTACACATACAACGTGAATTGGATCAATATAAAGAATGTCTGATATATGCAACCAAATCTTACAATATTTAATAGTTTTTTTAATGAAATTTTACGAGAAGATATAGGAATATGTGGCGATATTACAACAAACGCTCTTTTGCATGAAGAAAAATTAATTAGTTTTAATATTATTTCTAGAGAAAAAATAGTCTTATGCGGTCTTGAGATTGCCTGCTGGTACTTAGAAAATTTTGGCATAAAATCATACGAAGTAAATTATAAAGATGGCGATATAGTTGAACCAGGAAGAATAATATTAAGTGGTCATGGTGATGCTAGAAAGATTTTAATGCTAGAGAGGACGATATTAAATTTTATGCAGCATCTTTCTGGTGTTGCTACTGTTACTAATAGATATGTAGAAGAAGTCAAAGGCACCAATGCGAAGATTACAGATACAAGAAAAACACTGCCTGGACTACGTATTTTTCAAAAATATGCAGTAAGATGTGGTGGAGGAGAAAATCACAGAGGCACTTTAGATAGCGCTATCATGATAAAAGACAATCATATAAATTTAGTGGGCTCTGTTTCTGAAGCAATCAAGCGAGCAAGATTGCATAATCCGCATTATGCAAAAATCATAGTAGAATGCGATACATCTTTGCAATTTAGTGAAGCACTAGATCTTGGAGCTGAAATTATTTTGCTAGATAATATGACAGAAGATGAAATTAAGAGTTGTGTGCAATATAATAATAAGAAGTCAATTTTGGTTGCATCTGGCGGAATAACATTGAGTAATGTAAAGAAAATAGCAGAAACTGGGATTGATTATATAGCTATTGGCGCAATTACTCATTCTGTTAAAGCAGTAGATATAGGATTAGATTTTGAGTAAATTTTTATTAGATACAGCATCACTAAACAAAGATATTACTTTCGAAGAAGCAAAAAGCGCCCATACGAAGCTTGTTAATAAAATTCTTGAATGTGACAAAGCTTACTACGAAGAGAATAGCCCTATTATTTCCGATGCAGAATATGATCAGTTAGTAAGTATTTGTAAATCCTTAGAAGATAAATACAGCGAGCTTGCAGAAAATAGTATTTTTGGCACAGTATCAGGACATGTTGCAGAAAAGTTTAAAAAAGTAGAGCATAAAGTTCCTATGCTTTCTTTAGCTAATATTTTTGAAGATTATGAAATTCCTGAATTTATTCAAAGAATACAAAAATATATAAAAATTGATTATTTTCCTGAAATAGTGGCTGAATTAAAAATAGATGGGCTTTCTTTCAGTGCAACATACTTAAATGGCAACCTACACGTTGCATCTACTCGTGGGGATGGTCTGCATGGAGAGGATGTTACTGAGAATATTAAAACTATCAAAGATTTTCCTAAAACCATTAAAACAGATTTGGAAATCTTAGAAGTAAGAGGCGAGATCTTCATTGAAAAAAAAGCTTTTGAAAAATTAAATCAAAATCAACAATTAGCAGGCAAGCAAGTTTTTGCTAACCCGCGAAATGCTGCTGCTGGCTCCTTAAGGCAACTAGATAGTAGGGTCACTGCTGAAAGGCCATTAAAATATTTTGTTTATTCAGTAGGGGGGCAAACAGATAATCTAGCTAGTAATCAATGGGAGTTACTAAAAAAGTTAGAAGAAATAGGATTTTTTGTTTGTCCTCTAAAGACTTTATGCGCTAGCGAAAAGGAAATGGTCGAATATTATAATAACAAAAAAGCCTTAAGAGAATCTTTAGAATATGAAATAGACGGCATAGTATACAAAATTAATGATTTTTTATTGGCCCGGAGATTGGGGGTGGTTGGGAGAACGCCACGCTTTGCTGTCGCTCATAAATTCCCTGCAGAGCTAACAAAGACAAGGCTTAATGATATAGAAATTCAAGTTGGTAGAACCGGAGCTATTACACCGGTTGCTATATTAGAGTCTGTAAATTTAGCGGGGGTGATAATTAGCAGAGCATCTTTGTATAATTTTGAAGAAATAGAAAGAAAGGATATAAGGGTGGGGGATTTAGTTGCTATCCAGCGTGCTGGTGATGTGATTCCCAAGGTTATGTCTGTCTTGCTTTCTGAGAGAAACATATCTTCTGTAAAATATAAGCCTCCTAGCAATTGCCCAGCATGTTCTTCTGCTCTAGCCAAAGAGGAAGATAATGCAGTGTTGAGATGCGAAAATGGATTGCTTTGTCCAGCGCAAGTGCAAGAAAGATTAGTTCATTTTGTTTCAAAGGCTTGCTTGGATATTGAAGGCCTAGGAAAAAAGCAGGTGGAGTTTCTGTTAATCAATAATTATATCACTAGTCCCATAGATATATTGAATTTGCGAACGAGTCCGAGGTTAGAAGAACTGAAAGAGGAGATTGGCTGGGGAAATAAATCGGTTGAGAATTTATTAAACGCTATTGAGAGCGCTAAGAATACAACATTGGATCGGTTTATATTTTCTTTAGGTATAAGATATGTTGGAGAAATCAGTTCTAAAGTGCTTGCGGGTATTTATAAATCTATAGATAAGTTTTTGGAAGATATGGTTAATTTAGCAAATAATCGGGACGGACAGTGTGACTTGAAGCTGGTGGATGGAATAGGACCCAAAATTATAACTTCCCTCATAGACTTTTTTAAAGTGGAAGATAATGTTAATCTTTTACATAATTTGAAATCTTTGCTTAACATAGCAGATTTTGTCCCTACCTCAAAAGGCCCGCTGCAAGATAAGATCATAGTTTTTACCGGATCATTAAACCTTCAATCGAGGGCAGAAGCGAAAAACATTGCAGAAAATCTGGGAGCGAAGGTGACTAGTTCAGTAACTTCTAAGACAGATTTTTTGGTTTGCGGGAGTGATCCAGGGTCTAAATTTTCTAATGCAGTAAAATTAGGAGTAAAAATTTTACAAGAAGAGGAGTGGCTAAATTTAATAAAGCATTAAGTTTTTTGCTGATATCCATATATTGCCGTTAAAAAATTAGCAAATTTTTACCTATATAAATATCCACAAAATATGTGGATAAGTTTGTTGATAACTATTTTGTACATGTACTCAAATGGCAGACATATAAGTCTCCCCTGCATTATGCCCAAAAAATTACCATCCCTTTGAAACCCTTATACTGTCGTAACTTCGGGTTGATTAATTTTTAAATTTAGCTTTAAGATTTTATTCTAAAGACTTGTTAAACGAGTTTAAAAAAAATTGTGTATAATTTTGTTAGAAAAGACAGTGTCAAGAATAAAATTCTCTAGTAAATAGTTTTTTTTTATGGTAAGGCATAGTTAGATAAAAAAATCATTTAGATGTTCGATTATAAAGCCCAATTTTCAAATCATGTTGAAATAGTAAAATCAGAAGCTAGATACAGGGAATTTTTGAATCTTTCAAGAATCGCAGGAAAATTCCCTTATGCTATTGAGAACCATACAAAAAAAGAAATCATTCTATGGTGTATTAATGACTATTTAGGAATGGGTCAGAAAGATTTTGTTATAGAAGCCGGAATTAATGCTTTGAATGGAATGGGAGCAGGTGCTGGAGGAACAAGAAATATAGGTGGTAACAACTCCAAAATAGTCGAATTAGAAGCTTTGTTGTCCAGGTGGCATAAGAAAGAAAATAGTTTGATATTTACATCTGGCTATGTTTCTAATGACACTACATTATCTACTCTGCCTAAGATTATTCCAGGTATAGTGTTTTTCTCAGATGAAGATAACCATGCCTCTATTATCCACGGAATTAAAAATTCGAGAGCAGAAAAACATATATATAAGCATTTAGATATAGAGTCTTTGAGAGAGCAACTTCAAAAAGTTGATATAGGAAAGCCAAAGATTATTGTGTTTGAATCTATATATTCGATGGATGGCCTTGAATCACCTGTAGAAGAAATATGTAAATTAGCTAAAGAGTATAATGCTATGACTTATATAGATGAAGTACATAGCGTTGGATTGTATGGAAAAAATGGGTCTGGAATTGCGTCTTTAAGAAATTGTGCCGATAAAATTGATATAATACAAGGAACATTGGGTAAAGCTGTTGGTGTAATAGGCGGGTATATCAGTGCAAATAAAGACATAATAGAAGCTATTCGACTTACAGCTCCAGGCTTTATTTTTACAACAGCAATCACTCCTTCAACAGCTGCATCGGCAATAGCAAGTATTACCCACATAATGAATAACCCTAATGATAGAGAAAAACATTTTGATAGGGTAAGTAGAGTTAAATCGAAATTAACAGAACATAATATAAATTATATTGAAAATGACAGCCATATTATTTCGATTATCATTGGTGATCCGTCTCTTGCTAAATCAGCTTCTCAAATGTTATTGAAAGATCATAATATTTTTGTGCAGCATATAAATTATCCAACCGTACAAAAAGGTACAGAAAGGTTACGCTTTACTCCAACGCCTTGCCATACAGATGAAATGATAGACCACTTAGTTGAATCACTGGTCTCAGTGTTTAAACAATTAGGAATATACCAGGAAGAGTCCCGAAGGCTCAAAATAGTATGCTAACTATAATCTTTCCTAATATTAACCCTTATATAGTAAGATTTGGTGATCTAGGAATTACATGGTATTCGCTGGCTTATGTTGCAGGTATCTTATTTGCTTGGAAGTATGCTTCATATATTGTTAAAACTACAAATTCTAAAATTACAAATTCTAATTTAGATGATTTAGTTACGTATAGCATATTAGGTATAGTGATTGGCGGAAGGTTAGGCCATATTATTTTATATGACCCAGTTTATTTTATTGAGAATCCAATAGAAATTTTACAGACATATAAGGGGGGAATGTCTTTTCATGGCGGGTTACTTGGTGTTGTAATTTCTTCGCTATACTATTGTAAAAAAAACAAAATCCAATTTTTTAGTTTGATGGATATATTGGCATTAGTTTGCCCCGTTGGGATAATGCTAGGAAGAGTTGCAAATTTTATAAATGGAGAATTATATGGGGATTATACTGACCTTCCATGGGGTGTAGTTTTTCCATATGCTGGGGATATACCGCGTCATCCATCTCAGATATATGAAGCAATTTGCGAAGGGTTGTTATTATTTGTTGTAATAAATTACCTAGGACTAAGAAAATCTTATATTAATTACTCAGGAGCTATTAGTGGTTGCTTTCTTATATGCTATTCTTTAGCTAGGATATTTTGTGAAATTTTTAGAATTCCTGATTTCGAGATATTAGGCATCTCTGCTGGGCAGTTATATTCAATTCCCATGTTGTTTTTTGGTTCTTATCTAATATTGACGAGATATGGAAATAAAAAATATCATATTTAAGAGTATTAGAGAGAAAGGTCATTTAACGATTTCTCAATTTATGGAAATTATATTGACCAGCTATGAAGGCTCTTATTACAGAGCAAAAAATCCATTAGATCAAGACGGAGACTTTATTACTGCTCCTGAAGTTTCCCAGATGTTTGGCGAAATGGTAGGAGTATGGGTATATAAACAATGGCTAATCCTCGGAAAGCCAGAAAAGATTAATATAGTCGAGTTTGGTCCAGGACGAGGCTTGTTGATGAGAGATTTGCTTCGAGTTATATTAAAAACTGAGATGAAAAATCATATATCGGTTTTTTTATACGATGTGAACGAAGCTTTAATCAAAGTGCAAAAAGAGATTCTCTCGTCTTTTCCAGAAGTTAAATGGATTGAGCACATAACTGACTTAGAGCAGAAAACTACAATTTTTATTGCCAATGAGTTTTTTGATGCTTTGCCAATTACTCAATATATTAAAGTTAAAGAAAATTGGCATGAAGTAGTATTACGTACAAATCCAGCTGGAAATACTATTATTTTTGATAAGTTTGAAGTCGAAGAACATATTGATGAATATCTGAGTTTTGAATATCGAAATGCAAAAGATGGGGCAATAGTTGAAGAATCTAAAATTGCAGCTGATTATGTAAGATTTTTGGCTCGCAATATAAAAGAATTTAACAGCGTAGCTCTTATATTAGATTATGGTTACGATTTAGAACCAAATGAAAGAAAATCATCGCAATATTTTTCTACTTTACAAGGTATTAAAAAACATAAATATACTCCCATATTACATGATATCGGGAATACTGATATATCATCTCACGTTGATTTTAATAGAATTAAAAAAATCGCAAGTAATCTTGATGTGAAATCAATTAGTGTAGTTACACAGAGGGAATTTTTATTAGAGCAGGGAATAGTGCAAAGATTAGAAGATTTAGCAGCTAAAAATCCTGAGCTTACTAATCTATTATATTCTCAATATAATAGATTAGTATCTGATAATGAAATGGGAAGGCTATTTAAAGCCTTGGTAATGTCTGATTTAGAGTAGGTTTATATGTAGAGAAGATATTTTACTTCGTAGAACTCATGCCCATAATATTATATCCACAGTCTACATGCATCACTTCGCCAGTTACTCCTGAAGAAAGGTCGCTTAAAAAATATAGTCCTGCGCCAGCTACATCTTGCAGAGAAGTGTTTCGCTTAAGTGGTGAGGTTGATTGGTGCACATTAAGCATTGATTTAAAATCACCTATACCGCTTGCAGCTAATGTTCTAACAGGTCCTGCTGAAATTGCATTTATTCGAATTTCAGAAGAGCCTAGATCATTTGCTAGATATCTAACGCTACATTCTAAAGCTGCTTTTGCAACTCCCATTACATTGTAATTAGGCACGACTTTTTCTGATCCAAAATATGTTAATGTTATTATGCTTCCGCCTTTATTTATTAGTTTTTCTCCATGTTTCACTAGAGATACTAAAGAATAGCAAGAAATATTCATAGAATTCAGAAAGTTAGGAAGAGAAGTGTCGAGATATCTTCCAGTTAGTTCGTTTTTATCTGAAAATGCAACAGAATGAAGTATAAAATCTATTTTACCTAAATCTTTTTCTACATTTTTAAAAAGATCTATTATAGACTGCTCGTTTCCTACATCGCAATGATAAACAAATTTCGATCCTGCTTCTTCTGCTAGAGGTCTAACTCTTTTTTCTATGGCTTCATTTACATACGTAAATGCGAGAGTTGCTCCTTGCTTTGAAGCGCTATCTGCGATCGCCCAAGCAAGAGAGAGATTATTTGCTACTCCAACTATTAAGCCTTTCTTACCTTTTAATAAATTATTAGCAGAAAAATTTTCCATATTTCCTCATAGTTAAGCCAAAAACACTTGTCTGGAGCATAACATTTCGTATACTTTTGTAAATCTAAATATAGCATATATATTAAAAACAGAGCGCGCTGAAGGATGAGTGAATGTTAGAAAATTTACTAAATAAGATATCAACAAATAAAAAACTAGCTTCATTTTCTTTGGGGGTAATCTTTAATTTTGCATTTGCTCCTTTCTTTATATGGCCTTTGAATATTGTTCTCCCTTTTTTCATATATATTATCACTAAATCTGAGTCCAGGAAGGAATCTGCTCTGATAGGTTGGTTATTTGGTTTTGGTTTTTATTTGACGAACTTATATTGGATAAGTATTGGTGTTGGAGTCTATATTTCTGATTTTTGGTGGGCTATTCCTTTTTCGCTTATGTTGTTACCAGGTTTTTTAGCATTTTATTTTGCTATTCTTGGATTTGGTATGTATTTAATTAAAAATAAGAAGTTTTTCATTAATAGTTTTGTTGCTTTTTGGGTTGTCCTTGAATTATTAAGAAGTAACTTATTTACCGGGTTCCCGTGGAGCTTAATTGCTTATAGTTTTTCATTTTCTGATACAGTCATTCAAATTACTAGCATAATCGGAAGCTACGGACTCGGAGCGATAATAGTATTTTCATTTTCCTCATTATTTTATTTGCTGGTTAAAAATTATAAAAAACTTGCAATATATTCTTCTATCTCTCTGTTTACTTGGCTGATTTTATTATATTATGGGAATAATAGGCTAGATTCATTTCCAACAGAAAATACAGAAATAAAACTTAGACTAGTCCAGCCCAGCATAGTGCAAACTGAAAAATGGAGTATTCAAAAATTTTGGGACAATTTTGAAAGTCATAAAAAACTTTCTTTGGATAATAGGTTAGATTTTAGACCAGATTTAATTATCTGGCCTGAGGCTGCAGTAATATTAGAACCGAAATATGCTGAAATTTTTGCAGCTTTAAGAAGTGTTGTATTAGGTACTAAATCTATTTTAATTACAGGAGGAGTTACTGATAATCTTTCACAAGAAGATAGGAAAAGAGATAAAGTTTTTGCTTCTATATACGCCATAAAATCTACAGGCAACTTGTTATTTGACTATCATAAAGCACACCTAGTGCCTTTTGGAGAGTATGTTCCTTATGCAAATATATTGCCAATAAATAAAATTACACCTGGCCTTGTGCCATATAGCCCCGGAAAGCCTGGTTTTATAGTTTCTTTAGAGGATTTTAATTTGAAAATCAGGCCATTATTATGTTATGAAATTATCTTTCCAGATGAGGTTCGTATGAATAATGAAAATTCAGACTTCATTTTGAATCTAACAAATGATGGATATTATGGAAGGAGTTCTGGCCCGTACCAGCATTTTTACACGGCTAAGATGAGAGCTGTGGAAAATGGTCTGCCTTTGATTAGGGTGGCTAATAATGGTATTTCATCAATAATAGATCCGATG
>CAMCRO010000048.1 GCA_945877265.1 Rickettsia typhi | reverse complement strand
TACGTGGGTAAATATGGCCTTCTTTTTTATGTCTAAGCCACCACCTATTCACCGTAGCTTTGTTTAAGTTGAATATTTGAGTCGCTAATTTTTGCGTCTGACCTTGCTCAATAAATTCTATTACCTTCTTACGTAGATCTATACTATATGCTTGCATTCTTTCTTCTAAATCTATCTCATACTATACGCTAACTCAACTTAATTCACTATAGTGAGCGCAGGCGGGAATCCACCTTCTATTAAAACAAAACCACACACATTTACATCCTTGATCGCCACACTCCACTTCGTTTCGTTCGCAATTACTCTCAGCGGATAAGTCTTTGCGAGGAGCAGTTATGGGGCGAAGCATCCAGTAAAAAAGTTATACCACTAACTCTTTGTCATCTCAGATCACGATAAAATCCAAAAGAATATATACCTTTTCCTTAGTGGCTAAACACTATGGATTCCGATCTATATAGGAATGACATAAAAAAACTTGCCGCTAAATAAGACTTTCTAAATGGTGAATTAAGTTCTACTATAATAATAAGAGTTCGGACTAGCTGAGTTCTTATTAGATAGCTTTATGCTTCGAAAACTAAATAACCCAAATCTTCCATCTCCCCAATAGACTTAACCTCTCCATTTAGTTCAATAGACAAAACATGAATGCCTGCTCCATGCTGTAAAGTCACTTTCGGTTCATAATGCCCAAAGTCATCAAAAGTAATAAATTTTATTGTAGATGCGGCTACTGTTTTTCCAGAATGTACTATCACATTTCCTTTAATTGTTATGGTTCCAATAGCTTCAATATCTTCCAAGACGCTTATTGCGCTAGGTGCTGTAGTATGTAAAGTTCCAGGCATAATTTCCTCTTAATTAAAATTATAAGAAATTCTAATAACAACGTAAAGATTGGTCAATAAATTTGATGTTTTAATTGATCCTAACTTTCATATGATAGTCTGCATATGGAGAAAATGTTTTAGGATAAATCTCCCTAAACATCAAGTTCAAATTTTCCGTTAATATCAAATATTGCTTTATTTTGATTTGTCTCTATTGAGGCAAAATTCTGGTCCTTCGCAATAACCACTTTTTCAGCACTAGTATGATTAGGAGTATACTCTAATTTTTCCCAGCTATTTTTAAGCTTTTCAAAATAATCGATAAAATAATCATATTGCTCTGGCCCTGCTCTTTTCGCTACCAAATTTTCAATTTGGAATGATAAAGTCTCATAGATTTTTTGGACTTTATCAATATTAGGGATAGAACTATCTAAACTAGAAAGTTTTGCTAAATTTTCAAGAATTTGCAGCACGATAATAATATCTTTTCCAACTTCCACAAAATCCTTTGCTTCCAAAGACTTTTTTGCCGTAATCAAATGATTCTTTGCCTTTTGCAAAACAAGCACCATTAGCTCTCTTGTAGAGCGACCACTTGAAGAAATAGAGCTATATTTATTAATATTTTGGTCTTGCATTATTTAGGTCCATATAAGCCATCTAAATATGCTTCCATCATTTGTGTATCTAATGATGCTTTGGAAGCTCTAGCAAGCTTGGTTGCAATTTCATCAGCTCTTTTATTTGTAACTTGTTGCAACTTCTTTTTTTGATCCTCAATGTCCTTAGTCTTTCTTGTATATTCAGCCCCTAGAGATTGCTGCCTCTTAGTGATAAGACCAAGCTCTCCGCTTTGATCGAGATACCCACGCACATCATTATAAAGCCTGTCGCAACATCCCTGCCTTAATTTTATAGTTATATTATCAACATTAACATTTGAAGCATATGTAAGCAAAAGACCATTAAGTGGACTTGCGGGGTCATTAATATCTATGGTATAGGCACCAGGAACCCCACCTAAATTATAATATTCTGGGACCCAAGCACCAGCGACCATCCGCTCGACCTTCACCTTGTCATCAGCAACCCCATTAAAGCCACCTTGATTTATAGACACCCTAAAATCTATATTCCCATACGAACCGTCATAACCCAAAACCTTCATAGCTGGGTTAGACGAGAGGGAAGAGAATTCAAATAATCTTCTAATATTTTCAAGCCCTAATGGATCTTTTAATTTCTTCATTAAAAGATCTGTATCAATGTTCATAGCAAGGTGTGCTGGCTTTTCTTTTTCAGCGTCAGCAGGCACTTCAATGAAGCTAATTCCAATATCAGCCAAAGATCTAAAACCTTCGTCATTATCAGCGATATAAGTTGATCTAATAAGGCTAAGAGCTCGTCTGATTGCTTCCATTTCGGGCTCGCGGCATAAAACAGCAGTATCTTTAGGAAGATAGGTAGAACCATCACGCTCTGTTTGAACAGCAAGAAACAAAGACAATTCTTCAAAACAAGACTGAAAATCTATTATATTTTGAGCAACTACACCTAAATCAGCTCCGATTACAACAGTCTCCTCCACGTCAATGTTCGTATTTAGCTTTCTTAATGTTATATCAGCTCCACCATGAGTTATTGTGTTATAGTTGCTCAGTTGTGGTATATTATCAATATATGCAATTGATCCTTGCCCTGTTTTATTATTATATGCTGCACCGGCACTTACTACATTCGCCGCGATATTCTGAGCAGCCTCAGCATTATTAAAAAATTCTATATTATTAAGGATACCTGTGTTTTTTGCCGTGATTCTTAGAACAAAATTACTATTTCCCGTCGAAACACTAGAAGCTGTCACGCCAGAATATTTTGTTGTGTTATTGATTTTATCAATAACTTGCTGCAATCTATCACCATCAACAAAACTTACGTGGCAAAATGCTTTATATTCATTATAAGCTGCATTTGCTGCATCAATAACATTTTGAGCCGTTGCACCAGCAACAGCAGCTGCAGCATCAATCGCTTTTAATACATATTTAGCAAGTGGATCATTCCGCCTTTCATCTCCTGCTGCAACTAGATTGTCATAAGCATCATGAGCAGCCCGTTTTACAGCATTAGCATCGACTCCTGCCACCCCTTTAATAGCTTGAGCGATAGCCAAACCACCTTCACCGGAATATAAAGTATATTCACCTACATTTAATAAAGCACCGACTCCAACAGCTGGCGTGTCTAAAGTTGCAAGACCAGCGCTAATAGGCGAAAGCTGCATCTGGCCAAACATTGCTTCAGCTTTAAGCTTTAGCTGAGCAAGGTCTGCGGCGGCAGTAGCTGGAGTAGATGCATCAAAAGTTTTTTTAGCAATTAAATATAGGTCTTTAGCATACGAATTTATAGGAGTTACCCCGTTAGATAGTGGCCCAGCTGCAACTCTTATAGCAGTTAAAAAGTCGCCACCACCATTATCGCTTATTACTCCACCATTAACAGCAGCGGCCTGAATAACCACATTAACTGCAGTTGCTAAATCTATGTTAGCTGTTCCTAGTATAATTTTATTTTGCGTCGCAAGCTGCGCAACATTCACAGTAAAGCTCGTTGGAGCTGTCCCTGGCTTCACGCTAACACTAATATGTCCTTCTGATGTATCTGTTGTTGTAATTGTAGCGCTTGATCTATCAAATGCATTCTGGTTTTTATCAGCTCTACCCATCAAATTCTCAGCAGCATCGCTTAATCTTTTTGCAGTATCTGCAAGATTTTGAAAAGCAACCATTTTTTTTGTTTCTTTGCTTAGTGCAGCGCCGCTTTTCTCAATCTTGTCTTTTAACCTGACTATCGTAGGATCAGAATCTAGCATCTCCTGCACCGTCATTTTTGAAGCTTCCGCTCCATTAAAGCTTGATCTTGCAGCGCGTTTAGAATCAAATTCTGGGGTACTTGCCGCAGGGAGGGTGCTAACTGGTCCAGCCATATTAATAACCTATTTGTGTTTAACTTAGATATTTAAGCAATTTTTGTACCAAAGATTATAACATATCTTTATAATTACTACAATATTAAAATAATTTAACGAAATAAAATTGTCCTATTGAACTTGTTTCAGGATCTTTTGCAACATCATTGCCAGAAGCGCCAACTCCGAGGCAATCGAGCTATATAATCTTTTTTAGTAAATCACCTGGTAGGTTTTTAAACCTTCTCGTGATGACGATGCCTACAAACTATTGCGAGGATATATAGGTTTTGTCATCCCACTATGTGGTCAGGCATGACTATTAAACTAATTCTCCTTAAACCAATTAGTAATTCTTTTTACAAGTTTTCCTGAATCCGGAACAAAGCGAGCAAGCTTTTTTTGTTTAATCATTTCATATTTTAAAAGCCCAATAGAAGAAGTGTAACTTGAAGCAGTATGGTCGCTTTCAAATCCTGGAATATTCAAAGCATACCCAATTCTCACTTGCTTGTTAAAAGCTGCGCTTACCATTTCTTTTATGCCGCGCATCATCGAGCCTCCGCCAGTTAATATAACTCTGCGAGATATTAAATGATCAACTCCAACTTTATCATATTCTTCTTTTACAAGCTCAATAATCTCTTCCACCCTTGCTCTAATTATCATGCTTAGGTCGCTAGATGTAATATTACTATCTTCATCTAAATTAGCGCTTGCATCTATTTCTGCTAAATTAATCATCGCATCATTATAATTAGAGCTTTCTACAGTTGAGCCGTATAACACTTTTAGCTTTTCAGCAGAACTCATGTTAATACCTAAAATTTTTGCAATATCCGATGTAATGCTATTCCCTCCCATAGGGACAAAACCTGTATAGATAAGCTGCCCTCCAACAAAAATTGCAAAGCTCGTTGTAGATGCACCAAAATCAATAACAATTGAGCCTAGAGCTTTTTCATCTTCAGTTAAAACAGCTATGCTTGATGCATAAACCCCAACAACAATCTCACTAATTTTAATATTATATTTTGCAAAGCAATTAATAATATTAGTTATATTTGCACTATCTGCCACAACAACATGAAACCGGCATCCAAGAACATTACCAAACATCCCAATAGGATTATTAATAGAATTATTCATATCCAAAGTATATTCTATTGGAAAATAATGAATGATTGTTTGGTTTAGATTCTCAATTTGCTTTAGAGATTTCTCAGTAAGTAGCTGCACATCAGATTTAGCAACCCTACCAGAAGGCAATTTAATTTTTTGATATAAATAAAAAGATTTTGTACCAATTCCGGATACTGCAATAGCAACAGATGTAATATTTTTATCCACCTCCTTTTCTAAAGTATAGATTGCATTAACTATGCTTTGCTCTGCCGCTTTATAATCATTCACCACACCTGCAACAATACCTGAAGATTGGAATATGCTTTGATACCCAATTCTCGCCTCTCCATTAGCCTGCACTCTTGCTGCTAATATGCTTATTTTTGAGCTTCCTATATCTAGAGCTGTAAAATTAGTAAAAGGTGTTTTCACGCAATATTACTTGTTTATATGATTATTCATATTTAAAGTAATTTCTCCGCCGGATCAAGATTTTATAGCTAGTAATTTTTTTAAGCCTGGAATAAATTTAATTTTGGGTTTTTGAATAGGCTTCCCACATAAGTCAAAAATGGTTGAGTGGTTATTAGGAGAAGCGAAGCCGAGCAGCGCAGCATGCCTCGACGTATGTATGAAGCGCAGGCAAGTTTCGACGCCAAAAACACCAACCAGATTGATTTATGTAGGAAGCCTATGCTTTTTGATTTACAAACCAGCCTATTTCAGAATATATGTTGTATAAATATTTGATACTTTAGAGCATAATATGTTGGCCGAAAAAGATAAAATTTTCACAAATCTCCGTGGTGAATTAGGAGTAGATTTAGCAAGCCATAAGAAACGCGGCGACTGGCTGGATACAAAAAAGCTTCTGGCAAATGGCAGAGATTGGATTATAGAGCAAGTCAAAACTTCTGGCCTTCGTGGCAGAGGAGGCGCTGGTTTTTCCACTGGAATGAAATGGTCATTCATGCCAAAAGCATCAGACAAACCATCTTATTTAGTTGTAAATGCAGACGAATCAGAGCCTGGCACATGTAAAGATAGAGATATTCTAAGATACGAGCCTCATAAATTAGTAGAGGGCTGCCTTCTTGCAAGCTCTGCAATTGGGGCAAAAACTTGCTATATATACATCAGAGGCGAATTCTATAATGAAGCTGTTATATTGCAAAAAGCAATAGATGAAGCATATAGCGCAAAACTAATAGGAAAAAATGCTTGCGGCTCTGGGCAGGATATAGATATTTATCTTCACAGAGGAGCAGGAGCATATATTTGCGGCGAAGAAACGGCTTTGCTTGAAAGCCTAGAGGGCAAAAAAGGACAACCTAGATTGAAACCTCCTTTCCCTGCTGGCGCAGGCCTTTATGGCTGCCCAACCACAATCAATAACGTGGAATCAATTGCCGTCGTACCATCAATCCTTAGAAGAGGTGCAGAGTGGTTCGCATCCATAGGCAAACCAAATAATACAGGCACAAAATTATTCTGCATTTCAGGCCACGTAAATAAACCTTGCAACGTTGAAGAAGCAATGGGAATTCCGTTAAAAGAATTAATAGAAAAACACGCAGGCGGCGTGCGAGGTGGTTGGAATAATTTACTTGCAATTATTCCAGGTGGCTCTTCTTGCCCCATGATCACAAAAGAAATAGCTGAAAATGTTACAATGGATTTTGACTCACTAAGGGCAGCAGGCTCAGGTCTTGGCACCGGCGGAGTTATTGTTATGGATAAATCCACAGATTTAATTTATGCAATAGCAAGGCTGAGCAAATTTTATATGCATGAATCTTGCGGCCAGTGCACTCCTTGCAGAGAAGGCACAGGCTGGATGTGGAGAATTATGATGCGCTTATGCAAAGGCGAAGCGCGCATAGACGAAATTGATGAGCTTCTAAATATAACAAAGCAAGTGGAAGGCCACACAATCTGCGCCCTAGGCGACGCAGCAGCTTGGCCAATACAAGGGCTAGTTAGGCATTTTAGGCCCATGATTGAAGAGCGAATTTTAGCACGTAATGCATAAACATAAATTTGGTTTGTTTGCTGAATATGCTGTAATAATTAGATATATGCTTCAAGGCTATCTCCCCGTAAAGCATCGTTGGAAAAGCAATCTAGGCGAAATAGACATAATTCTAAAACGCGGCAAATCTATTATATTTTGTGAAGTAAAGGCAAGGAGCTCTGATGTTTTAGATGCGTCCGAATGCGTTTCTTATAATCAGCAAAAAAGACTCAAAAAATCTTCAGAATATTTCTTAGCGCTCCATACAAAATGGTGTATAAAGAAAGTAAGATTTGATCTTGCAATAGTCCACTCTTTCACAAATATCAAAATTTACAAAGACTGGATAGGCTTGTAATCGACTTAGAGTCAACAAAGCAGAATAATGCTCGTAGCTTCTTTAAAAACTAGTTTATAAACGAGGAATTTTTAGAAAAAATGCAGGCGAGCACCGGAACATACGCACAGTATTTGAGGAGCGGAGACAAATTTTGACAACAAAATTACCCTTAAAAACTAGTTTAAAGAAAGGCTGCATGAATAATCAAATTGCAATCTATATACATTGGCCTTTTTGCTTAAGCCTATGCCCATATTGTGATTTCAATTCTCATGTAGCAACTGAGATCAACCACGCCACTTGGGCAAATTCCTATTTAAAAGAGCTTGAATATTTCCTACCGCAAATAAAAGGCAAGAAAATAACTTCCGTTTTCTTTGGTGGCGGCACACCTTCTTTAATGAACGCCTCAACAATATCAACAATTTTGAATTTTTTAACGAAAAACTGCCTGCTAGAAGCAACCACAGAAATTACCTTAGAGGCAAACCCAACATCAGTTGAAAGCAAAAAATTCGAAGATTTTAAATCAGCTGGAATAAATAGGTTATCCATTGGGGTACAGTCTTTTATAGAAGAAGACCTAAAAACCCTTGGCCGGAAACATAGCGCGGGTGATGCTATAAAAGCAATCGAACTTGCATCAGAAAAATTTACAAATTTTTCTTTTGATGTAATTTACGCTCGCCCAAACCAAACTTTAAAATCTTGGCATCAGGAATTAGAACTTGCTTTGAGCTTCAACCCAAAACATATCTCACTTTATCAGCTCACAATAGAAAAAGGCACGCCATTTTTTAAGCTCTTCAGAGATGGCAAATTACAACTACCAGATAATGAGTTAGCTGCAGATATGTTTGAATTAACAAATGAAATCACAAAGTATCATAATTTTGAGAGATACGAAATTTCGAACTATGCTAACCTAGGATTCGAATGTAAACACAACCTAAATTATTGGGATTATGGTAATTATCTAGGCATAGGCCCAGGTTCTCACAGCAGAATAAATGGCAAAGCTATTATGATGCTTCATAATCCCAAAAACTGGCTTTCTCAAATTGAAAAACTAAGTCATGGGATTCAGAAAGAAACAATGCTAGCAGAAAATGAATTAATAAATGAAATAATCATGATGGGCCTTCGCCTGTCAAAAGGTATTTCCTTAGATAATTTCAAAAGTAAAACTGATAAGAATTTTATTGAACTTATTAATCAAGATTATTTAAACATCCTTCTTCAAAATAATCTTGCAGAAATTAAAGATAATTTTTTCCGCCTTCTTCCAAGTGGCTTAAATTTACACAGCTATATTTTATCTAGGCTTTTAGCATAGTAGTTACGATATACTCTTTTTGCAAATCATATTAAATTACATACACAACATCTCAAGCAACACAAATAAAAATATTTAATTTTGTTAATCTATATCTAAAATATTAGATTTTAGTACTTTAATCTACGTGTTTCTTTTTCATCATCTGGTTGCTTCTCAAACTTGAAAAGGCCGCAGAATAAATGCTTAATTAAATTTAATATTTTTAATTTAAAGTTTGACTTTAATCAATAATTAAGCTATTTAAGAGTCAGAACATTAAATATATTAATTACATGAAATTAAGTTTTACACAATCTTTTGATCAAGAGGTCGCTTCTGCGACACCTCGCTTAGGGCCTCTCCTGGCCGCTGGGTCGGGAGAGGCAAATTCATCGACCCAGCCATTTTTTAGCCCGCCTTCTATCCCCTCTTTCATCCAAACTTTCAATGATTTTTTAATCTCCTATCAAGCAAAAGGCAATAATGTCAATATTCCAATACTAAGCACTGTAATTAATGCTTTAGAAGCAGGTAATTCAGTTAAGTTGGAAGACCTTAAGACACTTTTGGAGTATGTTGCCGTAAGAGATCATGATACTCTAAGCTTATTAATCTATCAGCTTTTACCGAATTGTGTAGAAAC
>CAMCRO010000047.1 GCA_945877265.1 Rickettsia typhi | reverse complement strand
CACCATATTCACCAGATCTTAATCCAATAGAAAAATTCTGGGCTAATATGAAACGATGGGTTAAGCAAAAAATCGAGAAGTTTGACTCCTTATTTGATTCAATAGCTTTCTTCTTTAAATACGCTACCTCAACTTAATTCACTATAAATCTTATGTTTGTTGCGCATAGCGAATTAAGCATCGTTAAAGAAAGATAAGGAGTTCTCATAACGAGAGTTTAACATGGTCTGCCTCTTGTTTGTTTGCCAGAGCTATATTTGTAAGATAGATCGGAAGTAGCTACAGTTAATTGAGGGGATGAGTTTTCTAAAGAAGAAAATTTTCTTACCAGTATAACGAAATAATTTCACCATATCATTATTAGTAAAAAATATCATATTTATGCAAAATTATTGTTGCATATTGTAACTTTAAGTTGTACGTTAGTAAATATACGACGTA
Source organism: Rickettsia typhi (assembly GCA_945877265.1). Taxonomy (GTDB): domain Bacteria; phylum Pseudomonadota; class Alphaproteobacteria; order Rickettsiales; family Rickettsiaceae; genus JABDAD01. Next base: position 9,026 of record CAMCRO010000047.1, on the reverse strand, counting down.
AAAGTTGTATATTTTGAGTTTGGCGGGTGAAAATCCTCTGGTTCCTTCTGTTGCTTATAGCCCGCTAGACTCATTATGTTGCTTTGCTTTCCTTCTTGTAAAGAGCTGCATACTCTTTTGCTCGCTTAATTAGTTCTATGTGTGTACCACTCTCTAGTATTTTTCCATGTTTTACTACATATATCATATCTGCATCTTCGATAATATTAAGTTTATGAGTGATGATAATAGTAGTTCTATTATCGCTTAATTTATCGATAGCATGTTTGATATCCCTTTCTGTTTCAGAGTCTAAACTGCTTGTCGCTTCATCTAAAATAATAATGGGAGAATTTTTAAGGAAGGCTCTTGCAATAGCAAGTCTTTGTCTTTGTCCTCCTGACAGGCTTCTGCCTTGTGGACCTATAATGGTATCATACCCATTTGGTAGGTTAGTTATGAATTCGTGAGCACTTGCGGATTTTGCAGCTTCTTCAATTTCTTTTAAAGTAGCACCTTTCATATTATAGGCAATATTTTCTGCAATTGATGCATCAAAAAGAAGGGTGTCTTGAGATACTAAAGAGATTTGAGATCTGATAGAAGATAGATTAGCGGTTTTGATATTGCAATTATTTATTAATACTTCACCACTTGTTGGATCGTAAAAGCGTAGAAGTAAATTAGCAATTGAAGTTTTGCCTTCCCCAGATTTACCGACTATCGCTATTTTTGAGTTAGGTTCAATTTTTAGATTTAAGTTATCTAGAGCTCTTTTAGTATCAAAATCTAAAGTTACATTTTTAAATTCAATTTTTGCATTTCTGCAGTTTACATATTCCGCTTTATCATCTTCGTAAATTGTTGGTTTCTGATCCAACACGTTAAATAATCTGCTAGCAGCAGCTACTCCTTCTTGTAAATTTATATTAAAAGATACAAGGCTTTTATATGGCCTATATGCAGATACAAAAGCCGCCATGAACGCAAACAGAGCTCCTGGTGTGCTTTTCCCTTCTGCAACTAAATACCCTCCATATAAAATAATAGTAGCTATAGCGATACCACTTAAAGTTTCCATAATAGGAGAGGTTAGAGCATCATATTTCGCTGTATTCCTATATAAATCATATATGTGCTCTATGAAGCTTTTAGCTCTTTTAGCTTCTAGCTTTTCAGCTTGATAAGATTTTACAATTTTGATGGAATTAAATGTCTCATCTAATTTTGCAGTGTAATTTCCTAATTGTTCTTGAGCTGCAGAAGCTAGTTTTCTTATTCTTCTACCATTTTTTTGAATAGGGTATATAGCTAGAGGAAAAATAAAGAATATTGCAGCTGATAATGTTGGCTCTTTTACAAACATTAGTATTATTAGAAATAATACTGTGAGAAAATGTTTTGCAACTCCCACAAGCAAATTAGATACTGCTCCTCTCATCAGAGTTATATCATTCGTAAATCTGGATATAAGACGAGCTGAAGACTGAGAGTGAATAAATTCAATGTCTGCTTCTAATAAATGTTCATATAATTCTATTTGAATATTACTTAATATTCTCTGGCCTACGGACTTAATAAGAAAATTCTGAAAAAACTCAGCTATTCCTTTTATGGAAGAGACAAGGACCATAGTAAATGCCAAATAAAATAACATAGATTTGTCTTTGTTTAGGAAGGCTTTGTCTATTATAGGCTCTACTATTCCAACTATTATCGCTACACAAATAGCTACTATAATCATGAAAAAAATTGCTAGAAAAATCCTTGATTTATATGGTCGCACATAATTATATATTAATCTCAGTAAAACTTCTTTTGCGTTATGTTCAATCATACATTTAATCCTAAACAGTAAATTGTTCTTTTATCATCTTCTCTGCTAATGCTGAATGGGAAACAAATACAAGATTAGCTGAAATTAAAGTTTGTTGTTCTATTTCCACTCTTACTACATCTTTAATCTCATTAAAATCTGCAACAGCGTTTACTGGCCTCTTCTTACTTTCTAAAACATCAAAAGCTATTCTAGTGCTCTCTGGTAAAATTGCGCCATGCCATCTTCTTGGGCGGAATGCACAAACTGGAGTAATGCAGATCACCTTTGAATCCAGAGGTACAATTCTTCCCCCAGCAGAAAAGTTGTATGCAGTGCTTCCAGCCGGTGTGGAAACTATAATGCCATCAGATATTAATTCAGAAATCTGAGTTTCTCCATTTATCTTTATTTCAATTTTAGCAGCTTGATTAGTTGCTCTATATAAAGATACTTCATTAAATGCTATAAAAGATTTTTCCTCTCCATTAGAAGTAAATGTTTTCATTTTTAATGGAAAAAGGGCTATAGTTTCTTTTTTGGCAAAATTATTTATTAAATCTAAATCAAAAGCCTCATTCATTAAAAAGCCTAAGCTCCCGGCATTAATTCCTATGAATGGGATATTTAGCTTATAAAATCTATGCAAGGCATGCAGCATTTCTCCATCCCCTCCAATTATAATAATAGCCTTTAGCTCATACTCTCCATTAATAAGATCCGGGGAGTCAATATCTAGAATATTAACTAACTTTCCTATTTCTTTTTTGATCGAATCAGCTTTGTCGTTTTTAGAGCTAATTACACCAAAATATCCGTTTTCTTTGAGCATCTTCACTCTAAGGAATCAAAATTTGCGAGTTTAGAAAATAAAGAGTAAGAAGCGCTAAGCATTGCCATTCTATTTTCAGTAACCTCTGTATTTTCAGAGTTAACTAAATTTTCTTCAAAAAATAATGCTAATGGTTTTTCTATTTGCTGTAAGCTGCTTAAGGCTTCTGCAAAGTTTTTTGTTTTAAGGCAAAAATTTATTTTCTCTTCGATTTCAATAATTTTATTATATAACTCCTGTTCAGAAGAAGTTTGAAATAATAATTCTTTCACTTTTTCTTTATTGATGTTGGGTCCTATAATGTTTTTTACCCTTTTATATAAAGAAATAAGATTACTAGCATCGTTTTTCAATGCGTTACTTAAGGCTATTATCTTTGCATAGCTCAGTGATAAATCCGAAGATATACTTAAATCTACGCAAGCATTGATTATATCATGTGAAAATTCTTGTTTTAAATATTGTTTAAATCTTTCCTCAATAAATAATAAGATTTCAGTAGTTAATTCAGAAATTTCAGATGACTCTCCAAGCAAGCCAAGGCTAAATTGGACTGTTTCATGAAGGTTGATTGTTAATTGATTATCTAAAATTGTACGGATAATACCTAAAGCGTACCTCCTAAGAGCATACGGGTCTTTTGATCCTGTCGCTCTTTCTCCTGCATAATATAATGCTACCAAGCTATCAATTTTATCAGCTATTGATAAAATAGCTGCTTCGTTTCTAGGAGTTTCATCTTCTGCTCCCATAGGTTTATAATGGTGTTTTATGGCTGCACAGATTTTACTATCATAGCCTTCCTTGTTAGCGTAATAACCACCCATTATTCCTTGTAACTCAGGGAATTCGCCAACCATTTCAGTAACTAGATCTGATTTGGATATTTTGGCTGCTTTAGATGCAATGCTATTATCAGAAATGACAGTACATAATTTTTCTATTCTCAGTGTCTTATCATACATGGTTCCAATTTTTGTATGGAAGATTATCTCTTTCAATTTTTCATTATTAGATTCAAGCTTTTTTGTTTGGTCTGTATTATAAAAATATAATGCATCAGACAGTCTTGCAGAAAGAACGCGCTCATTTCCTGCAATAATTTCGCTATAATCATCTAGCTTCAGATTTGTAACAAAGAGGAAATAAGGCGCGAGATTGCCTTTTGAATCGGAGGCTGTGAAATATTTCTGATGGTGCCTCATCGATGTAATAAGTACTTCTGGCGGTAAGGTAACAAATTTATTATCTATTTTGCCATAAAGAATTACAGGATATTCGGCAAGTCCTGTGACTTCTTCTAGTAGTTTTTCATCGCTATTTAGAGTTATATTAAGTTTTGTGCAAGTTCCTAATAACGATTCCATAATGATGTTTTGTCTTTCGGCGCGATTTATAATTACATTATTCTCATGGAGTTTCCTTAGATAATCTCTGGAGTCAGATATTTCTATTTTTTTATGGCTCATAAATTTATGGCCATACGTGAAGTGAGAGCTCGCAATATTTCCAAAATGAATTTTAATCACTTCCTGATCTAGTAAACATAAAATAGATCTAATAGGTCTTACCCAGGAAGAGTTTTCCTCCTCCCACACCATAGATTTAGGCCATATCATCTTATTAAGAAAATCCACTAGGTTTTTTTCAATAATAGTTTTAACTAATTGCTCAGGAATGTGATTTATATAAAAATAGAAATCCTGGTCTTTTATTTTTGCGGTAGTGAGCTGCTCTTTTTGAATTTTGTTTGCTCTGCAGAATCCTAATATAGCTTGTTCGTTTGCATCTATTTTAGGGCCTTTAATTTCTGCTATTTTAGCTGGTATCACTTCTGCGAGGCTTGATTGAATAATGATTCTACATGGGCCTACATTTACTTGCAAATTCTCCCATCTAATTTGATATTCTCTAAAAAAATTCTCAAAAATTTTATAAAAATTTTCTTCAGCGAATTTTTGCATTCTTGCTGGAATTTCTTCGGAATAAATTTCTAATATAAAATCTTTCATAAATCTTTCTCTTGCTGTTCAATCCATTTTTCAGCGCATATTTTTGCAAGGTTTCTTATTCGTGAGATATAGCCTGCTCTTTCTGCCTGGCTAATTACATTTCTAGCATTAAGCAAATTGAATAAATGGCTTGCTTTAATGCAGAAATCATAAGCAGGGAATGGTAGATTTTTTTCTATTAGATCTTTACACTGGCTTTCAGCTTCTTCAAATTGTTTGAATAATATAGCTGTGTTAGCATATTTAAAATTATATTCGCAAAATTGTTTTTCTGATTCTAAATCTATATCGGCATAGGTAAGACTTTTGTAATCCGCAGAGCTATTCCATTGAAGTTCTTTATAGTCATTCACTCCTTGAATATACATTGCAAGACGTTCAAGACCATATGTAATTTCTCCAGGAACTGGCCGGCAATCTATACCTGCTATTTGCTGCATATACGTAAATTGCGTTACTTCCATGCCGTTTAACCAAACTTCCCATCCAAGGCCCGCAGCGCCCAAAGTTGGGGACTCCCAGTCATCTTCTACAAATCTTATATCATGTTTTTTGTAGTCAATACCAAGCATTAAAAGGCTTTCTAAATATAATTCTTGTATGTTTTGAGGAGCAGGCTTCAGAATCACTTGAAATTGGTAATAATGCTGCATCCTATTTGGGTGATTGCCATACCTTCCGTCGGTTGGCCTTCGAGAAGGCTGCACGAATGCTACATTCCATGGTTTTGGGCCAAGGCACCTTAAAACAGTAGCGGGGTGAAAAGTGCCAGCACCCATTTCAACATCATAAGGCTGCAGAATTGCGCACCCATGGTTGCTCCAAAATTGTTGGAGCTTTAAGATGATTTCTTGAAAAGATAGATTTTGCATTTTTTATATTATTGCTATTTTAAAAGTAAATTATCTAATTTTCCACTTTCTTCTAAAGCGTATAGATCGTCACATCCACCAACATGAGTATCATTTATGAAAATTTGAGGAACTGTTTTTCTGCCGCCAGATATTTCTGCTAGTTTAATTCTTGCTTCATCATCTCCTTCGACATTAATTTCTTCGAAATCAATATTCTTTGCTTTAAGCAATGTTTTTGCTTTAACACAATATGGGCAGTAAGTTGTAGTGTAAATTTTGATCAGATTCTTTTTCATAATATCTAACTACTCTTTTAATTGGAGAAAATATGTTCTAGTATAGACATACCTTCAAATAATTCAATAAAATGAGTGAATTTAAATTAGTTTCGAAATATTCTCCTAGCGGCGATCAACCAACCGCTATTAAAAAGCTCATTGAAGGTATAGCAGAAGGCAAGAGGGATCAGGTCATGCTAGGCATTACCGGCTCCGGTAAAACCTATACTATGGCTAATATTATAGCTCAAACCCAAAGACCCGCTCTGGTGATGGCGCATAACAAAACTCTCGCTGCTCAAATTTATTCCGAATTAAAAGAATTTTTTCCTGAAAATGCGGTGGAATATTTTGTTTCATACTATGATTATTACCAGCCTGAAGCTTATGTTCCAAGAACAGATACATTTATTGAAAAAGATGCTTCTATAAATGAGCAAATAGATTTAATGAGGCATTCTGCTACTAGATCATTGCTTGAGAGAAGGGATGTTATAGTTGTCTCTTCAGTATCCTGCATATATGGTCTTGGCTCGCCAGACCTATATTATCAAATGGTGCTAACTCTTAACAAAGGAGAGAAATATAATAGGGATAATATTTTTTCTAAATTAGTTCAGCTTCAATATGAAAGAAATGATATAAATTTTACGCGGGGATGCTTTAGAGTTAGCGGAGAAAATATAGATGTATTTCCTGCGCATTACGCAGAAAAAGCATGGAGGCTGAGCTTTTTTGGTGATATTTTAGAAGAAATTTATGAATTTGACCCTTTAACAGGCAAGAAACTTGCAAAGCTTACATCTGCCATAATATATGCAAAATCGCATTTTGTGACACCGCGTGATGTCATAAACAAGGCAATTACTGGAATTGCAGAAGAGTTACAGCAGAGGCTCTCATATTTTAATTCACAAAATATGTTGCTCGAGGCTCAAAGATTGAATCAGAGAACTCAATTTGATCTTGAAATGCTAACAGAAACTGGTTCTTGCAAGGGAATAGAGAATTATTCAAGGTATTTAACCGGTAGAGGTATCGGTATTCCACCTCCAACTTTGTTCGAATATCTTCCTAAAGATTCTCTATTATTTATTGATGAATCGCATGTTACAGTGCCGCAGATTGGTGCTATGTATAATGGTGACAAGGCAAGAAAAACTGTTTTGGTGGATTATGGCTTTAGGCTTCCATCTGCCTTAGATAATAGGCCTCTGAAATTTGAGGAATGGGAAAGCTATAGGCCACAAACAATTTTTGTTTCGGCGACTCCAGGAAAATACGAGCTTAACCAAACAGAAGGAGAGGTGGTTGAGCTTATTATTAGACCTACTGGTTTGTTAGACCCATTATGTATAATCAAGCCTGCTCTTAACCAAGTAGATGATTTGATGGAGGAAATTAGATTTACTATATCAAGAGGGCTTAGGGTATTAGTTACAACTTTAACTAAAAAAATGGCGGAAGATTTAACAGATTATTTATCAGAAAATGGTTATAAAGTTTCATATTTACATTCAGAAGTGCATACACTAGAGAGAATAGAGATAATAAGAGACTTAAGAGGTGGAAAATTCGATGTATTAGTTGGAATCAACTTGCTTAGGGAAGGGCTTGATATCCCAGAATGTGGGCTTGTCGCAATTTTAGATGCAGATAAAGAGGGATTTTTAAGATCAGAAGTATCTTTAATCCAAACAATAGGCAGAGCTGCGAGGAACTCAGAAGGTCGAGTTATTTTATATGCAGATAATATAACAAAATCTATTGATAAGGCTATTTCAATTACAGCAACGAGAAGAGCGCTGCAAGAAGAATATAACATAAAAAACAACATAATACCTACCACGATTAATAAAACAATTCATGCGTTATTAGAGCTAGAAAAAATTGAAGATTTATCTCCTGGGAAGGAGAATATTAAAAACATCATTTCTAATAAGAAAAAGTTAGCTGCGCATATAGAAAAGCTAAGGAAAGAAATGAGACAGCATGCAGCAAATCTTGAATTTGAAGAGGCAGCAAATATAAGAGATCAAATACTAGAATTAGAAAAAGCCAATTTGGAATTATCATGACAAAAAAAATATATAATATTGAAGATTGCATTGAGCCGATGAGGTTAGATCGTTATCTCAGACTACAGAATAAAAATTTCACTCAAGGATTTATTGAAAAATCTATTCGAAAGGGAGATCTTAAGCTGAACCATAAAAAAACTAGCTCTAACATTCGAGTTCAGAACGGGGATATAATTGAATTATATATGGGCTCACATATAGAAATGGAGGAAGAGTTAAAGCAGGCCCATCCTGGGGCCAAGGAACTTGCAGATAAATTGCTTTCAAAATATCTCATTTTTGAAAATGAAGATTTTTTAGTTCTCAACAAGCCATCTGGTATTGCTTCGCAAGGGGGCAGCAATGTTGCTCTTTCTATAGATGATGCACTTAGCTATTTAAACCAAAAATTTTGTCCTGATGATAGAGTCGATAAAGGCTATAGGTTAGTTCATAGGCTCGATAGAGAAACTTCTGGAGTATTTTTAGTAGCAAAACATAGAAATGCAGCAACAAAACTCGCAAAAGCATTTGAAGAAAAAATCATACAAAAGAAGTATTTAGCTGTCGTTCATGGAATTCCTAAACAGCTAAATGGCACTGTAGCGAATTATCTATCCAAAGATGTGAGAGAGCAAATTCAGAAAGTTAGCTCTAGGGGAGGATATGCTGAAACTCAATATCAACTTCTCTCTAAAGCAGATAAATATAGCTTAGTAGAATTTGAGCCTAAAACAGGAAGAATGCATCAAATTAGAGTTCATGCAAGGTTTCTATCATGCCCAATAGTTGGCGATGAAAAATACGGCCCTGAATATCCTAAAACTACTAATCTGATGTTGCATGCTAGAACAATTACTTTGTCTAAAGAAATTTTTGGCCAGGAATATATTTTTGAAGCGGATGTGCCTGAGTATTTTTTGATAAAGCCTTAAGTTTAAATGGTGTAAATCTGTCATTTCGGATCAAGTTCGGGATTACTACAAAAATGGGGAGTCATTCCGGCCTTGAGCCGGAATCTTGCCCGGTTTGCTGAGATGCTGGATCAAGTCCCACTAGTGTCCGGGATAAATTAAGAAGGCAGGTATGAAGGTAGCATAAGTCTTTGAGTTCAGGTATAATACCTGTTTGAACAACTTAAAAAAGACTTATGCTATGTACAAACATAACACATTTAATGAAATACTAAAACTAT
>CAMCRO010000046.1 GCA_945877265.1 Rickettsia typhi | reverse complement strand
TTTTATAGGCTAGTGAAACCTTATGAGCATTACGTGCCCTTTAAGCAAGATATGACAGATTTAGCTGAAAAAATAGAATGGGTGCGTCAGCATGACAGCGAGGCTAAGCGGATAGCTGTGAGAGCTTCAAAGTTAGTGCAGGAAAATTTAAAAATCACTGATATTGTATGGTATCTTCTTGTTCTGATGGAGGAATATAAAAAGATGCAAAATTTCAGTCCAACAGTGGATGATAGCTTTGAGAAATACGAGCCATGATATTATAGATTGAATCTTATAATTCATGTGTCTTGTTTTTTAGATATTACCAAGCTGCCATACCTCTAGTTTGGGCTTTTCCTCGATTAGCACCCAGCATAGGTCTGTGAGATCTTTTAGGTGCATTTTCTAAACTTCCTCGAAGACGCAGATCTTTCTCAACCATACCCTGGATATAACCATTTTTTTTCAATTCTGCTAAGATGGCTTTATCTTTGCTTTTATTTAGCCAGCAAGAAAATGCATGCTTTATACGTTGTATCCTGGTTTTTTGAGGAGATTGCGAGTGGTTTTGTAGCTTTTCTCCAACTTGCATTATTTTAACGCGCATATCAGGTGGAGCTGATTTAAATAATTCTTCCATTGCAACCCTAATTTCTGGTTTAGCTGGTTCTTTTTCTGCTTGAAGAAAGACTCTGACTAAACTATCTGTGCTATTATTCATGAAAAAGTCGTATGTAGCTTGGCCTCGCTTATGCTTTTCAAAATTCTCTGGGAATAATTCTTGCGCTACATTTAAATATGATTTTGTTGATGTAAGTTTTCCTATTCCAATAGAAAATTTTATAAGTTTTTCATCTTTAGTCATTTTAGTCTTGGCTTCTTTGTCAGATACTAAAAACCCAGATTTTGCTACAAGATCTGTTAATTTGCTTTCTTGTAAGTGATGTTTTTTAGCGAGATATTTTATGGCTAGTTTCTGATCTGTTTCAGGATTGTTTGTTTCGCCTAAAAACATTTTTTTAAGATATTCTGGCTTGATAGCTTTGTGTGTACGAATGGCATAATCTATAATTTGCTCTCTATTTTTATCAGCATATTCTTTAACCCATCCACCATTTATGGTGGTATCTTTTAGTGGTTCTAAATTTTCTATAAGGCTTATTGTTGAAGCCATCTCTTTCATAAGATTTTTTCGATCGACAATATCTTGCGAAAAATAGCTTGCCACATCTTCTGGGGCATTTTTTGTGAAAGTTGGCGTACTACTTCGGAAATCAGCCATAGCGCGTACGCCACTAAAGTTGAATCCTTTTTGAGCTAAATTATGAACCCTATGACCTACAATCTTTTCAGTTTCATATTCACTAACATTAGACATTTGCTCTAGATGTTCCCTGAATTTTGTGATGTTAAAAGGCATTTTGTCATAACCAAGCATTTGAAAGCGATACGCGAAGATCTCTCTGGCATCGTGCTCATTAAGATAAGTCTTTGCAGATCTGCCATGATCAATTTTTACAGCAGTTAATTTGCCATCTTCACTTCTAACTGTTCCAAGATTGCTTGCGTGATAGTCTGCCTCTCCACAAAAAACGGAGGCTGCAATTACCTTTTCAAATCCTTCTATCCTCTGTAAATCAGGATGATAGGGATTAATATCACCATTCTCGCTTCGACCTGTTAATTCTGTTAAAGTTTGAAAATTGCCAAAGAATTTGGAAGTAATGCTTATATTTGCTGCATCTTGTTCAACTAAGTTGATTTTTGGTGCGCGATCATATAGAAGCCTTTCATATAGCCCGCCAAATATATATTCCGTTACCAAATCGCTTCTATTTTGTTGACGACGTTGTTTGTGGGAAGACATTTTTTTAGGCACAACTTTTACCATATGGGTTGCGCCATCTTGTATTCTTCTAGCTGCATAACCTTCTGTGACACCTGCTTGTTTTTGACCTGCTATTTCAAAATCTCTTTCACGAGCTGGGACTTTATCTAATAATAATGCTCCTAACTTAGATTCTGCCTCATCTCTTCTCTCCCTTGTTTCTACATATGTATCTTTATCAATGAAAGGCTGGCGTGGCTTTGATCTGCTTGCAGAGCCATTACTTTGAGCTTGTTTGAGCCTTTCTGTTTCAGCTCTAATTGCTATTTTTTCTGCTTCTTCTATACTTGCGCCTCTTTGCTGTGAAGCTTCTAAGGCCGCCGTGTAATGAGCATAATCTTCACGGAAATTGCCTATATTTTCTCCTAGTAAACCTTCTAATTTGGTAAAAATTTTAGTTTTATCCGCTGAGGAGAGATTATTTAAAAGACTCATGGCAGTAACCTTTTTAACGGGCGCTTCCTCAATATATTTATAATATATTTGAGTTGCCGCATCTAATGCTTTCCTACTAGTGTCTAATTGATCGCGAGTTCTTTCTCTTGTAGCTCTTGACATACAAAATATATAGTTTGGTTTAGTTATTATATTTTCAGTTTAATAAATGAAAGGCAAAGTTATTTTTTTTATTAAGCAACATTAAACCAAAATAGTAGACTTTATATCGCGAAATTGTTGATTTAAATTTTCGATCTTTATATTAATTAGTGATATTTCTAGAAGGAGGATTTATGCGTCCAAGTTATATCATATCTGCGCCATCATATGATGCAATAAAATGTGATTCAGATAATTGGTGGTTCCATTCCACCACAATGAGAGGATTTCAAGTATTTTTAGATGCAAGAAATTATTGGGAGTCTCTTCAATCTGCTTTTACAAATTCCATTTTGCGTTTGAATGGAAAATATTTTTTGGAAGTGGTTAATGTGGACAGCCAGCAATATGAATATGTCGAAGTTAATCCGTTCGAATATTTTATTGAAATAAGAACAGCTAATGATAGTGGATATACTAGTGAACAAATTCCGGCTTTTGAAAATTTTTTACCGGAAGGTTATGGAGTATTGGGGCATTTAATATAAAGAGAAGTTAATTTTCATCTCCGTAAAATTCTTCTCCTATTTGAATTTCTTCGCGGCCATTTTGAACGCGCCACTTGTTTGAATCCCGGAGGGAATAAATGCAACCGCAATATTCTTGCTTGTAAAAATTCTCTCTTTTAGCAATCTCGTACATCCGAGCAGAGCCACCATCTTTGCGCCAGTTATATGTCCAATATTTTACTCCTTCATAATGGCCTGCAGCTTTTATTCCGCTTTCATTAATCTGATCCATATTTTTCCATCTAGAAATACCAAGAGAACTAGTTATGACCTTAAAGCCATTCTCGTACGCATATAAAGCTGTTCGCTCAAAGCGCATATCAAAACACATCGAGCATCTTATTCCGCGTTCCGGTTCATATTCCATGCCCTTGGCTCTTGAGAACCAATTTTGAACATCATAATCTGCATCTACAAATGGAATGCCCATTTGCTCTGCATATCTTATATTTTCATTTTTACGAATTTCATATTCTTTTTTAGGATGGATGTTTGGATTATAGAAAAAGATAGTAAGATCTATACCAGCTTTTTGCATTTTTTCCATTAATTCTCCTGCGCAAGGTGCACAGCAAGAATGCATAAGCACCTTTTTTTCAGAATCGGGAACTATAAAATCACAATTATCTATTGGCTTCGTCATATAAAGAATTCTTAAATGTCTCTTTATAATACATTAAAGCGAGCATTGTGAAAACTACAAAAATAGATATGTAATAAGACATTACTGTTTTATCACCAAATGCCTTCATTAAAATCATAGAAATCATTGGAGCTGTGCCTCCAAAAATTGCGGCACTCATATTATATGAAACTGCAACTCCAGTGAATCTGACTTTCGTTGGAAAAAGCTCAACAAGAACAGTAGGGACAGGGCCCATGAAAAAACCTGCAATAAATGATAAGGCGCCTGCTGCAATAATTGCATAACATTCGCAAGAACTATTGTTCATTATCCAAAATAGAGGATAGCTAAATAAAGCAAAAGCAATGCAGCCTGATATCATGATAGCCTTTCTGCCTATTTTATCAGATATATAGGCAGAGATTGGAAGAGCTATTATCATGGAAATTAAGGTTACGATATTGGTATAATTAGCGATTTTCGGACTGAAGCCAATTTGCTGCATATAGCTATCTATATATACTGTGACTATATAAAATGGAACTGTGACAGTTAGGTATATGCCCATTCCAATAAAAAGTTCTTTGAGGTTATTTTTAAGCAGGTCTTTAAGTGGAGCCCTTGATAAGTTTCCGGTTGATTTTGCATCTTGATAAACCTGGCTTTCTTTCAAATGCCATCTGATATAAAGCCCAACTAAACCTATGAATAACCCTGCTATGAACGGTATTCTCCAGCCCCAATTAAATAAGCTTTCCTCATCCATGATATTACGGAAAAGAGCAGCAGTTAACGTGCCGAATAACATCCCAAGACACATGCTGATGAACGCAGCGCTGCCTGCAAGGCCTCTATTTTCCTTAGAAGAATTTTCTACTATATAAGCGATGCACCCACTAAATTCTCCTCCTAGTGAAAATCCTTGGATTAATCTTATGATTGTCAGAATAATTGGAGCTGCTATTCCTATTGTTTCATAGGACGGCAAGAGGCCTATTCCAGCAGTTGGGATCGCCATTGTTAAAATGCCTATTGCAAGAGCAATTCTTCTGCCAAATTTATCTCCGATATTTCCAAATACAACAGCACCTAATGGGCGCACAAAGAAACCAGCTGCGAAAACAGCAAAAGTTAAAATTTCCCTTATATTACTTTCTGGAAAGAAATGTTTTCCTATTATTGCTGCAAATTGTGCGTAGAGAGCGTAATCATACCATTCCAAGGCATTTCCAATCATGCCTGATATAAGGACTTTTTTCATAATGTCATAATAAAATTTCTAGCTAAGGATGATAAAAAAAAAGAGCAAATAAGCAATAAAATTGCTGATTTCACTATTTGTTTGATACTAAAATCCTCACTAACTCTTCAGATTGTGGTTTTTCTAACTCAACTAATATCTTGACCCCATCAAACTCTGATGCAAAGGAAGCTAGCAAAGCTAATGCATCAATTGCTTTTGCGCTTTCCTCCGATGACACCAAAAAGGTTATTATCAATTCATTAGTAGAATTTTTTACATAATTTACGATTTCCTGAGCTTTTTCTTTGAACGATGCTGTAATTTCTACATTTGCAAAAGCTTCTTCCCATGCAAATTTTTTACTTCTTTCCGCATCTATAGATTTAATTTGCAATGCTTCTGCCGGGAGATAGGCTTCTAGTTTTTTAGAATAGTAAATAGAGCCTCTATCTGGCTTGCTATTATTTGGGATGTTTGAATCGTCTGTTTCTTTGAAATATGCAAGTTTATTGATAAATCTGTATATTTTATCTTTATCTGCTGATTCTTCTAAAAGTTCATGGATTATTACAAAAAATATCAGAATAAATAAATATAATGATATAAAAGAATATTTATCTCTATGTGATGCCTTGTTTTCTGTCTCTTCCATTATTGTGATTGAAGAATATTGTCAGTTTCCGAAGATAATTTTGCAAATTCCAGCGATACTTCCTTAGCTCTCGATGGATTCATTTGTGCTATTATTGGTGCCACCTTGATTTCTTTCATATTATGCATGATTTCTAATAAAATTGGCATTTCAAGCTCATCAAAAATTTTTGCTGCTTCTTGAGGCTTCATACTTTCATAAATTTTTGCAAGACTCTTAACTCTTAGGCTGCTTTTGGCATCTAGTTGTTTTAAAAGAGCATCAACTTTATTTTGCAAATTTTTTAAATCAGTCATTTTGCTTTCAAGTTTTTCTTCTGAGCTTTTTATCAGGCTTTCCTTTTCTGACAATTCGCGCTCATACTGATCTAACTTATCTCTTCTTTTTGAAAGCTCTTTTAGTAATTTAATTTCATCTCCTGTTAACCCGATATCTAGAATATTTTCAGTGCCATTATTTGCGATAGGGGTTTTTGTTTTACCAGAAGAGTTAACTTGGCCGGCTGAATCTTTACCTGCAATTAGATTATGTTTTTCTTCTTTTGCGTCTTTGATAGATTGAATTAAAGAATCTTCTGTTATTAAAGAGTCTTCTTTGCTATTTTCTGGTGAAGCAACGGCACTATCTAGCATAAAGATGCTTGTGACTTTGGTGTCAATATTTGCTGTATTAATCATTATTCTATCAAATAAGAATAATACCTTCCCAAAGCTAAGCATGGTGAGCATAACAAGTATTACAGAGAAAAAATTTACCTTCATCTTCTATTTTTCCTTTTTTCTTGTATTATCCCATAATAATCTAGCTGAGAAAGCTGAATGCTTTCTTTCTCCTTTTTGGTTTTTGGCTCGTCATCTTCTTCTATTGTTTCTTCTTCAATTTTATCGAAGCTGAGCTGTCCTTTTTCTTCATTAGAGCTTAATTTGCCAATAATTCTATTTCCTGAGATAATAAGAGTTTCTAAATCATCTGCTATTAAGTCGGCTTTAGAAATTAATGACTCTAGTTTTTCGCTTTGCTTGAGCATTTTATTTTCTAATTCTGCGATGATCTTAGATGAGGCTGGTGCTATTTCTTTAGTCTCAATTAGGATTTTTTCAGCCTTTTCCACTGTTTTATCGAATTCCTTGAAGATCTTTAGCATGTCTGATCTATATTTTTGGATCTGAATTATCCTTCTATTAAGCAACATGCAATATATTATACATGCAGAAGTGAGTAAAATTAAAAGGAAATCTAATGCGACCATCTTTATTTTTCTTCCTTCACTTGCTCTGTAATATTAATTGCTACTTTTTCATTTACCTTTCCTATTTGGCCTTTAAATAAGCTTACTCCTTCAGATCTTACAAAAATATCATCTTCTTGCTTTACTGATGTTATAATAGTATCGCCCACTTTTAATTTTGCAATTTCGCTTAAGGGCCTTGTTTTATCTACAATAACTGCTTCGAGCGGCATATCTATTCCATAGACACGCTCAAGCATTAATTCTTCCCAGCCAGCATCAGAACCAAATCTCTCTCCTATAAATACTTGCTGAAGCAGGTTTTTAATAGGTTCAATTGTGGCATAAGGAATCATGAAATCTACTGTGCCACCTCTTCCATCTAAATCTACATAAAGCTTGAGAAGGATAATGGCATCTCCAGGCCTTGTTATCGCTGCAAAATTAGGATTACTTTCGAGTCTTTCAAAGACACAAGTTGCAGGACTTACTGAATCGAATGAAGCGCTTAACTCGCTGAGCATAACTTCTGCAATTTGCTTTATAAGAGCTTGTTCTATATAGGTGTGAGCTCTTCCTTCGGCTTTAATATCTCTGTGATTTTTCTTTCCACCAAAAAGCAGGTCGACCATTGTGTAAATTAAGGAACTATCTACAACAACAAGACCTAAATTTTCCCATTCAATAACTTTAAACACTATAATAGAACATGGAGGCTTTATGGTGCTATAGTAAGAAGCGAATCTTAAAGAGCTATAATTTTGGATGGTGATGTCTACTGTTTCAGAAGTTAAATTTCTAAGAGCTGTGGTGAGAAGTCTGACCAGCCTTTCGAATACTATTTCGAGCATTGGCAGCTTTTCATATGACTCTAATGCTTTATCTAAAACCGCTTTTAATCCTAAATTTTGATTATACATATCGGAAGCTTTTGACATATTAACTTAATAAAATTTCTTTAAATAAAACATCTGTTACTTCTATTGGAGAAACAATTTTATTGATCCTCTTGAGTAGCTCGTTTTTTAGCATTAATACACCCGCAGAGCCTGATAAATCTGAAGGTCTAAGCTCTCTAAGAAAAAGCTGAAAACTATCTTTGATTATAGGTAATTTTGCATTTACTACTTCAGCATCAGACTTGTTTTTCACCTGAAGTGAGAGAGAAGTTTTTAGGAAATTCTTTTTAGAAGAGCTGGAAGATAAGCTAACAATTATATCATCTATTTCTATAAATACATATTCCTCTGCTAATTTTGTCGCAGCAGCTGCTTTTGCCTGGTTTTGTGACGAAACTTCTGATTTTGTGAAGCGCAATATACCGTAAATCATAAGACTAACTAGGATAATTGCAACTGGGACTATGATAAGCAAGACGCGTTTGCCTTTGTTTATTGGCCCTTCAACTTCTACTTCTTCATCAAATTCATCTAAAAGATTATCGTTTTTATTTAACATAAGCGCTATACTAAATATGAATTTACCACTTTTCATTCAATCTGAAAGTTGGTACTTGGAATAATGATAAACATTTTTCTTTCAAAAGCTATAGAATTTTTATTTGAATTTGCTTATAATGCAAGCATATCAATAATTAATTACCCTCTTATGAGAGTATGGTGGTGTTTTTGCGAATTATTTTTTTGTTAATTTTATTTATTACTTGTGAAGCTGCACTAGCCAATAATGCTTATTATATAACGCTTTCTAACCAAGTTGCAAGAAAACAAGAATTAGAAATTATTACAAATAATGCAGCCAATTCTAATACTATCGGTTACGAAGAAGACGGGATGATTTTTGATAAATTTGACGTGATGCAAAATAGAAAAAAAAATAATTCTTTTGTAGTCTCCAAAGCTATGTATAAATCTGGTGAAATGGGGCCATTAAAACAAACTAATAACCCAATGGATCTTGCAATAATGGAACCAGACCAATATTTCAAAGTTAGAACTCCAAATGGAATTAGATATACTATTGCTGGGAATATGCTTAGAAATTCACAAGGGATTTTAGTTAATTCTAATGGCTATCCTTATCTGACTCTTAATAATGACATATTGCAAATTCCTTTAGATGCGGTGAATATTCAAATTAGTGCAGATGCTACAGTTTATGCAGACGGAATTGCAATTGAGAGAATAGGGGTTGTGATGATCCCAGATAAATTTGCGCTTGCTAAAGAAGGTGAAAGTTTATATCGAAGCGCTATTCCTGAGGTGCCAATTGATGACTATACTGTGATGAGTGGAGCGCTTAGAATGTCAAATGTGAATGCTGCAAGAGTAATGAGCCAAACTATAGAAACTCAAAGATCTTTTTCCACAACATCTTCTTTGCTAAATAATCTCGGAGATATGGAGAAGCAAGCTGTGAGCAAGCATCTTAAACAGTAATACCAAGTTCCGAAATTAACCGAACAGAAGCAATTTTGCAGGACTCACCTTTGATCACGTATTAATATACGCTCCGCAGTCTCGCCTTGAAATTCCTTCTGTTCAATTTAATTTGGGAGTTGGCATATAGTGAATTAAGTTGAGTTATAGTGAATTAAGTTGAGTTAGCGTATAGTATGAGATAGATTTAGAAGAAAGAATGCAAGCATATAGTATAGATCTACGTAAGATGGTAATAGAATTTATTGAGCAAGGTAAGACGCAAAAATTAGCGACTCAAATATTCAACTTAAACAAAGCTACGGTGAATAGGTGGTGGCTTAGACATAAAAAAGAAGGCCATATTTACCCACGTAAGAACTTAGGAAAAAGGCCTAAGG
>CAMCRO010000045.1 GCA_945877265.1 Rickettsia typhi | reverse complement strand
GGTCAAAATTAAAGGAAGCGATAAAGGGATGGAATGCATTGTTGCTTGATATCAAGTTTCATTCTTAAATAATTAAGGCGAGTATAGCAACACTCGCCTTTGCGCGCTTATTATATATATGTTTTACCGGCTCGGGTTAAAATACATATTTCTATTTTCTTAAATATTTACGAGCTTGATTCGTAAGCTCGCTATAATTCGATGAGATGGGGAATCAAGTTCAGCATAAAAAGAGTGTTTATTCCTAGATATTTTTTTGTAAAAGCCTGAGTAATATAAAATTAATAAGACTAAGGCTTTAGCTTCCAGCCTGAATCTATGATTTTTATTATAAGAAAGGTTAGGATAATATTAAGCGATAATAGATAAAAAATTCCAAACATAATATTTCCATCGGAATATCCGATTAAACTAAATCTGAAACCATCTATTATATAAAAAAACGGATTTACAAGATTTATAAGTTTTATCCAACTTGGAAGATCATGAATTGAATAAAATGTGCCGGATAAAAAAGATAAAGGTGTGATTATATAACTTGTGATTGCAGAATTTTGATCGAAATTATCTGTTATCACTGAGGATAAAAGCCCTAAATTTCCGAGTAATATAGTAGCAGTCAGGACATAATATATAGTAAGGCTAATGTCATGTAATCTTAATTTTATTATAAACGATAATATGCAAGTTAGTAATAATCCCACTAACAAACCTCTGCAAATAGAGCCGATATTATAAGCAACTATTAGCTCTTTGCCTTCAAATGGTGGCATTAATATATCATTTATATATCCAATTACTTTTGCCATTATTAAGGAGGAGGATGTATTCGCAAAACTATTTTGGATTATAGTCATTATTATAAGTCCATAACCTGCAAAGTCCTGATAAGGAATGTTATGAATCATTTTTTCACTAGAGCCAAGAGCAAGAGAAAATATGGAAAGAAAAATGAGCGCCGAGATTACAGGGGCAATTATCGTTTGATGATAAACTTTGAGAAAGCGGCGAATTTCTCTAATAGATAGAGTATAAGTTCCATACCAATTAAATTCAGACATACTAACCTTTCGCCACTATTTTGTTCAAACTATCTCTATATACTTAACCATTTTTACTGTGGTTTTAAAGTTATTTTTAATGTATATAGTTTAAAAATATTAATTTAAGTTTCTAATACAAAATATTATGGCTAAGAAAAAACTATTTATAAAAACTTATGGCTGCCAAATGAATGTTTATGATTCGCTTAGGATGCAAGACCTTATGGGGCCGCACGGGTATGAGACAACAGAAATAGTTGATGATGCAGATCTTGTTATTTTAAATACTTGCCATATTAGAGAAAAAGCTTCTGAGAAGATGTATTCCGAGCTTGGGAAGATTAAAAAGTTAAAAGATCAGAAAAGTAAAAAAGGCACTAAGGTGACTGTGGCAGTTGCAGGATGCGTTGGGCAAGCAGAAGGAGATGAAATATTCAAAAGAGCTCCTTATGTAAATATTGTTGTAGGACCGCAATCTTACCATAGCCTTCCTGAGCTTGTGACAAAAATCGGAAGAAATGAAAATCACTTAATAGAGCTTGATTTTATCGAAGAAGAAAAATTTGATAAACTACCAGCTGAAGTTGGGAATCACGGCGTGAGCGCATTTCTATCTGTCCAGGAAGGATGCGACAAATTTTGTGCTTTTTGTGTTGTGCCATATACAAGAGGAGCGGAATTTTCTCGGCCATTTGAAAAAGTTTACAGAGAAGCGATCCAGCTTGCTTCATTCGGTACTAAAGAAATTACTTTGCTTGGGCAAAATGTTAATGCTTATCATGGCGCTGCTTCCGATGGGGCAGTGATGAATTTAGCAACATTGATTAAGAATTTAGAGAAAATAGAAGGGATAGAAAGGATTAGATATATGACTTCTCATCCTAATGATATGGATGAAGACTTGATTAATATCCATGGCTCTTCTAAGAAGTTAATGCCTTTCCTTCATTTGCCTATTCAATCTGGATCTAATAAAATTTTAAAAGCAATGAATAGGAAACATACAAGAGAAGAATATTTAAAAATTATTTATAAACTTCTTGCTTCAAGACCTGACCTTGCTCTTTCTTCAGATTTTATAGTTGGTTTTCCTGGAGAGACAGATGAAGATTTTGCAGATACTGTGGACATAGTAAAGAAGGTGAAATATAGCCAGTGTTTTTCTTTTAAATATAGTCCGCGCCCTGGAACTCCAGCCGCAATTAAACCACAAGTGCCTGAAGAAGTGAAAACAGAGAGATTGAGAATTCTTCAAGAAGAAATTCAAAAACAACAATTGCAATTTAATCAGGCTTGTGTTGGTAAAATAATGCCTGTACTTTTTGAAAAAGATGGTAAATTTTCAGATCACGTGGTTGGGAAATCTCCATATTTACAATCGGTGCATATTGTAAGCCCTAGTAAGGATGTTATTGGGACTATCGCTAATGTAAAGATTACCAATGCGCTGCTTACTAGCTTGGCGGGCGAGTTAGTGTAAATTCATAATGCAAGATAGTGGCTAGAAAATTTTTCTCATTTTTATTTAGAAGCTTTATACTAGGTTTTACTATAGCTTCTTTTATCTCTGCTTATCTTGTATTTTATTATACAAGAGAGTTGCCAGATTATTCTCAGCTTGCAAAATATCACCCCCCTCTTACAACAAGGCTATATTCTATGGATGGCAAGCTCATAGAGCAATATGCTAAGGAAAATAGAGTGTTTGTTCCAATTGGAGCAGTTCCGGAATATTTAATCCAGGCTTTTATCGCGGCTGAAGATAAGAATTTCTACCACCATCATGGGATAGATTTTTTAGGTCTGGTTAGAGCTGTGATTTCTAACGTAAGTAATATTATCCATAATAAGCGCTTAGAAGGAGCTTCAACTATTACCCAGCAAGTGGTGAAGAATTTTCTTTTGACCAATGAAAGGTCTATTGCCCGGAAAATTAAAGAAGCAGTTCTTTCTTATATGGTAAGCAAGAGCCTGAGCAAAAACCAAATTTTAGAATTATATCTCAACCAAACTTTCTTTGGTAAAGGCGCATATGGTGTTGCATCTGCTGCGCAGACATATTTTGATAAATCCGTGGAAGACCTTTCAATAGCGGAAGCAGCTTTTATCGCTGGCCTGCCTAAAGCACCTTCCAAATTTGACCCAGCAAGGAATTATGAAAGATCTAAAGAAAGAAGAGATTACGTAATTAATAGGATGCTGGAAGATGGCTATATCACAGTGGAAAATGCAAAAAAAGCATTGGCATCTCCTATTAAGCTCTTTAAACGCAATGTTGAGAATCTTGTAAATGCTGGATATTTCGCTGAGAATGTTAGAAATATAGCAATTGATATGTATGGTGAGGAAGAATTTTATACTGGTGGTCTTACAATTATCACAACAATGGATAGCGAGCTTCAAAAAGATGCAGAAGCTGCTTTAGTTGAAGGAGTAAGGCTTTTCGAAGAAAGAAAAGGCTTTAGAAAACCAGTCGCAAATATCTCTACCAAAAATTGGCAGCTAGATTTGAATAAAATTCCCGAGCAAATGAATCAGAGAAATTATTTACTTGCTGTGGTTATTAAAGCCGATGATACTTCGGCCACTATAGGACTTAAAGATGGCTCTACCGGTATTATTCCTCTCTCTGAGGTAAAATGGGCGAGGACTAGCGTAAAATCTGTAAAATCTATCTTAAAAATTGGAGATGTGATTGCAGTTGAAAGGACTGGCAAAAATTATGCTTTGCGTAACATTCCTGAGATAAATGGAGGATTAGTAATAGAGGATTCTCATACTGGCTCTATTAAAGCGCATGTTGGAGGTTATGATTATAATGCTAATAAATATGATAGGGTAGTGCAGGCGCAAAGACAGCCAGGCTCTCTTGCAAAAGCGTTTGTTTATCTTGCTGCTCTTGAGAATAATGTTTCCCCCAATATGATTTATGATGATGCGCCGATCGAAATATCCCAAGGTAAGGGGTTGCCAAATTGGAAGCCAAAAAATTATAAAGGCGATTTTTTAGGCAATATCACATTAAGAACTGCTCTTGAAAAATCCAGGAATTTGGTGACTGTGAGAGTAGCCAAACATGTTGGGCTTAATAAAGTGGCAGAAATGATAACAAGGCTTGGGATTAATAATGTTAGGCCTCCATATTATTACTCCATGATTCTGGGAGCTATTGAAACTAACTTATCTAAAATGGCAAATGCATATGCTATTTTAAGCAATGGAGGCTTACAGGTGATGCCTCATTATATAGAATTAATCCAAGACCGGAACGGGAAAATAATATATAGACGAGATGAAGCGATATGCAAAAATTGTGAAAATTATAGCAATCTAGAAGATAGGCCTGATATAGAAAGGCCAGCTAAGCAGAGATTAGTGGATAAAGCTAGCATTTACCAAATAAATTCCATTCTGTCTGGAGCTGTTATAAGAGGAACTTCTTCAAGGCTTGCAAAATTTAAAATCCCATTAGCAGCCAAAACCGGGACAACAAATAATAGCTTTGATACTTGGAATGTTGCTTATACTCCAGATTTGGTTTTTGGTACATATCTTGGATATGATAACCCAAGAACTATGGGAAAATCTGCCACTGGAGCTACTGTTGCAGCCCCAGTTATCGATGCTCTGCTAACTAGGATTGTTAATAAAATTGAAACAAAGAATTTTGAAATACCTGACGAGATTGAACTTGTGAAAATTGATAGAAATACTGGCTCTCCTTCTGAAGGAAAAGACACAATTATGGAAGCATTTAAGAAAAATTCTATATTTTCAGGTAATAAATATCATGAAGATAATGGAGAAGTGCAAGAAGATGATATATTTAATATTGAGACTAGCGAGGAAGAGAAAATAGAATTTTTTGAAAATACTGGAGAAGTATATTGATGAATGATTTGAAAAATAAATTAGACTCTTATTCCAAAGTTGGAATATTAGGACTCGGTATTACAGGAGAAGCTAGCTTCCAGTTTTTTAAAAAAGCTAATATAGATGTTGTTGTATGGGACGATAATAAAGTTAGCAGAGAGAATTTTTTAGCTAAACACCCAGATGCAAAAATTAGCATTTATACAGAAGAGGTATGGGAAAATTGTTCTCATGTTATCGTGAGCCCAGGCATTTCTTTATATTTACCATCCATACATCCTTTAGTTAACATCGCAAAAAAACACGATATTAAAATTACATCTGATATTGAGGTGTTTTATCAACTTGCTAAAGATAAAAAATTTATAGGAATTACTGGAACTAATGGCAAATCGACAACTTCTGCTATGGTTCAACATATTCTTAAAGCTTCTAATAAAAACTCTATATTGGGCGGAAATATTGGTGTGCCTATTTTAAGCTTGGATCTTAATGCAGATTTTTACGTTATTGAGTTATCTTCCTATCAGCTCGAACTTTTGCAGGATTTTAGAGCAAGTGTTGCTGTGCTGCTTAATATTACTCCTGATCATTTAGATAGATATGGATCTATGGATAAATATATGGAGGCTAAAAAAAGAATATTCCTTAATCAAACCAAGAACGATTATGCAATTATTGGTGTGGATACGGATCCTACAGCCTGGATTTATGAAGAGGGGAGGTTAGGTAATAAAAGTAATTTTATAGCTATCACTTCTAATGCTATGGATGCGAGTGCTAAAAATTTTATTTTATACGATGAGGTAGGAGAAATTACTGATAATTTTTGGGGCGCGCATGTTAAATGCGAAGAAAATATTTATATACAAGGAATGCATAATTACCAAAATTTTACTGCTGCATATTGTGTGTGCCGTGCTCTTGGTTTAGATGAATATGAGATCGTGAATGCTGCAAATAGCTTTGTTGGCTTGCCTCATAGAATGGAATATGTTGGCAGGATTAATCAAATCAATTTCTATAATGACAGCAAAGCAACAAATGCAGACGCAGCAAGACCAGCTTTGACTTCTTTGAATAATATATTCTGGCTTGCTGGTGGAATACCTAAAGAAGGTGGTATTCAAGGATTAATTGATGATATAGGAAATGTTCAAAAAGCATATTTATTTGGAGAAGCTGCTGAAGAATTTGCTATGATATTAAAAGGCAAAGTGAAAATAGAAATTTTTAAAGATATGAGTTCCGCCTTTAAGAAATCTTATCTTGACGCTTCGGAATATGGTAAAGAATGTAATATTTTATTATCTCCTGCTTGCTCTTCGTTTGATCAGTTTAAAAACTTCGAAGAAAGAGGTAAGTATTTTATTAAGTTATTTAGTAATCTCAAGCCCGCGGTGAAAGATGAATTCTAAAAATGTTAGCTCACATAAAATTTTATTGTGGCAATGGTGGAGAGGAATAGATCAACAACTTTTGATAGCTGTGTCGATTTTGCTTGGCTTTAGTTTGTTGCTTGTAACCACCTCTAGCGGATCTGTTGCAAGCAGAATCGGAGTATATGAAAATTTCTTTGCTTCAAGGCATATTTTATATGTTCTAGGAAGTATTATTTTGTTAGTATTTTTTTCTTGTTTAGACGTTAGTGCTATCAAGAAAATTTCTATAACGTTATTTGTAATAAATATATTACTATTAATTCTGGTGAAATTTTATGGATATGAGGTAAAAGGAGCAAAGAGGTGGATTAGTATTTTTGGCTTTTCCTTGCAGCCATCAGAATTTATAAAGCCTAGTTTTTGCATTTTTACAGGATGGATATTTTCTTACCTTCATAATAGGAATTTAGGTTTTTTATTCAGTAGTGGAGTTTTTTTATTAATTGCTACTTTGCTTATTATGCAGCCCGATCTTGGTATGTTAATCACATTAACCGGGATTTGGGGGGTGCAACTATTTATAGCAGGACTGCCGCTTATTTGGATTATAAGTGCATTTATATTTTTTTGCGCCGGCATGCTGCTTGCTTATAAATATCTCCCACACGTCACTGCAAGAATAGATGGCTTTCTTTATCCTGCATCCCATGAAAATTATCAAGTTTCACAGTCTATTAATGCTTTTAAAAATGGTGGATTCTTTGGCACTGGGCCAGGTGAGGGCGTTGTAAAAAATAATATACCTGATTCCCATGCTGATTTTATTTTTGCTGTAGCCGGTGAAGAATTTGGCACTGTAGCTTGTATATTTATTAGCTTACTTTTTGCTTTTATCGTGGTTAGAGGAATTTTATCATTAATTAAACAGGAAGATGAATTTATCGTGTTAGCTGCTAGTGGAATAATTGCTCAGCTAGCAATACAATCTATTATTAATATGTGTGTCTCGTTAAATTTATTACCTACAAAAGGAATGACCCTGCCTTTTATAAGTTATGGAGGTTCTTCTTCCTTATCTGTTGGAATAGAAATTGGAATTATCTTAGCATTCTCGAGATTTAAAGTTAATAAAATCGAATATAATATATTAGAGAGAAATAATGAGAAATAAGACTATTATTGTCACAGGAGGAGGTACAGGAGGCCATCTGATGCCTGCGATCGCGATTTGCGAAAAATTGCAAGCTAGAGGAGCAAGTGTTATTCTTGTGACAGATGCAAGATGCAAGGATTACCTTCCTAATAAGTTACCATTTAGAGCTGTTATTATTAATGTTCAGCGACTTAAAACTATTACAAAAATATTTACATCTTTATATTCCTGGGTTAAAGCGTTATTTGATGCGGTGAATTTAATAGACAAGGAAAAAGCTGTGGCTGTTGTTGGGTGCGGTGGATATTCTTCCTTGCCTCTTATTTTATCTGCATTATGCATGAGGAAAAAGATTATTTTACATGAGCAGAATGCTTATGTTGGGAGGACTAATTATTTTTTTGCATATTTATCTGATCTTTTATTTTTGTCCTTTATGCATACGGTAAATATTCCTCTTATTGATAATAAAAAAATAGTATGGTCTGGGATTCCACTTACTCAGAAACATGAAGATAATGCCGCTAGTAAGAAGCCCGTTTTAAGCAAAAAAACAATCACTATTCTTATTACAGGGGGAAGCCAAGGAGCTTCGATACTTGATGAGATGATAATTGAAGCCATAAGGCTTTTAAAAAATAAATTACATAATAAAGAAATTAAGGTGATTCAACAAGTTAGGAGCTCGATATGTGCTGATTTAAAAAAAGCATATGCAGAAATTAATGTTGAAAGCGATGTTGCTAATTTTTACCATAATATGGAAAGCAATTATTTGGATGCTGATATTTATATAGGAAGAGCAGGTGCTAGCAGCGTGAATGAAATTATAAATTATAAGATTCCAGCGATATTTGTGCCATACCCACATGCTCAAAATAACCATCAATATTATAATGCTATGAACTTAGCAGAATTTAAGGCTGCTATAGTGTTGAAGCAGCAGGATATGACCCCGGAAACCTTGTGTAACAAATTATTAGAGATAATAGAAAATCCGGAATATACCAATAAAATGGTTAGTAAATTAGATGAGATGCAAATTGATAGCGCAGAAATTATTACAACCCAAATTCATAAAATTATCGACAAATAAACTTATTTTGATAACTTTACATAGAAATGAATTTTTTCGAGAGAAATATGAAAATAAGAAACTTTATATTCTGTTTAATTTGTTTGCCATTTATTCTTGTATCTTGCACAACAAATTTGTCTGATTTAAAGAGATCTTCTGGAAATAAATTAGTTGATGCAAGTGGCTATCAGGCTAATAAACGTAGGCCTTTATATAACAAAAAATATATAAACAAGGCGAAAAAGAATGTGATTAATAGAGATTATGAAGAAGATGATATAGATGAGGATGAAGACGAAACTATCAACCCTACTCAAAGAAATATAGATATGTATAAAAAGATGGTAGGGAGTAAAAGAGCAAAATCCAGACCAGCTTTTCAAATGAAAAAGAATGAATATGTTGAAGATATGGACTACGATGATGAGGATGGCAATTTAGCTGATTCTAGAAGTAGGCTTTCTAAAGCTGGAGACGGGAGAAGAAAAGAAGATTTAGAAAAAGAAATCTCTGAAATAAAAATAATGCTCCAAAAAACTAAAGAAGAAATTACTAAAGCTAAATGCCCATATGCGGAAGCTGAGGAGAAAAAATCTGCTGCTAAGCGCCAGAAAAAAGCTGAATCACATGATGATGGGGAAGATGAAATTAATAATGAAATGCGTAAAATGATGCCTGGTAAAGCTATTCCTCCAAGACCTGGGTCTATGACGTCTGTGGCGCAGCCTCATAATTAAAGGCGAGAACCGGCACACGCCACTTGAATTATATAAGAAAAAGCCCGAGCACTAAGCCTTTCTAAAAATTTTGAATTTCCTTAAGATCCCAGATCGAGTGGCGTTGTTGCATGGAAGGAGGTGTATAAATTAATGGAGGTATTTGGAGGTAGGTGTTTTAAGCTGCGATTATGAGATTAATAACTTTGCATTTAATTTTAGCTTGAGTTTCTCTAGTATTTTCCTTTTTGTTGCTCAGATAATCAG
>CAMCRO010000044.1 GCA_945877265.1 Rickettsia typhi | reverse complement strand
TATCTTGGATAAAAATTGCAATTTACTCGAGCCATACACCAATAAAACCCCCCATTATACAACATAGCTTGAATCAAAAATATCAACTTCGTCTCGGAGCCTTATAATGTTTAATTTATCCCGGACACTAGTGGGGCTTGACCCGGGATGTCTCTCTTTTGCTCTTCGCAGCTAAAGGCGGAAATCTACCCTTATTTTATTATTATCAGTAAATTTTTTAGGATCATATCCTACAGCAACGCCCTACTTCTTAGCAATAACACTAACCCTGCTCTAGTTTGCTTAATTTTTCATAAAAATTTTCTTGACTAATTATGATAATATGTATAGTTTGGCTGGAACTTTATAAATGATATGAAAGGTTATTATTGTGGCCAAAAAGAACAAAAATATTCTTGTAAGACTAGTAAGCACTGCTGGAACTGGCTATTTTTTGGTAAAAAAACGTAATCCGAAAACACAAACTGAGAAATTATCCTTCAAGAAGTACGATCCACGTGTTCGTAAACATGTTATGTTTAAGGAAGAAAAAATAAAATAAGAGACAAAAAAATATGGCAACAAAAATTCGCTTAGCTAGAGGTGGTTCTAAAAAACGTCCATACTATCGTATTGTCGTAGCTAATTCAAGAGCGCCGCGCGATGGAGATTTCATCGAAAAAGTTGGCACGTATAATCCATTGCTTGCTAAAGATGATGCAAACAGAGTTAGCATTAATTCAGAAAGAGTTTCATATTGGTTATCTCAAGGAGCACGCCCTTCTGATAGAGTAATTAGCTTCATAGAAAAAGCTGGTGTAAAACTACCTGAATATTTAGCAAAAGAAGTAGCACAAAAGAAAGCTTCTAGAAAACCAAAAGCATCTAAAAAAGAGCAAGCAGCGTAAAGATACGTTGCTTATCTATGCCGGATTAGCTCAGTGGTAGAGCAACCGCCTTGTAAGCGGTAGGTCGTCAGTTCAAATCCGACATCCGGCACCACTCAGTCACACATCATATTATTTATCACTAAACACCTTCACTTGCTAGCGCCCCTTGCTCTCCAAGTATTAATATCATATCTTCTAACATCGCGCGCGCATCAGCATTTATTTCACTCACTTCAATTTCTAGATTAGATATTTTAGTTGCTAATAATATTAATGGCGTATAGCCCTTACTATCTGCAATAGTCAAAAGATCTATACCTCCAATATCAAGAATTTTATTTATTAAATAAACATCCCCACTCCATGCTGCATATAATAAAATTGTTCGCTCTCTATGCCCCTGAATTCCAACTATTTCCGTTTTTATAAAGCTATCAAATAATTTGTTACTCAAATCTAAAGCTTCGTTATATAAATCTGGAATTCTTGCAGTATCTGAAGCAGAATACCTGCGGAAGGCACCAATCTCATCGTCATGAAGAAGCTGCATTGGAATTGTCCCAATTACATTTAAGCTAGAGAGGTCTGCACCGAGAATTATGAGTCTTTGGCATAATTCTATAGAGAATAAAATCGCAGCTTTTGCTGCTTGCATTACAGCTTCCGGCATTTGAAGCTTTGCATATTGGATAATTGAGTTATGGGTTTTTTTTGCAAGTAATTCCAGGGGTGTTTCATCTCTTTCGCGCATATTTAAATCAGCCAAATCTTCTGCTGAAATTGTTTGAGTAATCTGATCAATAGAGTCTAAATTAAAGCTTTTTATTGCTATTCTTAATCGAGACATAACTCACCTCCTATTAATGGCTCCTAATTTCATGCTATAATAACTGTGCTATATAAATAATATATTTTTGACAGTTTAGCTAAAACTGAATCAACTAGATGTAAAATAGCCCTAATTATGAAATGCTAAAATATTTTGCTTTAAATTTGCTCTAGCCCCAGCGGCAATAAAATAATTTTACTTAACATTGATTTTGTTCTTATTTGTTATTATTAATTAAATGATATAAATAATAGATATCAAATTTAAAATAAAAATGCGCTAGCATTCTTGGAGCGATAGCTTATTATTTTTTAATAAATACCAAAGGAATATTATATGCCTAATTATCCAAATCCAGATTTAGTTCATCCAATTCCAACTGCGACTAGATTGGTGTTTTTGAAAAATATAATAAAAAGCTCGCAAATTTCTGTGGGAGATTTCACTTATTATGATGACCCTGAAGATGTTGCCAATTTTGAAAAAAATGTGCTTTATCTCTTCGATTTTATAGATGATAAACTAATTATAGGAAAATTTTGCCAGATTGCCACAGGCGTACGCTTTATAATGAATGGTGCAAATCATGATATGGAGGGGATCTCAACTTATCCATTCCAAGTTATTTCTAAAGCCTGGTCACAGGCACCTGTAAAGATTACCAGTAAAGGCTATACTGTAATAGGCAATGATGTATGGATTGGGAATTCAGCCACCATAATGCAAGGAGTCAAAATTGGAGATGGAGCAATTATCGGAACAAATAGCTTAGTAACAAAAGACGTCGAGCCATATACTATTGTTGGCGGCAATCCAGCACGTGAGATCCGCAAAAGATTCGATGATAAAACAATAGAATTTTTACTAAAATTAAAATGGTGGGATTGGCCAATTGAAAAAATAACTGAAAACTTACCTTTAATATCTCAAGCCGACATAGAAGCTTTAAAGAAAATTTACGGAGCATAAAAATGGAGAAAATTATTACAATACTCCCAGAAATGTTGTTAGTAGGTATCTCAGGATATACAAGCAACGAAAATGAAATGTCTGAAAAGGCTATAATAGGCAAAATGCTGCAAAAATATTTTGGTGAAAATTTATCCTCTCAAATAAAAAACAGAAAAAATCCAGGCAAAACCTTTTGTGTCTACACAAATTATGAAAGCGATCACACAGGAAATTATAAATATTTTGTAGGCGAAGAAGTAGTAGATTTTGCGCAAGCCCCTGAAAATTTCGAGAATATGATAATACAAAATCAAATTTACACAAAATTTACCACGGATCCCGGCCCAATGCCTCAAACGTGTATCAGCATGTGGCAAAATATATGGTCTATGAATTCTAGCGATTTTGGTGGAGAGAGAGCTTATATTGCGGATTTTGAAATTTATGATGAAAGAAGTCTAGACCCACAAAATACTATTCTCGACATATATATAGGAATTAAAAAGTAAAAATTACGCTTATTATTTTACATACGAGCTTCTCTATTATGTACCCATACTTTAAAATACCAATTGCCTTAGATAAATATAAATCAATCTGATTTGAGTATTAAAATCTTAAAAAACGATATATTCTATTAACACAAACTTGACAATTTTTAATATTTTTAATATCATAACTCCACGTTACTCTTACTAGAGAAGCATTTTTTAATATAAAGGAGAAAACATCATGAATTTTTGTTACAAAATTGAGTTGCCAAAAGGTTTGGCTGACTTACTATGTGGCAGAGAAGTTAAGTCAGTGAAACGTGGACCTGGTATCAAAAGCAGGGATGATATTTCAATTTTATCTGATAATGGTTGCTATAACAACTTTACAATTCAGTGGGGAGATGGAAGTAAAGCTTCAGATCAATCTGCTAAACAAAAAGCTAATGACCTATTAAAATATGTATTTGATCAATATCATTTATCTCTTCACTGGAATCAAGCGCGCGATAGAGATGGCAAAATTTGCCATATGTCAAGGGACCTTTTAAATGAACAAGGTCAAACAATTGGAGGAGATAATTGGTGCGAAGGTGTTAGAATCATAAAAGAAGAATATGATTTAGAAACTCAAACAAAAACTGGTTTATGGAGCTCCACAAAAGCTTTGAATGTTGAATCTGAATATCCTAATAATGCTGGCGGATTTAAAGCAACAATAGACTTTTTACCAGCTAAGTCTATACCGAATCTAGAATTATATAAATTGCTTCAGCTTGGCGCGCACCATGATGCACTAGCAGATGGCACAGAAGTATATAGCACAAGCGGATACCCCACAAAATTACCAGATGGAACTTATCAGCATACTATCGAAAAATTTGCATATAGTGCTGATAGAAGAAAGGTTGTGCTTGAAACATACACACAAACCAGCGAAAAAGAAGGTTATCTATCCTCAAAAGGTGATTTTTTAAGCTACGGTCATAGCGATATAAGCTTTATGCATGAGAGCCTTCCTCATGGAGAAACTGCAGAAGGCGTTGCTGGCGCTGGAGCAGCAATGTTAGGCGCAGCATCGGCTCATCCAGCACCTGTATATGATGACGGCGAAAGTAAAGACGATCACGAAAAACCTATGGTAGGCGCCGCTGATGAGGCCGGAGCTGGTGAAGTCGGAGGCATAGATTATGAAATGCTAGCACTTATAGATCTTGCGCGACACAACCCAGATATAAGAGCAGATTTACTAGGAGAGAATCCAGACCTTGCAGTCCATTTTTCTAGTTCTGATTGTGCATAATACTATGCTCTTGATTTAAAACTTAATGATAATCTCTAAGAAAATAGAGTTATATAATTAAAAATAGATCTAATTCAAAAGTTAGATCTATTTTATCCTTATCATAACAGGGACATGGTCAGACGGCTTTTCGTATGACCGCGTCTCTTTTATTATAGAAAATTCCGAGCATTTGCCACTAAGTCCTGCACTCAACCAAACATGATCTAGCCTTCTACCCCTGTTAGATTTTGCCCAGTCAATATTTCTATAGCTCCACCAAGAATATAGTTTTTGCTCAATTGGCACAAATTCCCGTGCAATATCACTCCAGGTAAAATCCTTAATGATATCCATCATTAACTTTCGCTCTATATCCGTGTGGCTAACTTCATTCCGCAGCTGTTTGCTAGACCAAACATCATGCTCTAATGGCGCTATATTTAAATCACCAGCCAAGATAATTTGTTGCTTTGAGTGCCTATTTTCTCTAAACCATTTATTCATTTCAGCGAAATATTTAAGCTTATGGTCAAATTTAGGGTTAAGCTCAATATCAGGTATATCACCCCCAGCAGGCGCATAAAAATTATGTATCTCTACATCTCCAATCCTAACAGCCACATGCCTTTTATGTTCATTGATAAAATTAAGAGAAAATTGATCTTCAAAAGGCAATTTACTCAAAATCGCAACTCCGTTATAAGATTTCTCTCCTTCATAATATAAATAAGGAAAACCTAATTTTCTGCATTCTTCAGAAGGGAATAGATGATTTTCGACCTTTGTTTCTTGCAGCAATATAACGTCCGGATTATGCTCTTCTGAAAATTTCGCAACAGATTCCATCCGGAAGCGAATAGAGTTAATATTCCATGTAACTATTTTCATTGACGTGCCAATCTGATATTTAATGATTCTAAATCTTGAACAGGCTTGCTAGATCTAATTGGGTTAATATCTATGCCGCCTCTTCTTGTATATCTTGCATATACTGTAAGCTCGTAAGGACTTGCAGCCTCCATTATATCAGAATAAATTCTCTCAACGCAATGTTCATGAAATTCACTGTGATTTCTAAAGGATAATATGTAAGAAAGAAGAGAATTTCGGTCAATTTTTGCACCTTTATAAGAAATAAACACACTCCCCCAATCTGGCTGGTGTGTAATAAGGCAATTAGACCTTAGTAAATGACTATATAATTTTTCTTCTACCTCTTTCTTATCTTGAATTTTAATAATAGAGGAAGTAGGCGATGGTTTTATTTCATCTATTTCAAAACTATCTATGCAAACAGATGATGCAGCAAAAAATCCTTTATCATTAAAATAATCTAGGCTTCTGGCTATAAGAGAAATTTCTGCTTTCACAATATTTTCTAAATCTTTCTTTATAACCTTGAGCGCTTGCTCCTCGCTTTCAAATTTTTCGTCATTTAGAGAATAAAGATAAAGCTTTAAAGATTTAGACTCAAATATATAAGCAGAAGTAGCGGGAACATATAATTCCAGAATCCTTATTTGTGGTTTATCATGATTATCTAGCCAAGAAACTTCATAACAGTTCCAAATATCAAATCCATCTTTCCAAGATAAATTAGATAACAGCTTTCTATTTTTCTCACGGGCTATAGGGAATAAAAGATCAGGATTATACCTGATATTATAATCTACATTTTTTCCAAGAAGAAGCTCAGACATATTATTTTCAAATTATTGCTTTATTTTACTTAGGCCTTAATATAGCGAGAATTTCATCTTTCGCACTGATTTTTAAGAAGTATAATACTATTTTCGCTTTAAAATAAGACATATGGATTTTAGAGCGAACTTGCGCAGCGTATAGTACGTGAGCACAAGTGAGACTCGCTAAATTCCATATGTATCGTTTTAAATGGGAAATGGTATATGAATAAACCAATTAATGGCTGGCTTAATATATATAAACCGAAAAATTTCAGCTCTGCAAAAATTGTTGCGATAGTCAAAAAGCTCTTAAAAGGTCAAAAAACTGGCCATGCCGGCACGTTAGACCCTCTTGCAGAAGGCGTTTTGCCTATTGCAATTGGAGAAGCCACAAAACTCACAGAAATGCTGGTGGATGCTAAAAAACAATATGAATTTACAGCTCAATTTGGAGTGCAAACTTCTTCTGGCGATTTAGCAGGAGAAGAAATTGGAAAATGTGAAACAAATCTTACAAAAGAAGATATAGAGAATATTCTTCCGCAATTTATAGGAGAAATAACTCAAACCCCTTCTAGCTTCTCTGCGATCAAAATCAATGGAGTAAGAGCATATAAATATGCTCATCAAAATATAGAAGTTGAAATGCCCAAGAGGCAAATAACAATATATAGATTAGAGCTTTTAGAGTTTAATAAAAAAACCCAGCAGGCTAAATTTCTGGCTGAATGCTCTAAAGGAACCTATATTAGGTCTCTTGCAGAAGATATAGCTTTTAGCTTGCAAAATCTTGCACATGTGATAGAATTGCGACGTCTTTCTGTTGGGAAATTTGATTACCGCAATGCGGTTTATCTCGCTCCCGCTGAAGACTCGCAAAATAATTTGCAACATATCCATAAACAATTTCTACCTGTTAATTTCGTGCTGGACGACATCCTGGTTATTAACGTGGAAGAGGATATGGCCTTGCGGATTCGCAATGGGCAAAAAATATATCTAGGTGGTTATTCTAACCAGATATGTGCCATTTTTAATGAATCAGCTTTGCTTGCCATAGGAAAAATTGAAGATGGGTTTTTTATCATTAAACGAGTATTTAATTTATAGGAGAATGAGATGTCGGTTACACAAGAAAAAAAACAAGAATTAATTAAAAATTACGCAACAAAAGAAAATGACAC
The DNA here is from genome assembly GCA_945877265.1 of Rickettsia typhi. Taxonomy (GTDB): domain Bacteria; phylum Pseudomonadota; class Alphaproteobacteria; order Rickettsiales; family Rickettsiaceae; genus JABDAD01. The sequence continues at coordinate 2,891 of CAMCRO010000044.1, read as the reverse complement.
TGGCTCTGTTGAAGTACAATGCGCTGTACTTACAGAAAGAATCTTAAATCTAACAGAACATTGCAAAGCTAATCATAAAGATTTCCATTCTAGAAGAGGTCTACTTATGCTAGTTGGCCGCAGAAGAAGGTTGCTTAATTATTTAAAAGATAGGGATATAGATAGATACACAGCACTAATTGGGCGACTAGGTATCAGAAAATAAATAAAACCCAGCTCAGCTGGGTTTTTCTTTATATTGGCAAATTCTAATATTTCTTTTTGTTAGAATATTAATATATTTGCCGAACAAAATTTGTAAAAAATAAAAATTAAAAATAAGATTATATGTTTAAAGAAATTATAAAAGAAATCAATTGGGGCACAGGAATGCTTCAATTAAAAACAGGCAAGATAGCAAGACAAGCAGATGGTGCTGTTCTTGTTTGTATGGGCGACACCGTTGTGCTTTGCACTGCAGTGAGCGCAAAAGAAGCAAAACCAGATATGACATTCTTCCCTCTTACAGTTCATTATAGAGAAATGGCTTTTGCAGCTGGAAAAATTCCAGGTGGCTTCCATAAAAGAGAAGGAAGAGCATCTGAGCGTGAAGTTTTAGTTTCAAGGTTAATAGATAGGCCAATTCGTCCTTTATTTCATCCTGGTTTTTTCAACGAAACTCAGGTTATCTGCACAGTCCTTTCTCATGATCCAAGATATTGCTCTGATATACTTGCGATGATAGGAGCATCAGCTGCTCTTGCAATTTCAGGCGTGCCTTACACAAGCGTTATAGCTGCTGCAAAAGTTGGCTTTGTGGATGGTGAATTTATTCTTAACCCTTCTCATGAAATTTTAGCTAGTTCTAAATTAGATTTGGTAGTTGCAGGTACAAACACTTCTGTAATGATGGTTGAATCTGAAGCTCATGAACTCTCTGAAACGCAAATGTTAGACGCAGTTGAATTTGGCCATTCAGCTATGCAGCCAGTGATAGAGATGATCGAAGAACTTGCTAAAGAAGTCGGAAAAACAAAATGGGCATTGCCAGATCTAGGAATTGAAAATCTGATAGAAAATATTATTAAAGATTCTGGAAAAGAAATTGAAGAAGCTTACCATATTATTGAAAAAAGAGTTAGGTATGGCAAACTTGATATGATTTATGAGCCACTAAGGCAAAAATATGAAGAAGAATATGGCGCTCTTAAATTGGGCATTGCTTTTGAAGAAGTGAAATCTCGTATTGTAAGAGAAGCGATTTTATCTAAAAAAGTGAGAATAGATAATAGAAAAGCAGAAGAAATTAGGCCAATTGAATGTGAGATAGGAATCCTTCCAAGAGCTCATGGTTCAAGCTTATTCACAAGAGGCGAAACACAAGGTCTTATTGCTGTTACACTTGGCACAGGCCAAGATGAGCAAATGTATGAAAGCTTGGATGCTGAAGGAAAAGAAAGATTTATGTTAAATTATATTTTTCCTCCATATTCTGTTGGTGAACATACCCCTTTCAAAGCACCAGGGCGAAGAGAAATCGGTCATGGAAAGCTTGCTTGGAGATCTATCAACCCAATGCTTCCTACAAAAGAAGAATTCCCATATTCTTTCAGAGTTGTCTCTGAAATTACTGAATCTAATGGTTCATCTTCAATGGCGACTGTTTGCGGAGCTAGCATGGCGCTTATGAATGCTGGCGTTCCTTTAAAATCTCCTGTTGCAGGAATTGCAATGGGACTTATTAAAGAAAAAGATGATTACATTGTTCTCTCAGATATCATGGCAGATGAAGATCACTTAGGTGATATGGATTTCAAAGTTGCTGGAACTAAAGATGGTATCACAGCGCTTCAGATGGATATTAAAGTTGCGGGCATTAATTTTGAGATTATGAAAATTGCTTTAGCTCAAGCAAAAAAAGGCAGAGAACATATTCTTGGCAAAATGTCTAGCGCAATTACAGAGCATAGTGGTGCTTTAAGCAAGCATGCTCCTCAGATTGTTAAAATCCAAATTGATAAAGACAAAATTCGTGAATTAATCGGTCCAGGCGGAAAAGTTATTAAAGAAATTTGCGAAGTAAGCGGAGCTAAAATTGATATTAGCGATGATGGCCTAGTTCAGGTTTCTGCAATCGGCCAGGATAAAATTGATATAGCTCTTGCTAGAATCAAGCTCATCACTTTCGAGCCTGAAGTTGGAGAGATTGTTGAAGGCACAATTGTAAAAATTCTTGAATCTGGTGCTTTTGTTAATATCCCAGGTGGTAAAGATGGATTCCTGCATATCAGCGAAGTGAGCAAAGAAAGAATCGCTTCAATTGCAGACCATTTAACAGTTGGTGAAAAAGTAAAAGTTAAAATCATTGGATTTGAAAAAGGCAAAATTAAAGTGAGCATAAAAGCAACTTTAGGTGAGTCTACTGATACAGCGCCGACAGAAAAAAAAACTCCTGAGCATGGAAAAGAAGAAAGAAATGCGAGGGAACCAAAACGCGAGGGAAGAAATTCAGAAAAAGGAGCCAGCAAAAAGCTTGAAGAAGCCTCTATTGCAGCGTCTTCTGACCTTTCTAAACCTGTAGTTAGCGAGCGAAAATATTTCAACTAAGAAGCTCTAGTCATCCCGCACCAGCTGCAGGACAAGACCATAAAACTCATCCCGGACTCGATCCGGGATCTATAGTGAATTAAGTTGAGTTAGCGTATAGTATGAGATAGATTTAGAAGAAAGAATGCAAGCATATAGTATAGATCTACGTAAGAAGGTAATAGAATTTATTGAGCAAGGTAAGACGCAAAAATTAGCGACTCAAATATTCAACTTAAACAAAGCTACGGTGAATAGGTGGTGGCTTAGACATAAAAAAGAAGGCCATATTTACCCACGTAAGAACTTAGGAAAAAGGCCTAAGG
>CAMCRO010000043.1 GCA_945877265.1 Rickettsia typhi | reverse complement strand
AAGCACACAAGCTTGAATGAAAAATACCAAATTTGCTTCGGAGCTTTCTAATGATAAATTTATCCCGGACACTAGTGGAATCAAGTTCAGGATGACGAAATTACTCAAGATGCCATCCTCGCTGATGCTGAGACTCAACCGAATTGAGATATATAGTTTGCCCAGGAGTGACAGCTGAGCTTGATAGCTCACAATATATATTAAATAAAACCACTGATTTTATTTTTGGCATAATCTGTTTTGAGCAAACCTACAAAAATCTCTCTTTCTATATCTAGCAAATCTTCCTCAGTTAATTTTCCTTTTAGTTTTTGGAGGAGCATGCGTGCGATATTTTGGACCTCTGGAGGATATATGTTAATATCTATTTCTAGGTTTTGCTCGATAGCAATGGATTTTCTTTCATCTACTTTTTTCTCAAATCGATTATTTAAAGCTATATCTAACAAATCATCTATATTGGCTACTGAATGAAGATTTTTGATATGAAATGCACGCATGAAATCCAATGCAGAAGAAGATTTATAATGGCTCAAAATCAAACCCAGCGCGTTAGGTATATTATCTGAAGCTAAAAGAAGTTCTTTTAATCCACCCCAGCCAGGAATAAGACCTATTGAAGATTCAACTAAACCTGAAGATAAATCTTGGTGTGCAATAATATGATCAGAATGCAAAAGAATCTCACAGCCGCCTCCAAGAGCAACTCCTCGGGCGCAAGATATAACTGGGATTTTAGCATACTTGATTTTTAGCATTGCTTGCTGGCCTAGAGATAAAAACTCCTCTATAGAATCAAAATTATCTGCCATTAAATAATTATAAAAAGTTTTTAAATCAGCTCCTGCAGAGAAATGTTCAAAATCTGAATATATAATAAGATCAGCTATATAGCTTTCTGCAATATCAACTGCTTTTATTAAATTAGAAAATATATCGGGATTCAGCACATTCATACGAGAAGTTATCTGAAAGCATATTTTATTTGATTTTAGCTGCCAAATTTTACATGAGCCTGACTCTAAAATAGGTGTGAGAGAATTTTTTGATATTAAATTGCTTAAAGATTTTGGTTTAATCCCAAATTTACTATTATCTATTTTTAGCTCTAAAAAATCTTGCTGATATTTACTTGGAATTAAATTATGTTTCTCCATTAACTCAAAAGGGCCGCATTTCCAAGCATAGCCTAGCTGCATTGCTTTATCGATATCATAAATATTTTCGGCAATATCACGATGAATCGAAAGTATATAAGAAAAAAATCTCTCTAAAATTGAAGAAATAAAACCTGCTAGTTCAGTTTTAGAAGCTAAAAAATCCTCTAAAGAATTATGTCCAGATTTATATGGTTTCAATTCCTCATATTGAAAATTGCTGAGATTAAGATTGTGCTTGATTTTATTGCCTTTATTATCTAACTCGATCTTATAAAAACCACCTTTGCCTTTTCTTCCTTTATATCCATTTTCTATCATTGAGGTGATCTCAGGGATTATTTTAGCAATTTTCATAAAATCATCTTCTGGATTAAGAGATGACTTAAGAGAATTTGTAATAAAGCTCATTACATCAAGGCCTATAAGATCATATAAGCCAAATATCCCTGTTGATGGAAATCCTAGGAAATTAGAAAAGATATAATCTATTTCTACTATATTTCTTTTAGCTTTTATCGCTTCTTGCAATACTAGCTCCATTAAAAAACAACCAAGCCTATTAGCAATAAAACCAGGTTGATCTTTACAAATAATTACATTTTTCCCGATTTGATGAGTTAAAAAGTTAATTAAATTATTTAACTGTATTGTTTGCATAGTGCCAGGGATAAGCTCAAGCAACCTCATAAAGCGCGGTGGGTTGAAAAAATGGCAAATTACTAGCTTGTTTGCAATATCACTATCCAAGTTAGATTTTAGCTGAGATAATTGAAATGTTGATGTGTTAGAAGCAAGCACTGCATCTTTTCTTAAATATTTTGCAGCTTCATTGTAGAATTGTTGTTTTGTTGCTAAATTTTCTATTATCGCTTCTATTACCAAATCGCAGTCTTTTAATTCAGATAGATGAGATTTTAAACTTAAGGGTCTTATGAATCCTGCTATAGATTGATGAGTTAATGGAGAGGATGGGGAGTTAAGTAATTTATCTATAGCCTGAGTTGCAATAAGGTTTCCTTTATCATCTTCTAGATCATATAATAAAACCTCAATATTATTGTTGGCTATTTGAGCTGCTATTCCGCTGCCCATTACTCCTGCTCCTATTACTGCAACTTTTTTAAACATCTCATCTTCTCCCAAATAATTTTTCTATATCTGTTAGTTTTAATGCAACATAAGTGGGCCTGCCATGATTACATTGACCTGAAAATGGTGTATCCTCCATTTTTCTTAATAAATCATTCATTTCGTTTATATTCATTGCCTTGCCTGCCCTAATGGAATAGTGGCAAGCATAAGTTTCTGTGACATGCTCTATTAACTCTTGAAGAGCTATATTTTCGCCTAGATCTTTAAAATTATCAGCTAGATCATAAATTAATTTTTCAACATCAAAATCTCCCAAAATTGATGGTATCTCTCTTACTGCAATAGATTTTACACCAAATTTTTGTATCACTAAGCCAAATTTAGCTAAATAATCCGCTTTAGAATTTATGCAATCTGCGAGATATTCACTTTGCAGCTCTACTATCACAGGAATTATCATTCGTTGAGAAGGAATGTTATTTTGGAGCAATTCTTTCTTTAAATCTTCGTATACTAGACGTTCATGAGCTGCGTGCTGATCCGTTACTATGATGCCATCTTCCGTTTGAGAGATAATATAGCTATTATGTATTTGGCATATAGCAGCACCTAGCCTGAATTTAGAATTTTCAATAACAAATTCTTCGGGAATATTCTCTGCTTTTGTTATCGGAGCTTCTTTAGATAAAAAATTTATTATTTTTTCATTAGAAGGATTATAAGAATATTTGGGAGTTGTTATTTGCTGTGGGTAATAGCTTTTAGAATTATAAGATTTTAATGTGCTTTTTTCTTCGTTGATAATATCAGGCTTGCTGCTTGATATAAGTATGTCTGAGAGATGAGAGCTTGTTTGATGGCTGGACCTGAATAAAGCATCCTTGATAGCACTTATAAGAAGTGCTTTAATTTCATTGCTTTCTCTAAATCTTATTTCGGTTTTAGAAGGATGAACATTCACATCCACATATTGAGGAATTGTTTCAATAAAAATTATAGAAACTGGATGCCTATCTCTCGATAAATAATCCTGATAAGCAATTTTAATTGCTAAATTCAGAAGCTTATCTTTTATATATCTATTATTTACAAAGAGATGCTGCTCAGTTGAGGTGGCACGATTATATGTTGGAATAGAAGAATAGCCATTAATTTTATAGGTGCCTGTATCTAAATTTATGAGGGCTGCATTATTCAGAAATTGATTGCCAAATATTTCTGTAAATCTTTCCTCGCTATTTGAAGTTTTTTTGACTATAAATATTTATTTTTCATCGGCGCTTAAAGAAAAAGATATTGCGGGATAGGCAAGTGCTATGTTTTTTACAATATCAAAGCATGCGGCTTGTTCTGTTCTATCGCTTTTTAAAAATTTAAGCCTAGCTGGTGTTGCAAAAAATAAATCTCTTACTTCTATTTTTGTTCCTACATTCATGCTTTTTTTGTTGATTTCTTGAACTGTACCACCTGATATTTTGATATGGTATCCTTCGTTTTGACCTGATTTTCTGGAAAAGATACTCATGTTGCTTACAGAAGCAATTGAGGGTAAGGCTTCCCCGCGGAATCCAAAATATTGAATATTTGTTATATCATCTTCATCTAATTTAGATGTTGTGTGCCTTTGAAGAGCAAGTAACATCTCTTCTTTTGTCATTCCAATTCCATCATCTGCAATGGAGATGAGATTTTTTCCAGATGTTTCAATTTTAATGGAAATATTTGTAGCTCCAGCGTCGATAGAATTTTCTAATAATTCTTTAATTACAGAAGCTGGCCTTTCCACAACTTCTCCAGCTGCAATTCGATTGATGGTTGAGTCAGAAAGTTTTTTAATAATTCTAAAATTCATCTGCGATTTAAGTTTGTTTAAAATAGGTTATTAATAATATTATGTATTAATATTGCCGAGAGTCGATCTTTTTCTTTATGGCTTCTGCTTGGCTTATGACTTCTTTGGTATGTTCTTTTTTTACCTTAATATTAGCATCTTGCAAGGGGCCTAATTTTTCAAGAATATTGCTAGCTTCTTTTAGTACGGATGGATCTATCATTCTTGTGTTTTGAGTGCGGGCAAGCTCTGTAACTTTTTGAATTTTTTCAGGTATATCATCATTATGTTCTAGAAGCTTATCTGTTTGGGTTTTAAGATGATGTGAGATGCTATCTGCTTGCTTTGAAAGGGTTTTGAAGCTCATAAAAGCAATAGGAAGAAGGCCTATTGGAGCCATGATGCTCAAAGCTGAAATACTAGCATATATTATTCCTATCGATAAAACTACACTATAGGCTGTTTTTGTTACGGAACCAAAAATACTAGGCTTCGCATTTTTTGCTTCCTCCGAGAATAAATTTCCTAATTCATTGTATAAATCGGTTTTTTTAATAGATGAATTTGCTTTTAGACTTTTAGAGATAATCTCAGTAGCACGTTTTTTATTCGAGGAAATATAATTAATTATTTTATTAGAATCTTTGTGTGTGAGAAGAAATTCAATAAAATCTAAAAAGTCATCACTTGCTGCGTCTTCCCATAATTCTGCTGTAATTCTGTTTATTATAGCTTGCTTTTGACTCGATAGTAAATCTTGCTCATCGTTGAAATCTTCAGCAATAGCAATTGCAAATAATTCTAAAGCAATAGTAAAATCTGTTTCTGTTATAACTCTGTAGTTAAGATATTTTTTTAATTTAATACAGCAAATATTAGCAGATTCTGTATGGTTAATATTTGTGTTTTCTGTGTTATAGTGCAGAGCTAAGATATTTGCTAACGTTTGGATAATTTGTTCATTTAGATTTTCTGATAAATAAAATTCTATCCTTTCCTTATATAAATTTATTATAGAAGTTAAAAAAATAATCTGATTATTTGACATTTAAATCTATTTCCCTAACTTCCATAGCGAGTTCCGAGGAAATTAAATCTATATCATTAGAGCTATCTAACAATTTTGCTATGTTCGGAGTGATGGAGTCGTGAGTTTCTATATTTAAACTGCGAATAATAGTATATTGAGGTGACGCACTATATACTTCTTTTGCAAAATTGATAGCATCCTGGATAGTATCTAAACTAAAACTAATCTTTGCTAATGTGGTTTTTAATGAAACCGTTCTAGTTGGTTGATTCTTCTTTGGAGCAGAAGCCGAAGATATGTATATCTCAGAAGGCGGGCTTAATTTAAATTTTTTTTCTACATTTTTGATATTTTTTTGATATTCAAATTTATCAAAACATTCAGCATATTTTTGTGAAGATGTTTTTAGGGATGTATATTTAGTTATTGCTTCAGTTAGTTCATTATTTTTATTATCTAATGCTGTGAGCCTTTCTTCTGCTTCTGAAAGCATTTCAACTGCTTTGAGTTTTTGGAGATTTAAAGAAGCTAGATTGGCTGAAACAGTGTTAATAGTATAACTAATTATTACATATCCAAAAAAAACACATACTGTTTTAAAAAATATAATATTTTTAATTCTTAAAGTCATTTGGTTGATAATCATTTTTCCTCTCCTGCGAGTGTTATTTTCACACTTATAGATTTGGCATTTATACCAGCAATATTTTCTTCTGAAGTCATGCGCTGGGTTGTCACAGCGAGAGCTGGGTATTTAGTTTTCAGCTTCTCTGTTGTACTTTGAAGGGAAGATAACGGGTCTTTATCCCCTATGATTTCAAAAACCATATAGCAATTAATAATAAATGTATTGCGAGTATCTTGAGTATCCATATCCCAAGATAATTTCATGATTTTTCCGCTATCTTTAGTTAAATTGACTAGATCTTCCATATATTCAAAAGGAAGAGGTATTTTTTGTTTTAAGTGCAATTGAAGATTATATAAATCTGCTAATTGCGCTACATTTGAAATATTAGGAAAATTCTGAGATTTTAACCTTATGTCTTCTGTTGTTTTAAAATAGTTTTTATAAGTTTTAGAGGTGTCTTTTTCTATTAAAATAGTCTTGATTTGTAGTTTTGCTGCATAGAGAGTTAGTAATAATAATGCCCCATATGTAATTTTAAAAAATACATTGTTAATAATATGATATCTATAATAGGACTTTAATTCCGAGCTAAAGGCTTGAGGCTGTTCGATTTGAGTAAAATATTTTAAAAATTGCTGGCTATCACAAACTTGTCCTTCTACCTCTTCTATACAATCAGCATATATAGATTTTTCTACTTCATAAGTTTGAGCTTCTAGCAAAGATCTTAAATATTGTGGTAAAAGGAAAATATTGATTTTTTTAAGCTGATTTTGTTCTATATAAGACTTGAATTTTAGCCAACTATCAGCAAGATTTTGCTCTATCACTCCCTGGACATATTCATTAGTTTTATCCAAAGGATATTCGCATAATGTTGAAAATAAAATATTATTCCCATGATTAATACTTATATGGATTCCAAGATTTTTAGAAGCTGTGACAGCAGAATATATATAATCGCCTAAAACCAAGGCATTACTACTCGCTACTTTGCTTGCTATAGGTTGCATTGCGAAGCTATAAAAATAAACACCAGCAAGATCTATTCCATTTTCTTTAAGAAGAAACAGGCATCTTTCTATTACCGGAGTTATGGGGGTCCACATTATCACTGCTTTCCATAAGTCTGCTTCTCCGTTAATTATGGAATAAACTTTATAAGTATAAAGATCACTGCTATGAAAATGAGATTCGCAGAATTTTTCTATTGGGTTCGTTTTTCCGAGGCCTCCGATTACTGTGAGCGACTCGTGTTGTAAAGTCGTGTCTGGCGAGTTTAAAATTAATTTGGCATCAGATTTTTTATATTTAGAGATGAATTTCTCAAATTCTACATCGTCGTTGATTTTATCTTTTTCTGCAAAATATCCTTCTATAAAAATTTTGTTTTTATAGTATAGAACCTCCAGGCCCTTATCTCCTAGAATGAAAAATAATCTAGAGCTTGTTATTTTTTCATATATGAAGTTGCTGATTTTATCAAATGTGAGGTTCTGCTTTTGCATTCCAATACCAATTTTTACACTATTCTATGCCCGATTATTTAAGGTAACAATAGCTTTAAGATAAAACTAAATTTGCTTTTAAAATCCTATTGTAATTTAGCCATAAATTGAGTAGTTTTGATGTTCTTAAGTTGTTTGAAGCTGAGCAGTAATATTTATATTCTGTTTGGAAAAATCATTATTGAAAGTTCTGATCGTTTTGAGGTTTTATGCAGAATTCTGTTTTGTCTATTAGAAATGAGTTTATAGATTTTTTTGTAAAAAATAATCATCGACATATTCCATCGAGCCCATTAATACCACATAATGATCCTACAATGATGTTTGTTAATTCTGGTATGGTACAATTTAAAAATGTATTTACTGGAGTTGAAAAGCGTGATTACAAACGAGCAACAACAAGCCAGAAATCTGTGCGAGCTGGTGGAAAACATAATGACCTCGAAAATGTTGGATATACTGCAAGGCACCATACTTTTTTCGAGATGCTAGGAAATTTTTCATTCGGCGATTATTTCAAAGAACAAGCTATATCTTATGCTTGGGATTTACTGACCAAAAATTTTGGCTTAGATAAAAAAAGATTATATGCAACAGTTTATCATACTGATGACGAAGCGGCTAATTATTGGAAGAAGATAGCTGGATTCTCAGACGACCGTATAATTAGAATTAAAACAAATGACAATTTTTGGTCTATGGGTGAGACTGGGCCTTGCGGTCCATGTTCCGAAATATTTTTTGACCATGGAGATCATATTCCTGGTGGGCTTCCAGGAACTCCGGAAGAAGATGGGGATCGCTTTATAGAAATTTGGAATATGGTCTTTATGCAATATGAGCAAGTTGATAAAGATACTAGAATTGATCTTCCACAAAAATCCATCGATACTGGCATGGGGCTTGAGAGAATAGCTGCTGTATTGCAAAATGTTCATGATAATTATGATATAGACTTATTTAAATCACTTATTAGAGTTTCTGAGGATCTAACTGGTAAAAAAAGCGAAGGAGAAGCTAGATTTTCCCATAGAGTTATTTCTGACCATTTAAGATCTTCAGCATTTTTAATTGCTGACGGAATTATGCCGTCTAATGAGGGTAGGGGGTATGTTCTTAGGAGAATAATGCGCCGCGCAATGAGACATGCATATCAGCTTGGTGCAAAAGAGCCTTTGCTTTATAGGTTGTTGCCTCAGCTTGTGAGCCTGATGGGTGATGCTTATCCAGAGCTAAAAAGAGCAGAAAGCTTTGTTTCAGAAATTTTAAAATTAGAGGAAGAAAGATTTAAAGGCACTTTAGAAAGAGGTCTAAAATTATTGGACGAAGAATCAAGAGATCTTGCAAGTGGAGGAAAGCTCAGCGGAGACGTGGCATTTAAATTATATGATACTTATGGTTTTCCTCTGGATTTAACAGAAGATGTTTTGAAAAAACGTAAAGTCGGCGTGGATAACGATCGTTTTAATCAATGCATGGAAGAGCAAAAAGAGCGCGCTAGAGCAAGTTGGGCTGGCTCAGGAGAGTCTAAAACTGATAGCTTATGGTTTGATATTAAAGAAGAGCATGGAAGCACCGAATTCCTGGGTTATGCCTTGCATGAAGCTGAAGGCTCTGTGATTGAAATTGTTCAAAATGGTAGTTTAGTTTCTAGTGTTGATAGCGGCAAGGAGTGTGTAGTTATTACTAACCAAACTCCGTTTTATGGTGAGTCTGGTGGGCAGATGGGGGATATAGGGTCTATTATTTCTTCTTCTTGCAATATTAAGGTAGTTGATACAAAGAAATTTTTAGGCGGAATTATCGGGCATATTTGTAAGATAGAGTCGGGAGCTTTGAAAAAAGGCGATATAGTAAAATTAAAATTTGATCAAGAATATCGTAATAAACTTAGAGCTAACCATTCGGCGACTCATATCTTACACGCAGTTCTCAGGAAAGTACTAGGCCACCATATAGCCCAAAAAGGCTCTTTAGTGGCGCAAGATAAATTGCGTTTTGATATAAGCCACCCAAGAGCAATTTCGCAAGAAGAAATTGTGCAAATAGAAAATTTAGCTAATCAAATTATACTTCAAAACTCTGAGGTGATAACAAAAATTATGCCGGTAGAAGATGCTATCAAAAGCGGTGCTATGGCTCTATTTGGAGAGAAATATGATAGCGAAGTTAGAGTTGTTTCTATGGGGGTTGACGGAGAAGAAGATTCTTATTCTATAGAACTTTGTGGTGGAACTCACGTACATAGAACTGGGGATATTGGTCTTATTAAAATTACTTCTGAATCTGCGATTGCTGCAGGAGTGCGCAGAATTGAAGCGATTACTTCTTTCTCGGTAATTGATGCTTTGAGAGAACTTGAGAATAACGCATCTAAAATCGCAGATGTATTAAAAGCAAGTAAATCAGAAAGTTATGACAAGATCTTAGAATTGATTGACACTAAAAAGAAATTAGAAAAAGAAGTTTATGATCTTAAAATGGCAGAGCTTAATATTTCTGATGAAGAGATTGAAAGGGGCGCGATAAAACACAAGAATATCAGACTGTTATTAAAAACAGTTGCAAGTGCGGATGCAAAGGCCCTAAGAGCTGTTTCTGAAAATGTTGCAAATAAATATAGCGATTTATCGATCGTGTATGTTGCTGCTAATGAAGGAAAAATTTCTATAGTTGTGGCCTGCGGCATCGAAGCGGCAGCATTAAAAGGTGCAAATGAGATTGCAAATTTTGTTTCTAAAAAGCTTGGAGGAAGTGGAGGGGGAGGTACACCTAAAATTGCACAAGCAGGAGGAAGTGACATTAATCTTATTACTTCTTTGAAGGACGAAATACAGAATATATTAGATTTTTAATATTAATTAATTAGGCCAAATTATGCATTATCTAGAGCTGCAAAAAATAATTGTCAAAGTTAAAAAGTTGAAAAATGCACTAAGTATTCTAGGCTGGGATAATGCCACTA